>CALGLR010000130.1 GCA_937959395.1 uncultured Flavobacteriaceae bacterium | reverse complement strand
TTTAGCCTTTAGCCTTTAGCCTTTAGCCTTTAGCCTTTAGCCTTTAGCCTTTAGCCTTTAGCCTTTAGCCTTTAGCCTTTAGCCTTTAGCCTTTAGCCTTTAGCCTTTAGCAAAATTAAAAAATATAATTTGTATAAAATTGCTATTACATAAAATTAATAACTAATTATTAGCTTTTAAAAATCAATTCTAAACCAAAAACTAACAGCAAAAGGCTAATAGCTTATTCAAAAACTTCTTCTAAATTCACTTAATAAAATTGCGGTTGCAGTAGCTACATTTAAACTTTCTGTTTCTCTTAAAGCTCCAAAACGAGGAATAGAAATACGCTTATTCACAATTTTTTCTATTTCTTTAGAAATACCATTTGCTTCGTTTCCTAGTATTAAAATGCCCTTATCTGGTAATTTATTTTCATAAATAATATCACCGTCCATAAAAGCCCCATAAATATTCACCTCAGTTTTATTTAAAAACGAAGGTAAATCTAGATAACTAATATTAACTCTTGTTATTGATCCCATTGTTGCTTGTACCACTTTAGGATTATAGGCATCTACTGTTTCAGTATTACAAATCAAATCGCTTACTCCAAACCAATCACAAAGACGAATAATTGTCCCTAAATTCCCTGGATCTCTAACGGCATCAAGCGCAACAATGAGTTTATTCTCATTTATAGGATTAGAATGAGGAATTTGAAAAAGTGCTAATGCTTTATTAGGCGTGGTTAAACAGCTAATTTTTTTCAATTCCTGTTCAGTAATTAGAAATTCATTAGACTTATTATCAAGATTGGCATTACTATTGAAAGATTCTGTAGTATATAATTCGTTAAGCTTAAAATTAGAATGCAGTAGTTCGTTAATTACTTTAATCCCTTCTGCTATAAAAAGCCCTTCTTTTATTCTATGTTTTTTATGCTTTAAACGAACTATATTTTTAATTTGATTTTTAGATAACATAAAAACAATTGAAGCTATTTTTTAATTATGATTTGATAAAGAAAAGCATAAATTTTTATTACAGCGCTTTTGTATTCAGATTTATATTTTTTTTCACTTGAAAAATGTACTTTTGATCGCAAATCAAGTTCGTTTTTAGCACAAAAAAAGCTATAAAAACTCATTATATTGAAATTTAAACCGTTTAAAATATTTATCTTATTCATAGTTAGTGTTACTATTCAATCTTGTGACTCTGTAAAACGGTTATCCCAAAAAGAACATTTATTAACTAAAAATATAATAACTGTTAATGATAAGGTCGATAAAACAGAAGTAACTAAAAATCTTATTTATCAAAAACCCAATACTTACCTAATAGGGTTTCCGCTAAGATTGAATCTTTATAATTTAGCCAGACCAAATATAGATTCGATAGTTGCTTCGAATCTGGAGAAGAACCCAAAACGAAAAAAACGTTTAGAACGATTTTTATCAAAAAAGCAATATAACCAGTACATAAAATCTCGCATCAATTTCAATAAATGGCTTAAAAGAACAGGTGAAGCACCAGTAATTTTAAATGATACGTTAACAAAAAAATCTATTAAAAGATTAGAGAATTACTATTTTAATAACGGTTGGTTTGATGTTGAAGCTTCAAATGATAGTGTTAATAAAAGTAATAAAAAAGTAACTGTAGATTATAAAGTAAAAACAGGCAAACCCTATTTAATAGATAGCATAAAAACAAAAATAGCATCTCCAGTTGTAGATTCACTTTATCAATCTACGAAGTCTAAATCCTATATAAAAACGGCAGAGCAGTATAAAACAGCATCAATATTAGCTGAAAAAGACAGAATTACTTCAGAAATGAGAAATTCGGGAGTCTATCATTTTAATCAAGATTACTTCTATTTTGAAGTCGATACTATTAAACAAACAAAAAAAGCAAATCTAGAAATACAGATTAAAGATAGAGCCATTCGCCAACAAGATACTATAATAAGAGAGCCTTTTAATATTTATAAAGTAAAAGAAGTGAACATATACACCAATGGCTCTTTTAAAAATAGAAATAAAGAAATTACAGATTCGATTAACTACAATGGCTATAATTTATATAGCGTAGGAAAAATGCGCTTTAAACCAAAGGCATTAACCAATGCTGTTTTTATAACACCAAAAGAAGTATTTAGAGATATTAATAGAACCCGAACTTATAGAAAAATAAGTGATTTGCGTACTTTTAAGTACCCAAACATAGAATATATTGAAAACCCAGATACCACTTTAACTACAAATATATATTTAACACCAATAAAGAAATTTAGGTTTGGTTTTAGTGCAGAAGCCTCGCAAAGTAATATACAAACTGTTGGTCTATCTTTTAATCCTAGCTTATTAATAAGAAACATATTTAGAGGTGCCGAAACACTTGAAATTTCTGGTGTTGGTTCTATTGGAGCTTCAAAAGATGCTGCTAATGATAGAGATCAATTTTTTGATATTAATGAAATAGGTATCAATTTTAGGTTAACGATACCTCGCCTATTCTCACCTTTTAATACCGAAAAAATTATTCCTAAATATATGTTTCCAACTACTCGTATTAGTTTAGCGACCACAAGTCAAACTAATATTGGTTTAGACAAACAAACATTTACTGGCATATTTAATTACAATTGGTTTCCTAGCAAAAAAGTTACAAACAGATTAGATTTGTTCAATATTATTTATGTTAGGAACCTTAACACCGCAAATTATTTTGGTGTTTATGAAAATTCTTTCGATAATTTAAATGACATAGCTATTAGATCAAATTACATTGATGATGATGCCATTTTGAAAGATCCAGGTCAATCCAATCCTTTTAATCCTGCCAATGTATTTATAAGGGATGTCCTTAATGGTAATACAAGTGTATCTCAAGACGATTTCATAACTGTAAATGCAATAAATGAGCGTAAAGAAAGATTAACAGAAGACAACTTAATATTTTCATCTAGTTTTAATTATTCAAAAGATACTAGAGACAATCTATTAGATGAAACATTTTCTGTTTTTAGATTTAAAGTTGAATCTGCAGGTAATATACTTTCTGCAACTTCAAAATTATTAGGATTAGAAAAAAATAACGAAGAAAGGCAAGAAGTTTTAAACGTTGTTTATTCTCAGTATTTAAAAACAGAATTAGATTTTATTAAACACTGGGATTTAGGAAATAAAAATGTTTTAGCTTTTAGAAGCTTTTTTGGTATCGCTATTCCGTATGGTAATTCTAACAACATTCCGTTTGCAAAAAGTTTTTTTGCTGGAGGAGCTAATGATAATAGAGCTTGGACACCTTATAATTTAGGGCCAGGAAGCTTAGAAACATCGAACGAATTTAACGAAGCCAATTTAAAAATAGCATTTAGTGCAGAACAAAGAGCAAATTTATTTGGCCCGTTAAACGGCGCCCTATTTGTTGACATTGGAAACATCTGGAACGTATTAGACGATGTTGAAGATGATGCGGCTACCTTTACGTCTTTAAAATCCCTTAAAGATATTGCCATTGGTTCTGGTTTTGGTTTGCGTTATGATTTTAATTTTTTCGTACTTCGTGGTGATGTTGGTTTTAAAACTTACGACCCTTCATATATTGAAGGCGAACGTTGGTTTAAAGATTATAACTTTAAAAATGCGATATACAACATTGGTATAAACTACCCTTTTTAGATTCCAATTCGCTTTTTTATAATTACAATTTACTACATCGTTTTCGTATTTTTTTCATGATCTATAGGCGAAAATTAGCTTAATTATTTAAAAAAATAATTACATTTGAGCGTTCTTAAAAAATCAAACAATTATGAAGGTAGCACATCAAATTAAACCAGGAGTTGCAACAGGAAAAGCTGTTCAAGAAATATTTAACCATGCAAAAGAAAATGGATATGCGCTACCAGCGGTTAATGTCATTGGCTCTAATTCAATTAACGGTGTACTAGAAACTGCAAAAGCACTTAATGCACCTGTTATTATTCAATTTTCAAATGGTGGAGGTCAATTTAATGCTGGAAAAGGATTAAGTAATGAAAATCAAAAAGCAGCGATTGCTGGATCTATAGCTGGAGCAAAACATGTCCACCTAATGGCAGAAGCTTATGGTGTCCCAGTAATTTTACATACAGATCATTGCGCAAAGAAACTCCTTCCTTGGATAGATGGTTTATTAGATGCTAGTGAAAAACACTACAAAGAAACTGGAATTCCCCTATACAGTTCTCATATGATTGATTTAAGTGAAGAACCAATTGAAGAAAATATTGCTATTTGTAAAGACTATTTAGCTAGAATGAGCAAAATAGGAATGACATTAGAAATAGAATTAGGAATTACAGGAGGTGAAGAGGATGGTGTAGATAATAGTGACGTTGATGAATCAAAATTATACACGCAACCAGAAGAAGTTGCCTATGCTTATGAAGAGCTAAGCAAAGTAAGTGATCAATTTACAATCGCAGCAGCTTTTGGAAATGTTCATGGTGTTTATAAGCCAGGAAATGTAAAATTAACACCAAAAATTCTAAAAAATTCTCAAGAGCATATCACAAAAAAATATGGAGTAGAAGAAAACCATATCGATTTTGTTTTTCATGGTGGTTCAGGTTCTACAGTCGAAGAAATTAGAGAAGCTATTGGTTATGGTGTTATTAAAATGAATATCGATACAGATATGCAATATGCATTTGCTTCAGGTGTTCGCGATTATATGGGTGAAAAGGCTGATTATTTAAAAAATCAGATTGGTAACCCAGATGGGCCAGAAGTACCAAATAAAAAATACTACGATCCAAGAGTATGGTTACGTAAAGGAGAAATAACTTTTGTTGAACGTCTAAAAAAGGCATTCGAAGATTTAAATAATGTAAATACTTTATAAGTCTAAAAACAAGTATTAAAAATATACCAGACTCTATTTAAGTAGAATAACAACCTTCCTTGAATAGAGTTTTTTGTTGTAAACAACTTTAAAGAACAGTTAGTGTGTCAAATTTTGAGTTTAAATAATAAAAGTGGTAATTTTGTCCTCTTTGCAAAAAGCAAGAATTACTAATTAAAAAGAGAAACATTTTTTTGTAACTCTAACTCAAAAAATGAGAAATGGACATGGCTTGGTTTAAAAGAAAAGAAAAGGGGATTCAAACAACCACAGAAGAGAAAAAAGACATCCCAAAAGGCCTTTGGTACAAATCACCTACAGGTAAGGTTGTCGACTCAAAAGAATTAGAAAAAAACTTTTATGTAAGCCCAGAAGACGGATATCATGTTAGAATTGGTAGTAAAGAGTATTTTGAAATTCTTTTTGATGACAATAAATTCAAAGAGTTAGATGCAAACTTATCGTCTAAAGACCCTTTGAAATTCGAAGACACTAAAAAATACACCGATCGTTTAAAAGCTGCACAGGAGAAAACACAATTAAAGGATGCGGTTCGTACTGCAGTTGGAAAATCTAAAGGAAAAGATTTGGTAATAGCCTGTATGGATTTTTCATTCATTGGAGGTTCAATGGGAAGTGTTGTTGGTGAAAAAATTGCTCGTGCTGCAGATTATGCTTTAAAAAAGAAGCTACCATTCATGATTATTTCAAAATCTGGAGGCGCAAGAATGATGGAAGCTGCTTTATCTTTAATGCAATTGGTAAAAACCTCATCTAAATTAGCACAACTAGCAAATGCTGGCTTACCATATATTTCTTTATGTACAGATCCTACTACTGGTGGAACTACTGCTTCATTTGCAATGTTAGGTGATATTAATATCGCTGAGCCAGGTGCTTTAATTGGTTTTGCAGGACCTAGAGTGGTTAGAGATACAACAGGAAAAGAGCTACCAGAAGGCTTTCAAACTGCCGAGTTCTTATTAGATCATGGCTTCTTAGATTTCATTACGCATAGAAGATTATTAAAAGATAAAGTAAATCACTACATTGATTTAATAACAAATCAACCTTTAAGAGCTTAATAACAAAAAAGGCTTGAACGACATCATTTTAAGTATTTTTGGCACTCAGGGACAATATAAAAACTGAAATACATTTGTATTACTATAATTTTAGAGTTGAGTATTAAGTTAGTGATGAATGATATATTTAAACTACTTTTTGCCATTCTTATGTGTTTTTAATTGTTTTATTTGATGAAATTATACTCCCTTTAACATTAAACAAATGCTATCATTATAGCTGCAACTTTTTATTCTTTGTATATCCTGTAGATGTACTTTCTCATATCAAATTCGCTAGATTTAATTCCTTTTAAACGTATTTTTAATTCTCTCCATTCTTTTTTATAGAACTCATTTAAACTTTGAAATTACTTTAAAAATAGATGATCATTTTTTTCTTCAGATAGAAAACAAACTAATACCAATTCTTGTTTGAAATTGCTGTAAAAGAAAATGATTATTTTTACTTTATATGAATTACAAAAACAAGACATAGCCACCTGTACTGAGCGCAGTCGAAGTGCTATAAAAAGGAAGGCTATAATGGTCTTCGACTGCGCTCAGACTGACATCGTAACCCTTAACTTAATGACATTGAACTAAGACTATGCTTATATTTTAGTTCACGGCTTTATATTTTTATTTTAACGAGTTCATGAATCTTCGATTTCTATTTCATCTGAACAAGATATAATTCAAATTAATGAGATCTCATTTTAAGTCATAATTAGTGTGATACAATTTAAATAACTACTTTTCTCGACATTGAAATAATGAGTTTTTCTTGCTATCTTCGTAAATCAAAAAATAGTATAAAATGAGTTTAGAACAAGATTTAATGACTGCTTTGAAAACAGCAATGAAATCAAAGGATCAAACGGCTTTAACAGCATTAAGAGCAGTTAAATCGTCTATAATACTTGCGAAAACAGAAGCGGGAGCAGGAGATGAGTTAACGCAAGAACAAGAGCTAAAGATACTTCAAAAGCAAGTAAAACAAAGAAAAGATAGTGCTGTTATATTTTTAGAACAAGGAAGAGAAGATTTAGCGACACCGGAATTAGAAGAAGCGAAAGTAATTTCTCAATTCTTGCCAGAAGCAATGAGTGAAGAAGCAGTCGCTAATATTGTTGAAGACGTTATTGCTAAAGTTGGTGCTAGTGGCATGAAGGATATGGGAAAAGTAATGGGAATGGTTAGCCAACAGTTAGCAGGAAAAGCTGATGGGAAAACAATTTCTACAATAGTTAAAGCTAAGTTAAGAGTATAAATAATTAAATCTGTTCCCTCCTTTAAATACTTCGAGGCTAGGGAAACAAAAAATAAAAAAGGAATGTAGTCAATTGAGGTTGGTTTTATATCCTAAATATAAGATTCCCGCCTTCGCGGGAATAAAATGGCTGCGTAGTTCAACTGGATAGAATATCAGATTTCGGCTCTGAGGGTTGGGGGTTCGAATCCCTTCGCGGTCACGAATAAAAGAAATGCACCTATAAAAATAATCAAGCTTGCTTGAAATTATTTTTATAGGTGCATTTCTTTTTCAAAGCGGAGCTTTGAGGGATTCGTGTTATTTTATATTATGAGAGAATTGAAAATTCTATGGGATTTCAAGGTTATTAATCTGTTAATGGTAGATAAGGGGCAAAATAGAGAATTGATTAATAGCGATTAAAAAATGTAATACTCAAATGTAAAACTATGATTAAATCATTAATTGACTACCCCTGTTTTCAGGGGTAATGATACCCAGAAAGTAGTGGTTTGTATTTACACCAAATAATTTCAATGTTCATTTGGTGTTAATTATTTGTTTTTCATTTGGATATAAAAAAAATCTATAAAATTAATACAAAAGTATTATGTGGGATTGGTTTTAACTGAGTTCGATATAATTAAATCATGTCAGTTCGAGTGCTTCGACATTAGGAGAAGTGTATCGAGAACAGTGGTTTTCGTATCAAAAACCTATTCTTGATACTATTTTTTTTACTTTGTTGCAAAAAAACAACTCGAATTGACGGTTTTTGATCACTAACATTTTTATATCGAACTCAAGTTTTTAGTAATTCTATTTCGAAATGATATGATGAGAGCAGGATTAAATATCCTGTTTGACACTTCGTGCAAATGAAAAATTAATATGCTAACGCAGATGTTTTTTTATTTTAATAAATCTTCGCAGAAGTAAACTTCGCTTACTTCATTAAAATAAAAAAGCCTATACTTTCGTATAGGCTTTTCGAGTTAAAGTGGGGAGAGCAGGATTCGAACCTGCGAAGACGTAGTCAGCAGATTTACAGTCTGCCCTCGTTGGCCGCTTGAGTATCTCCCCAAAATTGAACGCAAATATATTATTGTTTTTGCTTTTCTTCAAAATAAAAGACAACTATTTTGCACTTTTTTTGATATTTAAATAGAGTAAATAATTTAAACAAAAAACCCATAGAAAACAGCTATTACTATGGGCTTTTTTAAATTAAAGTATATTAGTTTTCAAACAATGTCTTGTCTATATCTGTATTAAACTTAATATTTGTCCAGTTAGTAATAGTATGTGTTTTTCCTTTAATATTACCTTCCCAATCTGCTTCAATGTATTTACGTTTAGATGGTATTTTAATATTGTTAATCGTTTCATATTCGAAAGTCATTAAATTAGGCTCAGTAAGACCAAAAGCAACTACAGTAAATAGAAATTTGTCAATCATTTTGGTTTGTTTATTAATGTAAAGAACGTAAGTATCCTGAGCGTCTCCAACTTTGTCACCAAACGTTATTTTTACACGATTATAATCTGTATTATTTATTTTTTGATCTGATAGTTTTTCATAGTTAATCCCGTCATCCAATAATTTAAAAAACATTGTAAACCAATAATAGTTTGTTTTTCGTAAAAAACGAGCGACTCCATTTGCTTGTTTATCATTAGATAATTTTCCATCGAATGTGACCCAGGCATCTTTACCATTGTAACCTTCAATAACTTTTCCATTAGCACCTGTGATACTATGTTCTTTATAAATGGCATGAGAAAGTTCACCATCGAAAACATAAGTTTCATGAGCAATTAAAGTTGTTGCGTTTTTTCCTGCAGGTGTACGGTATTCTAAATCGTAATTTACATTTCCTAAATTGTAGAAATTTTGTTTTCCTCCAATGGCTTCAATTGATTGAGCTACAAGCTCTTTTGCAGTTTGAGCTGTTGCAAATAAAGAAGCTGTCATTAATAATAGTAATAGAATTGTTTTTTTCATTGTTTTGTGTTTTAGCTAGTAGTAGCTATTCTACAGAAAACTTACATATTTTATGTTAAATTAATTAAGACGAAATTTCACTTCGCTTAACTAAATGAAATCAAGTTTTTTAAATGAAGAATTTAAGATTGTTTCATCATTAACTTTTAACCATTTTTCTAAAACAGTCGCATATATTGATCTAAAATCGATCGAATATTTAATATCATTATTGTTATCTAGATCTAATAAATTTGGTGCTTCGTTATAAAAGCCAGGCTTGTTTAAGTTTTTACCAATAATGAACACATTATTTGCAGCACCATGATCTGTACCTTTAGCCGCATTTTGTTTTAAACGCCTTCCAAATTCAGAGAAAGTGACTATTAAAGTATCTTTAAAGGTGTTATTTTGTTCTAAATCATTTACAAAAACAGCTATAGATTTACTGTAAATATCTAAAAGCTTGCTTTGTTTGTTTTTTTGATTGGCATGTGTATCGTAACCTCCCATAGAAACATAGTATACTTTACTTTCTATATTAGAGTTTATAAACTCGGCAGTAGTCTTTAATTGTTTTCCAAACGGATTGTTTGGATATTCTAGTTTGGTTTTAAATGTTTTAGAAGTTTCATAGATGTATTTAGCAGACGAGCTTGCTTCTATCATTGTTTTATATAGATAACCCAAATTGTGTTCGCTTAAATGTTCTGGAGTTTGCTTTTCTAATATCTTTTTAAAGAAAGGAGTTTGTACGTTCCTATTAAGAATTGCAGGGTTTTTTGTTGCAATACCATTAATGTTTTCTCCTTTAAGGATTAGCGATAAACTATCGTCTATTTCAATTCCGGAATGCGGTTTCTTTCCATAACTATCAATATAGCGACCTAGCCACCCTGTGTTTAAATATTGGTTGGAATGACTTGCGGTTTGCCAAATATCTGTAGATCTAAAATGAGAACGAATTGGGTTTGGATATCCTACATTATTAATAATGCTCAAATAGCCTTTGTCTAATAAATTTTTTAATGGTCTTAGATTTATATTTAAACCCAGATCATCGGTAACTTTTATAATATCATTTTTTGCTATTGAAATCTCTGGTCTATTGCGATAATATATATCATTGCGATATGGAACAACAGTATTTAACCCATCGTTACCTCCAGATAATTGAATAATAACCAGTTTTTTAAACCCAAGAGTTTCTTTTGTTACGTCTTCAAATGCTTTAACGAAACTGGGAACAAAAAATAAACTACTTGCTAATGTACTTTGTTTTAAAAAATCGCGTCTTTTCATGATTGTAAGTTTTAGCAGAGTTGGTATTCAGGTATAGACATTAACTGTATTAGAAAATCTCTGTTGTTTGTTAAAGCTAGATGAGATAAAAGTTGTTCGGTATCCTTATCTATTTTAGATACAATTAATAAAACTTTAAGTTCATTAACACTAAGCGTACCATACTCTTTATCAAAATCAATCCAAGATTTGGTTACTTTTAAGTATTGTTTTTTCTTTTTCTCTTTTTTGTAATAGGTTTCGAAACGATCTTCAAATTCACCTTTTTCTTCTAAATTAATTACCGCATTGTTTAATAATAGAGAAGGCAACTTTAATCTAAATAAAAGCGTGTTACTATCTATCCAGTTTTTGTCGCCTTTCCACCCAGCAACATTAGGAGGGTTTAATAACGTTTGGCCCATCATTTTTTGAAGGAATAGTAATTGCTTTTCCTTTTGAAATGTTACAGGGACTATTTTTTGAATACCTACTAAAAGTTCAATAGGAGATTTAATTTTTACTCCAATATGTTCTTCAGCATAAAACCAATCCGATGAAAAAACATGTAACATCAATGCTTTAATATCATAATTTTTAAAGAAAATAGATGTTAATTCGTTAATGCGTTCTTCATTAATTTTTGGGTTAACAAAATAACTATATAGTTTTCGGCATATAAATCGAGCACAATTTTCTTGTTCTAGAATTATATCAATAATCGCATCGCCATTAAAATCACCTGTTTTACCTAGAAAGGTTTTTATACCATAATCATGTTGCTTTTTTCTAAGTTTATAGCCTCCATTTTCATTAAAAGACCATCCTGTGAAGGCTCTTGCAGCTTCTTTTATATCATTCTCTGTATAATTGTCTATTCCTAGAGTAAAAAGCTCCATAAGTTCTCTAGCAAAGTTTTCGTTAGGGTTCTTTTTTACATTCTGCTTATTATTTAAGTATTTACTCATAGAAGGTTCTCTCGCAATCGCTTTTACGAAATCTCTAAAATTACCCAAAGCGTGTTTTCTAAGCGTATTATTGTATTGCATAATGTGAAGAATATTATTGTCTTTGCAAACAAAGGTATTCGTCCAAAACAGCGTCATTTTTTCATTTAAAATAGCATTGGTTTGCTCCAGTCTTTTTATCCAAGCATAATTTAGTTCTTTTATTTTCTGCTGACTTTTTTTGGTTAGATCCCTTTTGTCTTTAGCACTCATTTTTGTCATGCTATTTTTTGCATTCATTTTTTTCGAAGCGGACAGTGCTTTTAATTCAGATACATCTACAAGTAATGGGATCCATTTTTCGGCATTAGAGAACAAGCCAGAAATAATTTTAGATTTTGGTTCTTTATTAAGTTTAGAATAGTCATTATAACTTAATCCAAATCCAGCTCTAGAGTAAAGGTGTTGTAAATGCTTTTGATTCATTACTATAGTGTTATTTATTAATTGGACAGCTAGAACTTAAAAAAGTTTAATATGTTCTTTGGTTGGTGTTTATTAATATACACAGGCGACAAGAGTCATAGCCAATTTTGGTCGTCTTTAGAATTGATAGGTTGTGTTATATGATTTAAGCTTCTACATTAAAGTATTGCTCTATAATCTCATTAAGTTGCTCTTTTTTTAAGGGTTTGTTTATAAACCCTTTTAAATAGGGATTAGATTCCGCTTTTTCTTTATCATCAATATTTAAGCTAGACGTAATCATAACAATAATAATTTTTTCTTTCTCGTTATTGGGTAGGGCCATAAATTTATCAAGAAACTCCCAGCCATTCATAATAGGCATATTAATATCTAAGAGAATGAGATCTGGTAAGCGCTCATTTTCTTGCTCAGCAAATTTTCCAGTAGCAGTTAAAAATTCTATAGCTTCCAGACCATTAAGAGCAGAGTGCACACTTACATCTATCTCTAGTTTTTTTATAGTTCTTTGGTATAAAAAAACGTTTGATTCATTATCTTCAACTAAAAGAATGTTATTTAAACCACTAATCTTTCTCATGCCTTTTTATATTTTTATTTATTGTAAAATGAAAAGTTGTGCCTAATCCTATTTCTGAATCAAACCAGATATCTCCATTGTGTAGTTGAGCAATTTTTTTGCTTTGCGCTAAGCCAATACCAATGCCATCATATTCATTACGATTATGTAGCCTTTGAAAAATAATAAACACTTTATCTCTATAAACTTCATCTATTCCTATACCATTATCTTTTATAGAAAATTGCCAATGATCTTTATCCTCTTTAGAGGAGATTATTATATTTGGAGTTTTATCCGGATTCGTAAATTTAATAGCATTACAGATTAGGTTTTGAAATAAGATTCTTAGTTCATTTTCATAAGCATTTAGTGTTGGAAATTTTTCTATCTTAATTATTGCTTTTGATTCACTAATGCATGAATTAAGATCTTCTATTACGTTATTAATTAAAGTATTACAATCTATCTTATCGATATTCCCTTTTTTGCCAAGCCTACTATAATCAAGAAGCCCTTTTATGAGATCTTTCATTCTAGAGGAAGCACCATTTATAAATCGGAAACTTTGCTTTTTTAGTTCGGTAAGGTCTTCTTTAGAGTCTTCTTCTAAAAGCTCTATAAAACTGGTAATAGTGTTTAGGGGCTCACGCAAATCATGCGAGGCGATATATGCAAATTGTTCTAATTCGCTATTTTTATTTTCTAAATTTTTTAAAGATTGTTCTAATTCTTGTTTGTTTTTTCTAAGTGTAATAAGCCGCATGACTTGATTAGAAAGTGCTTTTAAAGAATGAATTTGATCTTCATTTAATACTTTTGGTTCATTATCTATAACACATAAAGTTCCTAAAGGGTAACCATCTTCACTAATTAATGGTACTCCTGCATAGAATATAACTTTTGGTTCTCCAGTTACTAATGGGTTATCATGAAATCGTTCATCTTTTCTTGAATCTGGAACAATAAGAATTTTATCTGGCTCATTAATCGCATGTCCACAAAAAGCATATTCTTTAGGCGTTTCCGATACATTTAAACCATGATGTGATTTAAACCATTGCCGTTTATCATCGATTAAACTTACCAATGAGATAGGTGTATTACATATTTGAGCTGCTATGGAGGTTAAGTAATCAAAATCATTTTCGGGAATAGTGTCTAATATGGAATGTGATTCTAAATCGAGTAATCTTTTTTCTTCTTTAGCATGGTTTTTTGGAGGAATCATAATAATTATATTATTAATTTTAAGCCTCTCATTAACAGGGAATAATTTTGTTAAGCTTAATTGGTTGGTTGATGATTTTTAAAAAGGGTAATATTTAAATTTACGGTATTTTTTATAATTAATGAATAATTTTTAAAAAAAGAATAGTAGAGCAGGTTATGGTTAAATATTATTTACTATTTAAAACGATTTCGTATTTATATTTTCATAAATTGTCGATTACAATACCATAACGCTATCCCAATAACCATTTATGCTTATACAGTTATTAAGCTTTCTAATTTTTATTCAAGCCGAAACTAAGTTTGAACCACCATTTGCAATGGTCGTTTTCACTCTTTTTCTTACTGTAGTTGTAGCTATTGGGGTTTTATATTTTCTCTTTCTTCTTTTTGAACATATTTATGGCCTTTTTTATTTTAAGCCCTTTATTGTCCATTTTCATCCTTTAAAAAAACGCTTAGGACCAAATCAAAAAACGATTTTAGAAAACGATTTTAGTTTCTATAATTCGCTTTCGGCAAAACATAAAAGAGTTTTTGAGCACCGTGTATTCTGTTTTATTAAAGACAAAAAATTTGTAGCTAGAGATGAAATAGTGATTAATAATGAAATTAGGGTATTGGTTTCTGCTACTGCTGTTATGTTAACTTTTGGTTTTAGAAAGTATTTAATTAATAATTTAGACACCATTATTGTTTATCCAGATGAATATTATTCTAATTTAAATGATGCGTATCATAAGGGAGAGTTTAATCCTATGGCTGGAGCATTAGTACTTTCTTGGAAGGATTTTTTAGAGGGCTATAAAGATGAAAATGATAATGTTAATTTAGGAATACATGAAATGATGCACGCTATTCATTTAAATAGTTCAAGACAAAACGACATTAGTGCGCTTATTTTTAAAAAGAAGTACAGTGAGTTAAATGATTATTTAAGTTTAAATGAATCTATTCGTGTAAATATAATAGATAGCGAATACTTTAGAGAGTATGCTTTTACAAATCAATACGAATTTTTAGCTGTTTTAGTTGAAAATTTTATAGAGACTCCAAATGATTTTAAAAGACAATTTCCTCTTATATTTAATAAAATAAAAGTAATGCTTAATTTTTATTTTCCTGGTTATTAACTGTTAACCAAGATTTTTAAATCTTTAATTGTTTCAGTTTGATTACTACTTTTGAAAACATAACTACCAGCAACTAAAACATCTGCCCCAGCTTCAACTAAAGCTTTAGCGTTCTTATTAGTGACACCTCCATCAATTTCTATTTTAGTAGAAGCTCCTTTTCTAATAATTAATTCTTTAAGTTGTTTTACTTTATTATAAGTGTTTTCTATAAAGCTTTGTCCTCCAAAACCAGGATTAACACTCATTATACATACCAAATCGATATCATTAATAGTGTCTTCTAATACATTAATATTGGTATGCGGGTTTAAGGCTACGCCAGCTTGCATTCCTTCAGCTTTTATCGCTTGCAGCGTACGATGTAAATGAGTACACGCTTCATAATGTACTGTAAGAATATGACTTCCTAGTTCTGCAAATGTTTTAATATAACGATCTGGATCTACGATCATTAAATGTACATCGATTGTTTTTTTTGCATGTTTAGTAATGGACTTAAGCACGGGCATTCCAAAAGAAATGTTTGGTACAAAAACACCATCCATAATATCTATATGAAACCAGTCTGCATCACTTAGATTTACCATTTCTATATCACGTTGTAAGTTTGCGAAATCTGAAGCAAGTACTGAGGGAGCTATTAATTTTGAAGACATTTGTATGTTGTTAGTGTTGTTTTTGCAAAACTAACATATTTTAGGCATTAGGTCGTTAAAAGACTTGTAATAATATTAAAAAAAAGAGCGTGTTTCTTACACGGATTATTGCTGAAAAACAAATGTATTATTGTGATTTATATAATTTTATTAGACCAGATTCTCCTTCAATTTAATAAAAGAGGTTAAGACTGACTGTAATGCAAAACGTTATTTTTAGTAAGTATGAAATTTTCAATAACCTTAACAAGCTTATCGATGCTTTTCATTTCAGCATTCTTTAACCAATTAAGATAGTTTTCTAATTTTTGTATTTTTTCATTATCATCAATAATAGAAAATTCTGTCTCATATTCTTTGAATACGCGTTGTTTTATAGATTGATTAATAAGTTCTATAACATGATGATGCCTTTTATCCTGTGCTATTTTTTTATAAATTTTCTTAATATTTTTTTTACTCCCTTCTATAATTTGAAAAAAGTTTCCATTATCATGAATAAGAATGCCAGAGATCTTATGTTTAAGGTTATTTTTTTTAGCAGAATAAAATAATTTCTGTAATTCTTTAGTCGTTAGATTTATTTTAGAATTACTAACGTAACATATTGTTTGTAACATCTCTTAAATAATTAGATTATTAATTTTAAATCGTTTAGAATAACTAAGTCTTTTAAGAGTAGCCAACACATTTCTATAGGGATAATTTTAAGGGTATGTGTTTCTTAAATAGATAGTACAATCACAATTTACGAAATATATGTGGATTTAATATATTTAAAATCATTACTTTAAGTAATGTAAATAATTACTCGCGTTCAATAAATTTTTCTATGATTGTTATGATTTTGTCAACACTTTTTATTTCAGCTTTTTTTAGCCAACTAAGGTAGTCTTCTAGTTGGTTTGCTTTTTTTCTATCCTTAATTATTGAAAAACCTGTTTCGTAATCTTCAAACATACGCTCAGAGATCGGCTTTTCAATAAGCTTAATTATGTTGCTGTGTTTTTTATCTTTACTTATTTTATGATATAATTCGTTTATAGTATTTTTTTCTCCTTCCATAATTTGAAGAAAGTTACCGCCATTAAAAATTAGAATACCAGAAATGTCTTGCTTTAAATTATTACTTTTAGTTGTAATAAATAATTGTTCAAGACTCTTTTTGGTTAAATTAACATTAGAACTGCTAACGTAACATAATGTTTGTAGCATATTGAAGTACTTTTATATTATAATATTGCCTAGTAAAAATGAACATCAGTTAATTCGTTTAATGTGTTTTTTTAAACAAAAAATAGTTAAATTTCATAGATACGTGTTATTACAAATCTATACATTTATTTGTAAAATGGAACTTCTTAAGGTGTTTTTTATTGTTTGTATTAAGCAATAGAGCGTTAATTATTGTTTGGAAATGAATTCATTAAGTTTTTTTGTTGTTTTTTTAGAGAGAAAGATGTGTTACTAATAAATTAAGAAAGTATCCTGTAATTGAATTGTTGTTTTCTAGTTGTTAAATGAATAAGTTAGATTAAAAATATTTAGATTTGAGATAAAGAATAGAAATGCATTTAATTGGATATATTCAATTGTTAGCTTGCATTAGAAATAAATGGAAAATATAACAGACATAATAAATAGTGATCCCAAAGCTAAGGTAAAAAAGCTTAAAAAGGGACATATACTTCAGTATGCAGGTGATTCTAATGCTTTAACTTTTTATGTAAAAAAAGGGCTTCTGAGAAGCTACATTATTGACAGTAAAGGAAAAGAACATATTTTTATGTTTGCTCCAGAAAACTGGATAATTGCAGATTTAGAAGCTTTAGAATTTAATGAGCCTGTTCAGCTTTTTATCAGGGCAAAAGCATTTAAAAAAGTAATATTTTATTTCTGTATTCTCTACTAAGTAAGGCTTTCAGCCTTTTGTTGTTTTTACTTTTTTTGACAGATTTATCGTTATTAATAAGAGTTAGAGCCGTTTTGATTATAATATT
>CALGLR010000129.1 GCA_937959395.1 uncultured Flavobacteriaceae bacterium | reverse complement strand
GAGAAGTATCATGAGGTAGAAACTTTTTTTAGAGAAATGTTAGAAATTTATCTAATCCAATCTGAAGAACGCATGTTTTTTTTGCAAGCATTGACCGCCAAGGAAAAGTATGCTTATTTACTAAAAAATATGCCTCACTTTATTCAAGAACTACCTCAAAAAGAGTTAGCTAAATTTCTAGGCATTACTAGAGAAACTTTGAGCCGGATTAGGAAATACTCATGATCCTATTTTGCACAGTTTTAATATCCTATAATTTTTAATTGAAATAATTTTTATAACTGTCTAAGTGTATTTTTATGGAAGTTAACAATGGCTCTTTTGCTATCTCATTTGCAATACGCAAACCATTAATTTGCTCTTTTAAAGGATCTAAATAATAGTGAAACTGATCATGCGCTTCTCCTGTTGCTCCACATATAGACATCATCATTCTTATCTCAGAGTCTAATTTATACCCAATCAATTTGGGGTCGAAAGATTCTATATCAATCTCATCAATTATTTCATTTATTTTAGTCATCCCGTATGTCATAGAACCGCTCGCTTTCCATTTTTTACCATTATTTAATCGCAAGGTTTTATCAATAGAAAACTCATCAATCTCTGCATCAATATTGGTTTTACAGCTCAAAAAGCAACATAAAAACATTATAACTAAGATTATAAAATACTTTCTCATACTATTTTGTTTATAAATGCGTACTATCATTTACTTTAAACACTTTCCTCCCTATCTATAACTTTATCTAGTAGTATTTGGCAGGATAATCTGTAATTTTAATATTATTATAAAGTATCTATCTCTAAAAAAATATCTTTTTAGGTTATTTTATAAGCAGAAAAAGTTTTTTTAATATTGTCGGTATATAACAATATCTAAATACATTATCAAACGATATTCTCATCAGGGAAGTAACGATCTACAGGGCAAACCGCCGCGCATTGTGGTTAATCAATAATGTCAAAATGCATTACCATCCCATCTTCTCTACTTACTTTAATATCCCAGATTGATATTTTCATAACAATAATCTAAAAAAACGATTTATAAGTATCCATATCCCAATGCGTTATAAAATAGAACATAGCAAAGGCTACAAATAGTATAATACACGCCCATACCCATGAAGGAATAGCTTTAGGTGTTTCAGATCCTTTTATAATAAACGACTCTATATTTTCACTTCCATAAGCATTTACAACGATTGCGGTATTAGATTCTATAATTTCATTCTCTTTCAAACCTATTACCGAAATCTCTGGACCGTTCCGTACTTCAAAAGGAATGACACGCACACCTTCAATACCCATTGATGATATTGCTTTAATTTTCAGTTCGTGTTTTCCATCAGGAATCTTAGTGGTATCTAACACAATCTTCGCTGGCGGTTCAAAAACTCCAAAAGGAATTTTCTCATCATCTAAAAAAACGGTGACTTCTCTCTTGTTTCCCATTAGCTTGATGTATTATTTTCATTTACTACAAAGTTTTTAATGTGGCTTGCCTCTTTTTCTTTCGGTTTTACAAGATATTTTACGCTCATTATTAATGTATAGCCTACAATGATTATTGCACTATACATAATGACGTAATCTATATTGCCTTCAGGGCCTTGACCATGAGTAATGTCTTCAAAACCTTTAGGCTGATTTTTTTTACATATAGGACATGCCGTTACGATTGTACTTATAAAAAATGCTAAACATGTTATCGTTTTAGTTTTCATCTGTTAAGCTTTTAAAATTTCTATTGCGTTTTAGAATTACCTATGGAATCTCTTAATCGTGTTATCATTTCTAGCGGCACTTCTGGCGCACGATTACCCCAACTAGATCGTTCGTGGTCTGTAATCGCTTTTATATCTTCATCACTAAGATTTTCTCCAAGTGCTGGCATAACACCATATTCTTCTCTAGCATCATAGCCCATAAGTATAATTTTGATAAGCATTTCTGGATTCTTATTATTTACAATAAGACTTCCTGCTAGTGGCGGAAAAGCTCCTTTTACACCACGTCCGTTTGTTTGATGGCAAGCGGCACAATTTTTTTGATACAAACTTGCTCCAATAGTTTTTTTAGCCCCACCAACTGCTGTTAGTTCATCTTTAGGTAAAGCAGGTATAAAGGCCATTGGCGGATCATAATCTTCGAAAGAAAATTGTTGTAAACTTTTTAAATAGGCAACAAGATCTAAAGCATCACGACTTGCTACAATTACATCTCCGCCTTCCATTTTTGTTATGGAACGTGGTAATGTTACATCTCCAATTTCAACGTAAGAGGTATCACTTATGTGAAACATCCAATTGTATTTAGGCATTACAGAAGCTTCAACTACTAATCTAGGATTATATAAATGTAATAAATGCCAATCTTTACTAGGCTGCCTACTACCTATATCCGTAAGGTCTGGCCCAGTTCGTTCACTACCTAGCAAGGATGGTGACTGTCTCCAAACATCCATGCGCTGCTTACTATAATAATAATCTGAAGCTAAAGACGGTCTATCTCCCCAAGTGTTATCCATTTCAATATTTCTAACCTGCTGTGTGTGGCAGCCAACGCAACCTTCAGCTATATATATTGATAATCCTCTTCTTTCTTGAGCAGTGAGATCTTTCATCCCAGGAATAGGTTCATAACCTTCCATTTGATACGCTGGCATAATAGCGACACCTATACTTAATGTAACAAAAACACTAAAAGCAAGTAAGACTAGATTTTTATGGTCTTTATGTAAGTTTAACATTGTATTCAGTATTAATTTATTTGAGTTTCTAGTGTTTGCTTACGTGAAATTTCAACAACCTTCTTTTTTCGTATCATTAAATAGAAATTATATGCAAAGATGATATGAGAAACGAACATTAATGATCCACCCACAGCTCGCCAAACCCAAAAATTCTCCATTAGAATAACCGATTCTATAAATGGATTACCTTCAATCCAGCTCAAACCCTTTAATGTACCTCCAACCATTAGAGATATCATATAAGCAAAAAGCCCTACAAATGCTAACCAGAAATGCGCTCCTACAAACCGTTGAGGTGGTTCGTTTCCTGTGATTTTTGGAAGAATTGTATAAATACATGCCCACATTAAAAAAGTGATGATACCATACATCGTCATATGCGAGTGTGCCACGTTAAAGTCTGTAAAATGCCACAAGTAATTAGTAAATCTAAACGCTTGAAAACTACCTTGAACTGAGCCCACAAAATAAAAGACTACGCCTACTAAAAAGAACGGTAAAACATAACTCTTAGATATATGATTCCAACTACCCCGCATGGTCATATAAAAATTGGTGCTTCCTGCAAATACGGGTATAAACATTCCTGCACTAAAAACAATTGCAACCGTCTGAAGCCACCAAGGCAAAGGACTAAATACAAAGTGATGCGTTCCTATTAACGTGTAAAATAACATCTGCGTCCAAAAGGCTAAAACACCCAATGAATAAGAATAAATAGGCTTATTAAGAGAGGAAGGCAAGAAATAATAAACTAAACCTAATGTAAATGTCATAAACCACATGCCTACACCTTGATGCATATAATAACCTTGAATAACAGTCTCTCCCAAACCTTCTTGATATGTTGGAAAATAGCCTATAAAAGTCAGAACAGTAGTCCAAATTAATGCTGCTAGAATAAACCAATTAGATATATATATTTCTGAAATTTTACGTTTTGCAACTGTTTTATAAAAATTAAAGAACGTTATTATTAAGCCTATAGCAAACAGCGCCATAATAGGCCAAATGTATTCTCTGTACTCGCCACCACCATTATTTATGCCACTCATTAAAGACAGATTACCTATAAAAACAGCCGCATTCATTAACCAAAACGCAATTTTAGATCTTGTGTAACTAAATATTTCTGAGTTAGATGTTCTTGATATTACATAATGTCCTAGGCCAACCATAGCCATAGATCCCCAACCCCAAAACACGGTATTTGTATGAACAGGTCTCAATCTACCAAAAGACAACCAAGGCGTGTTATCCATATCTGGCCAAACGAATTTCATACCTACATACTGCCCAACGAGCGTTCCAAATATGAGCCATACGACTGCAGCTCCTAAATACCAAATAACAATTTCTTTTAACTCTTTGGATATTTCAATCTTTACTGTTGATCTAGACTTTTCATCAAACAGAGGATTCTTTGGATTTATAATTTTCTTTATAAATCCACTGTTTTTAGGCTTTGCCGTTATAGTTTTCTTTTTGCTAAGATCTTCTTTAAAACCCTTTTGTCGCAATGCTAAGATTTCATCTACTTCTTCCTCTTCTAAATTAACTAAACGACGCTCAAACTCATCTTCTGTTAAATCTTTTGTATTCTTCTCTAATAAATCAACATAAGAATTAAGACGTTTAATGAAAATAAAAATACCAAGAAATACAATTAGAAAAATCAAAAAAATAGTACCTATAACTCCAGGACTAGTGATCCAATTTTCGGTAGTTACTTCTGATGATTGAATTAATAATATTATAAATTGTTTTGTTATCATTTTATAGATATTTACACCTTTTATCTTTTATTGATTAGATTAAATGACTGTAAATTCATAAATAATGGGTATTTATGACTTACAAATCAAGCTACAAAGTTATGAGTAATTTTTAATTCGGATAAAAATATCCTTTATTGTTTTATTTTGAATAGACTTCCAACGAAAATTGATTACTTCATTTATAACTTCAAAACAAAATTAGTGTTGCAAATCAAGAATGAGATTGACAAATGTCAATTAATTAAACATCTATTAAAACGTGCTTAAAAACTACTGTCGATTTTAAAGGAAGTAAGCATTTAGTTAAAACTGAAAGACGTTTTCTCATTTTAACTTTGAAATCCTGAATTAAGAATATACATTATTTTAAAAAACCAAAGTATATCATTAATTATAACTCTTTTTTTGAAGAAATTGAAACTAATTATGTGTACGATTTCAAAGTTATAATGGTATTGTAGACTAGGCCAGATTAATCTATTAAAAATTTACTTTGCTAGTCGTATTTTAATTCTAATATGGTTAGTCCAAATTTAGGAGTATTTACGAATTCGACTTAAAGTTTCTTTTCTTATCCCAAGAAATGATGCTATTTCTTTTTGCGGTAATCTAAGTAACATATGAGGATTATACTTCATAATATGGTCATATTTCTCTTTGGCTGTATATGCTTGCATAAAAAATACGCGCGCGTTGGACTCTATAAAGTAGAGTTCTGCCAACAACCTGAAGAATGTATTTACCGACTTGTATTTCTCACAAAGCGCGTTACCCTCTACTCGCGACATAACCATAAATTCGCAATCTTCCAAAACCTCTGCGCCTTCATGGGAAGGATCACCAAACATAAAACTGTGTGGAGAGGATAGCAAATCGCCCTCAAAAACGAACCATTTTGTATATCTCGTGCCATCTTCTTTATCTTGATATTGCTTTACGATTCCGGATATAATCCAATATAAGTTTGTGTTAGGTTCATGAATACGAATTAACGTTTCTCCTTTTTTACAAGTACCTGGCTTAAAAATGCTCTGTAATTCATTAAAAGCCGTTTCGTTATTGTTCTTTAATTCTTCTAGAAGCTTATCGAACTCATACTTTATTTTCTCCGATTTCTTAATCATTGTAACGATTTTCGTTTGAAAATTAAAACTAAAACTTAAGTAATCAATAAACTATATCATTCTATTTTTTGAAGCTAAATAAAGTCCTCCTTTCAAAATGAAATTTTAATTTAGTAACACCCTCGATAACAAGTTTAAATTAAAAACTATATTAATCATCAAATTTAATAATTTAAAAGCATTTACTTCAATGATTTGTTCTCATTAAACAAATCTGCATTGCTATTTTAGATAATAGTAAAAAGATTAAAACGATAATTAAAATTAAGCATTACATATTGTTGAAATTCATTATCTATAATCTCACCGCTAGAAAAAACATACTTAGTTCCTAGTGTCCATCTTGGTGATACGTAATACAGTCCTAAATGACCATTAAAGAAAAAATTATTCACATTTTTAGCACTTAAAATATTTAATCCGTCAATCATATCTCCTTCAATTGTTGCATTGATTATCGCTGTTTTAATAGATAGGTTTGCATCGAAATAGACTTCTTTCTGTTTTAAATTTCCCAATAAGTTATTTTTATGCGAAGATGTGGAACGCAGTTTGTTAAATTTACCTATACGAAAGTTTACACCAGGATTAACAAATGTAAAAACGTTACCTAAAGAAGCATCGACATTTCCATAAAATTCAAAATTTTTAGATTTTGAAAATGAATAAGCATAATATCCACGAAAATTAACACCAAGTTGATTTTTTATTTGATTTCTCCATCCAACCAAAACAGAATCGCCACTTACATGCTCATGAAACCAGTTTTGTAAAGAGCCAGCTTGAGAATCGGGACCTAAAACACCTAACTCTAATCCTATTTTTATAAATGATTTCTCAAAGCCATATGTTATTTTATAATCAAAATAGCTCCAACCCGCATAAGGCCTATTTGTCTCTTTATCCGGTTCTTTATGATTGGGAGTGAATGCTTTCATATAAAATCCAACTTCCTGAAAGTAACCTGAATTATTAGTAAAAAATCTACTTAAAGCCCTCTTTCTATTTCCTCGCCATCTAAAAGTACTGTTTATTCCATAAGTATAATATTGATCTGAAGTTTCATGAACAACAAGAAAATCATTATCTGTACCAAGTTCTACTTCATACTTATAAGATGATAAATATTCATCTTGAGCAAATCCTAATGTTGCGCTAAATATTAAAAGATAATTTATTAATTTTTTCATCAGTTTTAAGATTAATAATGAGTCTAAACATAAACAGATGATTTACAAATATTAAGAAATCAAACATTTTAAAAAGGTAAATCCTTTGCTTTATAATTGTTTAGATTCAAGACAAAATTACTACTCATGAAGAAAAATAAAAGTGACAAATGTCAATAACAGTTTTAAAGCAATAAAAAAAAGCAATTCATATCAACCGTTTTAACCAATCTGCCTTAGGATGAAATAGCGTTTTTTTTATAGCTTATTTTTAGACGCTTCAAAGCATAATATATTGTACTCTGGCTCACATCAAACTTTTTTGCGCGTTCGTATTGAAAAAGGCCTGGATTCTGTTCAATATCTTTTTGCAAAGCCTCCATATTAACTTTTGTCGAAGGTTTGTTTCTCTTTGTTTTTGGTTCTAGACGATTTTGCCATCTAAAAAGAGTCCAGATAGGTATCTCAAACTTATCACTTAATTCTTGAAAAGGGAGAGACTCTTTTTCTTTCATTTTAAAAACATGTTTACGAAAGTTTAAGGAATATGCCATAGATAAATATACAAAAATAATATGACAAATTATAATGATTTAGCTATATCAACCTATTAAACTAAACATTAACTATTCCTATAACAGCTCCTGCTCTACTTTTTAAGTTCTTATAAAGTATAAATTTTCAAAAACTGATATATATCATATTTCAATAATAACATTCATATTACTTTAGCACTATTATAAATGTTCTTATACATACTAAAAAACAAAATATACATCTATAAATCGTAAGACCTTATAGATTGTAAAAGTGTTCAATTTTATTTTATTTGGCAGCAAATCACTTTGGCTACCTTTTTTAGACAAAGAAATCTTTAGGATAACTATTTTGTCAAGTCATAAAATTAAACACTTAAAAAGAAACAGGAAGTTTCAATTTCCTGTTTCTTTATAAAAAAATATAGGCTTTGCATTGAGAAATGTTTAAGTCTATTTTAGAGGATTTAAAATGATTTTTTTTATCTATTACTTAATAATTTTTTATTTAAGGATTATTTTAAAGTAAGTGAAATTAAATAATGACATTAAATTCTTTAAAGAAAGAGGAAGTAAAAACTTCCTCTTTCTATTTTAATAATGGCTATTAATCAGTTTCTCTATATTCATTATTTTTTTATTTAAAAAGGTGAAATCAAGTTGAATGCTTTAGACAAAGAGACAAAAAAGGAAAGCTTAATAGCTTTCCTTTTTTTGCTTTAAGAAAGACCGCCTTTATACATCTGACGATTATCATAGTTTCCTTTTTTAATACCCTTTAATTTTGAATCTCGAAAAGAAAAATTATGAAAAACATATTATTACCAACAGATTTCTCAGATAATTCATGGAATGCAATTATATATGCATTACAGTTGTTTAAAAATGAAAAGTGTAATTTTTGCTTACTAAATACCTACACTCCTATTTTTTACCATATGGAACAAGTATTAATTACGTCTCCAGAAATGAATTTAGAAAGTATTGTTAGAGAAAATTCGGAGAAAGGCCTAAAGAAAATGATAGATCGTATTGAAAAAGAATACCCCAATCCAAATCACACCTATTCCAGTATTGCTGCATTTAATACCTTAATTAGTGAAATAGATGCCCTTTATAAAGCTAATATTATGGAAATTATAGTTATGGGAACTAAAGGTGCTTCTGGTTTAAAGGAAGTATTATTTGGCACCAATGCTGTACATACAATTAAAAATGCAAAATGTCCTGTTTTGGCAATTCCAGATAAGTTTGAATATGAAGCACCTCATGAAATTTTATTTCCCTCTGACTATGAAGTAGAATTTACACAAAGACAAGTGCAATCTGTTATTGATATAGCATCAAATAAACATGCTAGGATAAATGTATTGCATGTTTCTTATGGTGATGCCCTTTCTAAAAAACAAGAAAAAAACAAACGCAAATTAGAGTCTTACTTTAAAAGAATTTCTAATCTTTTTCATGAGGTTGGCAGTCAAAATATCTCAGATGCCATTTCTAATTTTCAATTAAAATCACGAATCAATTTATTAGTGATGATAAACAATAAACATTCATTTTTTGAGAATGTATTCTTTAAAACAAAAATCAATCAAATTGGCTTTCACTTAAACATTCCTTTTTTAGTAATCCCATCAAAAATAAAATAATACACTTAAAAATCACAGATTATAAATACATGTATTTCTATACTGATAATTATCATAGTTAATGATCTATTTCATTGTTAATTTTATATTGTCAACTTTAAATAACGGTAATAAAAAACATATAATTATCAATTAATAGTTCTGACAATAATCAATTACTAAGAAACTAAAAAAGAAAATAAAGATGAAAAATACTGGTATATGGTTAGATAAAGACAAAGCACTTATTGTTACTCTTGAAAACGGAAATGAAACATTAACGACAGTAACATCAAATATTGATCATTTTCATATTCATGGCGGATCTGGGACTAAATTTAAAGGAGGCCCACAAGATGTTATACAAGACAGCAAGTATTTGATGAAAGAAAAACAACAAATCAAGGCCTATTTTAAAAACATAATTACTAAAATTAATAATACAGATGCCTTAGTTCTTTTTGGCCCTGCTCAAACTAGTGAAAAATTCAATAAAGAATTACATTGCTATGCAAATCAAAAAAGTCTTCAAACTGACTAAAAACTACTAATTTTCGCTATAATTAAAAAGGCTTAAATTACTTCATAATGAGTTTTTCAAAATTTTAATGAGTTTCTTTTTAGGAGCTCATTTTCTTTTACTGATTAATATCATTTTATCAACTACAAATCAAACTTATTTTTACACCTGTAATCTTTAATAATTATAAACATGAAATATTTCATAACACTAATAGTAGTTGCTCTAATTTTTAGTTGTAAAAATGACCCTAAAAATGAAACCATTGATTTAAAAGAGGAGATTCTAGATTTACAAGAAGGGATTCCAAAAAGTAACTCTAAAACTATTGATTCTTTTCAGATAAATGAGTTAGATCTTAAAACTAACAAATCGATAGCTATCAAAAGAAAGCAAGAAAAATTAATTAAAAAAAAGGATGAAAGACAAGAACTAGAAAAACTTATTGAAGAAGTGACCTTTCTAAAAGAAACTAAAGATTATACAATCGATTTCACTTACCCAAAAATGAATGAAATTATTGACCAGAAAAACAAAAATTTTAATGAATACATGGAACACTACTATGTTAATATTACTAAAACAGAAACCGATATTTTAGAAAGCAAAGAACTTTGCGATAGCATTTTATGCAATTTTAGAGAGAAACGATTCATTAATTATAAAATTTATAATGTTAACGATCAATTGGTAAGTGTACTCTTTTATAAAGAAAACTTTTATTCAGGTACGCTACACCCTAGTTATTCTTTTAATTGCTTCAATTTTGATTTAAATAGAGGTGTTTTCATGCACTATGGTGATTTTTTTACTAAAGACTCAGAAGAAGAACTCTTTACAATTATAAATGAAGAAATTAATAAAAAAATAAAATCAGGGAATTTATACTATGATTGTTGGGAACTCTCAATGGAAGATTTTCTAAAAAATAAAAACAATTTTGTACTTAATGAAACTGTAATCGAGTTTTATTTTGACGATTGTATTATATGCCCTTCTTATACAGGAACCTATTCAATACAAATACAATTAGTAGACCTATTATCTGTTTTAAAAAAATACGATTTAAACCCATTAGTAATATAAAAAAATGAGAGTATACGGTGCTATATATGTAATGACTTATATTCTATTTTTAGTAGTTATATTTACGCTTCCTTTTTTTTCTTTTGAGGGCTACTCTATCGTAAAGAACTCAATAAGTGAATTAGGTGCCCAAAAAGCACCTGGAAATTGGATAATGAATGCAACCATACTCTTTTTAAGTTTAGCGGTTATAATGCTAGGATTTAAAACATTAAAAACATACACATTGCAACTCATAACATTATGTACATTTAGCTTCTCATTTTTTCTAACGGGTGTATTTGAAATGGCAGGTCCTTTTATTGAGAGCTTTAATTATAACTATACCCAAGATGCGCTGCATTCATTATTTTCGACAATTACAGGGTTTACTTTCTGTTTATTTTGTGTTTTTTTAGTAACGATCTTAACCAAAACGAAGCACAAAATACAAACGATTATAATATTTTTTCTTGCAATTTCGCTCTCGTATTTTATGTTTGAAATGCCTGACTATAAAGGTGTTTTTCAAAGACTATTATTTATAAATGCTTTTGGCTGGTTATTTTTTGCACTAGTAAATTACGAGAAAAAAATAGCTGTAATTTTTAAAAATAAAAAAAGAGTAATGAAACTTTAAAACGATTATGAAAAACAATTTTAATTCTATAATAGATTCTGAAGTTCCAGTTTTAGTAGATTTTTTTGCTGAATGGTGCGGTCCTTGCAAAGCGCTGGCTCCAATTTTAAAGCAAGTTAAAGTTGAAATGGGAGAACATATAAAGATTATAAAAATTGATATCGATAAAAACGCATCACTTGCTAGTAAATACAATGTAAGAGGTGTTCCCACTATGCTTCTTTTTAAAAATAAAAAGCAAGTTTGGCGACAATCTGGAGTACTTCAAAAACAA
The DNA here is from genome assembly GCA_937959395.1 of uncultured Flavobacteriaceae bacterium. Taxonomy (GTDB): domain Bacteria; phylum Bacteroidota; class Bacteroidia; order Flavobacteriales; family Flavobacteriaceae; genus JAHDGB01. The sequence goes on along the minus strand of CALGLR010000129.1, from coordinate 6,600 downwards.
GAGATTATAAATACTATTAAAACGCATCACTAATGAAAGAGATTAATAAATACATCGATCAGGCTTCGCTTAATCCTACGGCTTCTAGAAAAGATATTATACAACTTTGTAACGACGCCAAACTTTATAATTTTTATGGTGTGTGCGTTAACAGCCATTGGGTTAAATGTGCTGCTAATGAATTAAAAGGTTCTGGCATAAAAGTGATTTCTACTGTTGGATTTCCTTTTGGGGCTTCTTCTACAAAATCAAAAGTTGAGGAAGCAAAAAAAGCTATAGAGGACGGAGCAAATGAAATAGATATGGTAATGAATATCGGTTTATTCAAATCAGATTTAACTAAAGAAGTACGTAAAGATATTTCAGCAGTAAAAAATGCTATTGGAGATCATGTACTAAAAGTGATTATAGAAACGTGTTATCTCAACAAATATGATGTTAGAATTGCTAGTGTTATTTGCAAAATGGCAAAAGCCGATTATATAAAAACATCGACTGGGTTTGGTCATAAAGAAACTGAGTTAAGAGATATTCAAATGATTCATTCTGCGATAGAAGGCAACACAAAAATTAAAGCTTCTGGAGATATTTCTAATATTGAACAAGCAGTAGCATTCATTCATGCCGGAGCTGATAGAATAGGAACTTCTAAAGGTGTGGATATTATATTTTCAGCAAAAGAAAAACAATTATAAATACATCTCTTGAAAATTAAATGAAAATAATTTTCAATATAATCTTCATTAAAAATTTATATCATGATTAAAACCATAGAAACTAAAGAAAAAACCTTCATTTTAAGTACAAATTACATTGGTTATTTAGGATATGTATATAAAAATGAACCATTCGTTGTACCCATAACCTATTTCTATAATGAAGAACAAAATAGCATTATATGTTATTCTGCAAATGGACATAAGGTAAATGCATTGAGAAAAAACGGTACTGTTTCCCTTTGTGTAGCAGATATAGATTCGGTTAACGATTGGAAATCTGTTTTAGTTCAAGGCCGCTATGAAGAACATTCAGGTAGTGATGCTAAAACACTTCTTCATGAGTTTTCTTTGGGTGTAAAAGACCTTATATTAAGAAAAGAAAACAGAGATTTAGATTTTATTAGTCAATTTTCAAGTAAAATTTACAATGACGATGTCCCAATCGTATTCGTTATTAAAATAGAGGCGATTTCTGGTAGAAAAAGAAAAGTTTAAATAATTTATTATGAAACATTTAAAATTAACTTCTACCATAATCGCATTACTTTTTATAAGCAATAATTTAGAAGCTCAAAATAAATGGTCTATCGAGTTTACTCCAAATCTTGATTTTCCAACTAAAAATTTTGGAGAAACCAAACTTAGTACTGGTTTTGGTTTTGAATTTGACGTTGCTTATACATTTATAAAAAACATAGACGCTTATTTAGGATGGAGCTTCAACTCGTTTAAAGTTGAATTACCCTCTATTTCTGAGTTTGACGAAAGAGGTTATTCTTTAGGGATTACTTACAGGCTTCCAATTATTGAAAATACTAAACACTATTTTTTTATTAGAGTTGGAGGTATTTACAATCATCTTTTAATTAAAAACCCTCGAGGAGAAGTAATTCAAAACACTAATCATAAACTTGGTTTTAAATTTGGTATTGGGTTTGATTATAAGTTTTTAGAACATTGGAGCTTACGTCCACAAATTAATTATCACTCGTTGTCCACAGATTTCAAAATAGAAAACGTTAACTCCGCTAATCTTAACCATTTTAATATTGGTTTAGGTCTTTCAAAATGGTTTTAAAGCATTAAAAAACATTTTCTAATCTATGATATAAGATATTAAACCATCTTACCATAAAAAAACAGAGTACACTTTTTGTGCACTCTGCTTTCAATTTAACTAATATATAGCACAAATAACTTTTTAATTAAACTTTAAAAGTTATCATAGGCATGTCACTATGATTAACTAATGACTCACCAATTTTTTCTGAAAAGAAATGTGCTAAACCTTTACGTCCATGGGTTGGAATCGCAATAATATCTGCATAAGATTCATTACTGAAACTAAAAATCCCATTTTCTAATGTATAATCGTTGTAACAAACAACTTTCTCATTGGCTTCAATTTCATTGACACCTGCATGAACGAAAAACTTAAACGCCTTAGATTTCAACTCTTGAGTACTTATAAATTGATCTGGCGTATTTACATAAACTATTTGTAACTCGGTATCACTATCGTTGAAAAAATTCCAAGCTTTTTTAAATGGTTCTATAAAATCTAAATTAAAGTCACACGCAAATACAACTTTATTCATTTTAAAGTCTTTAGTGGGATGTTTTACAACCAAAACAGGAGTTTCAGAAGTTCTTACAACCTTTTCTGTATTAGACCCAACAAAAACCTCCTTTACACCACTGCTACCATGAGAGCCCATAACAATTAAATCGACATCAAATTCTTTTGCTACGCCATCAATCTCGTTAAAATGAGTGTAATTTTTGACTGTGGTTTGTAAGCTAATACCTTCTAGATACTCTTTATTTAAAAAATCTTCAAACTGTTTTTCTGCAAGTTTAATATGAAAAATCCCCTCAAGAGTGCCTTGAGATTCACTTTTGTTTAAAACAGATTCTGAAAGTCCCATCATGTGAAGAACCACAATTTCTGCAGAATGCTTTTTTGCTAATTTTGCTGCTGTTTTTAATGCATATTCTGAGTGTTCAGAAAAATCGACTGGTACTAAAATTGTATTAATCATGAGCTTATTCTTTGTTTGGTAAATCGTGCTTTACGTTTTTTTAATTGTATGTTTAAATCTGAAATCGTTTCTTTTACTGCCATTTCAAAGTTTTTTTCGTTAGACATCGCAAAAATTTTAGGCCCTGGCAAACTCAGTTCAATTTCACATATGTTACCTTTTTCTGTTGAGTCATTTTCTACTTTAAAAAATACATCGGCTCGAATTAGCCAATCATAGTTTTTATTTAACTTTTGAAGCTTTTCGGTTACATATGCAGACATACTTTCACTTGTCTGTATTTTTACATATTGTATATTAATAGTCATAATAATTATTTTATTTATTGTAAAATTAGTTTGATTGAGGGAAAGAGACTATGACATATATCAGTCTCATTTATTAAAACTTCAAGGTATCACATTGCTGTTTTTTTATTAGAGATCATATAATTCAACATAATGAATCTCATTGTCCTGTATAATATCATCTTCTATTAACTTACTGATAATCGCATGCGCTATATCTTTTGTGGTAAGTTCTACGAATTGATAATCATAAATACAAAGACACATAGACCATATTAACGTAGAATCTACCCCTCCTAATGTATAAAGTTTTGTTTCGAAATGATACAATTTAAAATCACCATATTCCCCTTGATCATTTATGCTTACATTTTCTACATTTGCTAGTGCAGATAAGAATACTTGATTAAACCCTTTTTCTGGTAAAGATTCAATAAACTTTGCTATTTTTTTTACCGTACTAGTGGTTTTAGTTAATGTAAAAGGCAAATAGTTTTCACTTGTTTCTGTATAGAGGTTGTGAAACTCCAATTGCTTTTTCATCTCCGTTTCGAAAGGAGCTCTAAATTCATTTAAGGGAGACAAACAGAGCACCATTGTCTTATTTTCTAATGCTACTGATTTTAAAGCTTTTTTATTAGAAAAAGAGCCTTGATTAGTACCACATCCAGTTAATAGGACACTTATTAATAATACCGTTAATATTTTCATGATCTAAATTATTTAGAGAACTAAAATAATCTAGTATGATTACTATAACTATGATTTTTATCATATTGACAATAATTCCTTTTTAATAAAAATGAACTAAAAAGCAAAAAAAACAGGAACATTTAATATGTTCCTGTTTTCATAAATAACCTTTTTTTTGCCTATGCAATCAAAATTTATAAATGACTTGATTGCACTAAGATCATGACAAAATAAATAGTCATTTTGGTATAAAATGCTTAATCCATAAAACATTTTTTTAATATAGATGTCAACCCATCATATTAATTCTTATGCTAATTTATGGGACTTAGAAGTTTAAAAACATGACATTTATCAGTTATCCATTTTTACTATTTATTAATCTGAATTTATGGCAACAACACCTACGTCTTAATTCAAAAATTACAGCTATAAAAGCTTGATTTTTATCATATTTTAATTCTCTTTTTGAACGTATTTTAGTTTCAGAATTCAAATTCACTTAAATATGAAAATAGGATTGGTTTTATCTGGTGGCGGTATAAGGGGCATTGCTCATATAGGCGTTTTAAAAGCTTTAGAAGAATACGACATTACAATTTCTCATATAGCAGGTACAAGTGCTGGTGCAATTGTAGGAAGTCTATACGCTGCAGGCGTACCCTGGAAGGCTATTTTAAATTTCTTTAAGACAGTACCTTTATTTAATTACAAAAAGTATGCAAATAATAAACCTGGATTTATAGATACTTCAAAATTTTATAACGATTTAAAACCATTTTTTAAAGTAGACGATTTTGCTAGTCTTAGCATAGAATTATCTATAACCGCGACAAATTTATTAACAGGAAAACTCGAAATATTTAATACTGGAGAACTTATTAAACCTGTTTTAGCTTCGGCGGCAATACCTGGTATCTTCTCTCCTATTTTAATGAATAATAGTGCGTATATAGATGGTGGAATTTTAAATAACTTCCCAATTGAACCTTTAGGTGAAGACTGTTCTAAAATTATTGGTGTTTATGTGAACCCTTTGGAAGATATTGTACTTTCAGATTTAAAGCATTCTTACCAAATAGCGAGCAGAGCCTATCAAATTGGTTTTGGAACGCAATGCTTTTCTAAATTTGAATTATGCGATATCATTATCTCTCCTAAAGAACTTAATCAGTTTGGTCTTTTTAGTTTAAAATCTATTGATACTATTTTTGATATCGGATATAAATCTGCAATACATCAATTAAAAGAAAACAAACGACAGCTTATTTATGATAATTATTAATGACTATAACCAACTTTTGACCGTTTATTTGGTAATTCCCAATTTATCATTTCCTTTAAAAATTCATCTACTTTTTCATTAATTATTTTTTCACTAATATTTGCAGGACTAAGCATCCCAAAATCTATAGAATTATCTTCAGAAGAAATACTATTTACCTGAGGAAAAATTACAAAAATATTAATATCTCCACTATAAGTTTGAGAGAAGACTAAAGTGCCTCCATATAAAAATTGATAAGAAGGTATGCGATTAGTACAGTCTATTAAATCCTTAGGAAAAGAATCGAAAGTAATATTAACGGCTTCATTATTATGTATCCAGCTCAATTCTTGTACTTTCCAGCCTATTTCATATTTTGAAACAATGGTTTTGAGTGTTTTTAATAATAACGGCTTTACTGTATCGTTCCACAGAGTTTTCTTTTCTACTACTTTTTTAATAGAAGCCTTGTAATCGTTAGTTCTTTCCTCTAAGTGTTCTATTTTCATGACTTATTTCTCTTTTGGTTTTTCTCTTTTTCTCGTGCTTGTTTTTTAAAATAACCTTTGAAGAAAAAATTATGTTTTAAGGCTTCCATATTATCATTTAATTTTTCTGAAGCTTCTTTTATATTTAATAGTGTTGAATCTATTGTTTGAGGTAAAATTTCATCCTTAACGATATAATTAAATGCGCCTTTGCTTTCTTTAAAATCTAAAACCATTTGATCTACTTTTTTAGTTATTTCTAAAATAGATTGGCTTGATTTTTCTAAGTTTGAAACCATAGTTTTTACTTGTTTACCAGTTAAGGAATCTGTTAAAAGAATACCAGCTGCACTTTCTTCAAAATTAATTTTAGATAATAATACATTTAGCTTAAGAGCAACTTGGTCGGTTCCCTTAGTTGTTTGTTTTAAATTAAATAGTGTTTCTCTAAGGTCTTTAGTGAGTAATGAATCTGTGATTAAAGCGCCCAACGCACCTTCACCCTCTATAATACTATTGGTGATTTTTAATAAGTCTGAAGTTAATAAAGCTGCATTTTGATTGGTTACATTTAGAGTAGACAACATATCGTCTGCTCCTATTTTGCTATAAGAAGTAATAGTATCACCAGATATTACAGCAATTAGTTTTTCTTTTCCTGGGATAATATTTACAACCATACTTCCTACTAAACCATCTGATCCTATAGTAGTAATCGCATCTTTTTTTATAAAGGCACCTGTTTTTTCTTCAACAATCATTTGTACTACGATTTGAGAATCATTAAGCATTTCAATTTTACTAACAGTTCCAACATTTATACCTGAATAACGCACATTATTACCCAATTGCAAACCATTTACATTTTGAAAAGTAGAATACACTTTTATATTGTTAGTGAAAACATGTTGTCTATTTCCTATAAAATAAAGTGCTGTAACAAGAATTAGTGTTCCTATTATAATCAGGGCAAAAGCATTCAAAATTAGATAGAAATTAAAATTTATATTATTTTAGTATTGAATTCTATTTTATTCTGCCATCTGGCAGAATAAAAAAAATGAATATTCCTTCTGAATCAAAATTTAACAAGAATTTTCTGTC
>CALGLR010000128.1 GCA_937959395.1 uncultured Flavobacteriaceae bacterium | reverse complement strand
TTCTCTACTGGAGCTTATTTCTTAACAATTAACAATGGTAGCAGACAGTCTACTAAAAGAATTATTAAGAACTAGTAATAGTCTTTATTTATATACTAAAAAGGGAATGTGTTAAAACGCATTCCCTTTTTTTATTATTTTATACTATTTCTTATTTGAAATGACTGTAAAATAAAATGAAGATTTTTTGCTTTATACAAATTATAAAAATAAAGTATAGCCTTAGTTCGATGTCATTAAGCTAATGAGATTATTTATTTGATTATCAAGTTTTTATATTTGTTTTTTTGATGCTAAACCCGCATATTACATCTGATAATAAGCTAGATATATAGCTTTGAAAAAAAACTGCTCCTGAGATTTTAACTACCCTAACCGATAGAATATTTAGTAGTTTATTTCAAAATACTTTTAAAGTATCCAAGGAAAACTTTACCCGTAAACGAAAGTTAACTTTCCCTATAACAGCAGTTTTTATGATGAATTTGATAAAAAAAACATTAGTTATTGAAATAGATGGTTTTTTGAGCTACTTGAAACAACAAGGAAATCATTTAATAGTATTCATCGAGTTTACCTCAAGCGCCAATATTCAATCTCATAATAAAATAAAACCAGAAGCTTTTCGCGAATTATCATTACTACTTGTTGATGAATTTTATACCAATAATGATGCCTCAATAAAACTATGAAAAGGCTTTAGGTTATTAGCTGTAGATGGTTCTACTATAAACCTACCTCTACCAAGCAAACTCAACAATTGTATGGATACGCAAGAAATCAGTCGGGAGAAACATCTGTTCAAGCCAGAGTATCTGTATTGTATGACGTGTTAAATAAGTTTGTTTTTGATGGTAGTCTAACACCACGCACAAGTAACGAAAGGGAGCTGGCTTTACAGCAACTAAAACAAACCAGAAAAAGAGATTTAAAAGTTGTAAAATCATTTATCGCATCAAAAAAGAAAACTCAGACTGTAAAAATATTACTAGGTAGAAAATTATTTAAAAAAGAAAGAGGAGTTGTTGACATTACACCAATCGCTATTCGTCTTGTAAGGATCGAGATATCCAGTGGAGAAATAGAAGTTTTAGCAACCTCTCTTTTAGATGTAAAACGTATTCAAATAAAGAATTTAAGACTCTTTACTTCAAAGAATGGACCGTAGAGACCTATTATGCTTAGTGTCTTAGAAGCATAGTTATATTTCTATGTTATTTTTAAATATGAATTAAAAAGAACTAATTTAATCAATGAGTTTAATGTTTGTTTAGTATCCCATAATATTAATTAAAAAACATAAAATTCTAGTTAAATACAGTTTTTTTCTAAGTGATTATTATCTCATAAAAAACTAACAATTAATTATTTATAAATCCTTTACAATTATATTTAGTTGATTATACTCAAAAGTATGATAAAAAATAACAGTTACAACATCAAAACAAATTTAAAAAAGTGATTGTTTTAAATTCTAAATGAAAGTTGAAAATACAATTACAACTTTATTTTAATTCGTACATAAAGATATGAAGTAAAGAGAAATTGATTTAATAATTAATTTAAACACTTATTTAGCATAACTGACTTAAAGTTTTTTCGAGATGTTCTTTAATAAATATTAAGAACTAAGATAAAACACATCAATCAATTTAAAGAGATGATTTGTTTCTAAAGAATAAATAAACCGAAGTATTATCGATACATGAGTGCTTTATAATGAATAATGAAGTTAATTGAAAAACAAATATTTTAAAAGAATGGAACAGCTCGATCTTTTTAAATGCTATTTAGAAAAATAAAAAAACTTACTAAGATCAATAATCAATAATCAATAAATTTAATTAATTCAAAAATGAGAAATCTATTAAGAATCGTTTTTGTAGTCGCATTATTTCTTTCAGCAAATAGTGCGTTTTCACAAAAAAAGAGCAAGTCCCCTCAAAATGCATTAAGCAAGTCTAGTTATGCAAATCAAATTCAGAATTATTTTTCTGTAAATCAAGGTAAACTTGTTAAAAAAGATCTTGAAAATTTAATTATTAGTGATGAGTATTATTCTAAATCATCTGGTATTACACATTTGTATCTTCAGCAAACACATGAAGGTATAAAAATTCATAACGCAATATCCAGTGTCGCCATTAAAAATAAAGAAATTTTTCATGTTGGTAATGCTTTTAAAGTAAACGTGGCGCAAAAGATAAATACTAGTACTCCTTCTATTAGTGCTCAACAAGCTATTGAAAATGCTGCAAGCCATTTTAAATTAGGTAATACTAGTGATTTAAGAGTATTGAATAGTCGTAATAACGATTATACTTATTCTAATGGCAACATTTCTCAAAAAGAGATTCCTGTAGGTTTAGTATACACACAAACTAAGAACGGTGAATTAAGGCTATCATGGAATTTAGAAATTTTCACTCTAGACAACAAAAACATATGGAGCGTTAGAGTTGATGCTGTAAATGGTAGTATCCTAGATAAAACAAACCATGTCCTTACTTGTAATTTTGGTGACGTTAATCATAGCGAAGAATCGCATGCAAGTGAGCATCAAGAAAAAGTTGCTTCTGCAAATTTTAATCTTTTTAAAACAACAGCTTCTATGATGGTAGATGGCTCTTCCTATAGAGTTTTTGATCTTCCTAAAGAAAGCCCTTCTCATGGAAACATTGCTTTAATAAATGAACCTGCAAACCTTAATGCTTCTCCTTTTGGATGGCATGATACAAATGGTATCGCTGGTGCAGAGTATACGATAACAAGAGGTAATAATGTTTATGCACAAGAAGATAAAGATGGTGATAATGAATTTGGTGATGCGCCAGATGGAGGTGCTAGTTTAACTTTTGATTTTCCAGTAGATTTAACACAAGAGCCCGATCAATATACCTCAGGAGCAACTGTAAACTTATTTTATGTAAGCAATATGATGCATGATATATGGTATGAATATGGTTTTGATGAAGTCAGTGGAAACTTTCAAGAAAATAATTACGGAAATGGTGGTCTTGGGAATGATTTTATTATAGTAGATGCTCAAGATGGAAGTGATGTTAATAATGCGACCTACTCTGAATCTATAGATGGTACTAGCCCAAGAGTACAAATGTATTTATGGGATACTACTAACCCAAATAAAGATGGCGATTTTGATAATATAATAATCGCTCATGAGTATGGCCATGGAATTACGTCTCGTTTAGTTGGCGGTCCAAGTACTTATGAATGTTTGTATTCAGAGGAACAACAAGGTGAAGGTTGGTCTGACTGGTTTGGATTAATGATTACGATGGAACCAGGAGATACTGGAACTGACTTAAGAGGTATTGCTACTTATGCAATAAACCAACCAACAACAGGAAATGGTATAAGATCCTTTCCTTATTCTACAGATTTTGCAGTGAACCCTTATACTTACGATAATATAAAAACAGAATTAGGAGTTCATGGTATTGGTGCTGTATGGGCTACAATGCTTTGGGATTTAACTTGGGCTTATGTTGCTAAATATGGCTGGGATGCCGATTTATACAATGGAACTGGTGGTAACAATAAAATCATGCAAATTGCTCTTGATAGTCTAAAATTACAGCCTTGTGATTCTGGTTTCGTAGATTCTAGAAATGCTATCCTTGCTGCGGATATTGCAATGACTGGCGGTGAAGATCAATGCCTAATATGGGAAGTTTTTGCTAAAAGAGGATTAGGAGCTAGTGCAGACCAAGGCCATGCAGATTCTTCTGTAGATGGAACAGAGGCTTTTGATTTACCTGAAGCAATAATTACCGTTCTTAAAACTACAGATTCTTGTGGAAACGAATTTCCCACTAAACTAAGAATTACAAACGTCTCTGGTGCAGACATCACATCATTTGACTATAGCTATAGTATAGATGGAGGAGCTCTTATTAACGATACTTTTACAAGTAATATTGCTGCTTGTGGCATAGGGGAATTAACTTTAAATTTAGGAGCTTTATCAAGAGGCGCACACACAATAGACTTTAGCATAGCAAACCCTGCTATAACAAAATCATTTACTGTATTAACTAACGATTCTGGTACAGAAAATAATATAAATACTTTTGAAACAGATGCGGATCAACTAGTTACTGCTGATGGTAATACATGGCAAAGAGGAACTGCATCTGGCACATTATTAAATGCTACTATTGCAGGGTCTCAAGTTTATGGTACTAATCTTGATGGGAATTATGAACATGATGAAGCGGCTTACTTAATGTCGCAATGTTATGATTTGTCTAATCTTAAGGGTTCTATCCTTAAATTCGATATGGCTTTCGATTTAGAAAACAATTTCGATGTATTATACATGGAATATTCTATAAATGGTTTAGATTGGTTCGTATTAGGTACAAATCTTGATCCAGATTGGTATAATAGTAGTTATGATACATTATGGACTGGTGAAGGAGAATTTGCTAGTTCTCACAGTTCTGGAGGAACAAATGCTTCATCTATGAAAACTTTTAGCTATCTCTTAAGTGAGTTTGACAGTGATGGCTCTGCAGAAACAAGTATATTGTTTAGATTTGTATTTAAATCAGATTCTCTTAATACAGAAGAAGGTGTTATTATTGATAACTTTGTAATTGAAGGTGATTCTCCTTTATCTTTAGAAGATAATGAATTTGATAACAGTATTTCTATTTTCCCTAACCCGACAAAAGGAACTGTAACCATACAAAGTTCTATGTCTTTAGAGAATACTACAGTATCTCTTTACGATGTCATGGGAAGAATTTTAACTAATAAAG
>CALGLR010000127.1 GCA_937959395.1 uncultured Flavobacteriaceae bacterium | reverse complement strand
TGTTAACATAATAACCACTTGTCCAAAACTTTCCACCCTATAAAAATCTTTTTACTTCTGGATGTAACCTGAAAATTTCTTTTGCAGTTATACTTTTTATTGAACTAATTATCTTTTTTGGAGAATTTGTTGGAATACTTTTAATCAAAAAATGAACATGATTACCATCAATTCCTATTTCCAAAAACTGAACATCATATCGTAATTCTATTTGCAAACAAATTTCTTTGAATGTCTTTGAAATTTCAGATGTAAAAACTGTTCGTCTATATTTTACAGGACAAACAAAATGATATAATATCAAACTTTTATTATGACTCTTATGAATATGTTCACTCATAAAAACAAAAGTACATATCTTTACGCTACACCCGAGGCAGAGCCTCGGGGAATTCTATCGATTAAAAAGGAAGTTGAAGATTTTATTTTTACTGACGGGGAAAGCGTAATCGATTCAATAAGTTTAAAGAAATCTATTAATACTTTTACAGATTATGTAAATGCGAAATGTTGTTTAAACAAATGTTATTCATTTAATAACAGTGATTATAAAATTCAATTAGGCCTTTAATATAAAAAAAACTCTAATATTGACTTAACATTAATTTGAAATCCACTCAAAATATAATAACATTAGTCATTATCTAGATCAATATTTCGATTCAAACAAAACCTTTAGAAGTTATAAACTTCGAAGAGTTTTGTTTTCTAATCTATAACCTTAAATGCTTGAATCGCTGCATTGGGTTCAATAATATTATTGCTTTGCCAGAAATCGGGATCGTATTTAGATAAATAAGTAGCTTCAATTTCTTTATTATCAAGAGCACTTTCATAAGCAGAATCATTAATAGTCTCAGAATCAAAAATCACTAATTCATACTTGTTACGTTGGCTCAATTCAAGATCTAGTTTTAGAGAGAGTTCATTCTGTTTACGCTTCCCGTTAACATGCTTATTTTTTTCAATGACTTTTAATGGTCTATCCAGACCAAACAGCTTGCCACTATCCATTTCCAGGTACTTTGGGCTATAACTTCCTTCAGCATTTTTCTGAAACAACATATGGCCTTTAAAAAGGTTATGTTGATACGATATACCCAATAAACCAAATGTTTTAAGAGGTCTTACATTTTCGAATTCCAATCGCATTATCGCAAAATCTTCCATATTTACATACATCCTGCCTTTAAAATCCTTTTTTGCTTTTGGTTTAAAGGTCATTATGTATACTGGAGAATCATCTATATACGTGTAATCGTCTTGTGTAAACTCATAGCGATTAGACTTAGTTATGATATCAATTTTACTATTTTCATTATAAAACAATTCAGAATACATTTCGCTTATACAATCCTTCATGTATCGACTAAAACTATGATCATTGTCCTCTCCTGCCTTTACAATAGCATCGCTTTCTTCTTGGTGTGCTGCTTTTAAAGAATCCAATTCTACTTTAGTACTAAAGAACCCAGACTTTATTTTAAGGTAAGAATCTGGCTTCACGTTTTCTTTAAAGATGCGCTCCATTTTCTCAGACAGTCCTTCCATGGAGAGGTCTTTCTTTTTATCGTAAAGCTCCGCTGCTTTATCAATATGTAATTTATGTTTAGAGTCATCGCCATAAAGATCACCGCTAGCTTCAAAATAATGTGCAGATTGTTTTGGCAAAAGTCCCGCAATACTATCTATAAGATGTTTGTCTAGTTCTGCAATAGTCGATTTCTGAAAACCAAAATCTGCTTTTTTCGTTTTACTTAAATCGGAATGCCTAATGAAAATCTTCTTTTTAGTAAGATTTTTTTTATGATTAGCATCCATATTCTCCTTTATTTTCTCAATAATTTCTTCAGGATCTAGTGGGTTGTTAGATAAATAGACACTATTAAGTTCAAACGCTTTAGGCGCTAAATAAATAATACTATCCAGCTTTGTTTGTAATGAGAATGATTTTTCATCATAACCCATTGAAGATAAATGCAGGCTATCTGTTACTGCCGCTTTTGTCTTTAATGTGAAATTAAACACCCCTTCTTCGTTGGTTATCGCGCCGCTATATTCTCCATATTGCGCAGATGCAAAAGGGATTGGCTCATTCGTTTCTTGGTCTATTACCTTAGCCGAAAACGTCTGAGCAGATAAATGCTCTCCAATTAAGATTAACGTTAAGGCTATTAAATATTTTGAGAGTGTTGTCATGTATTCGCTGTTTTATTATAGAGACGCACAAAATAGATAAAAGGTTGCCTGCTTATTTGATAAAAGTGGAATAGGCTCTAAAATAAACGGTTTCTTGTTAATTTTTTAACAGCGTTTTAGTGAAATGGCTTATAAAAAGGCATTAAATAAGTGAGTGAGTACAAATTTTAATGATTGGGCATAAAAACAGTGTGCTTCGAAGTTGTAAATTTTGGAGAGCTGGCAAACAGCCTTGTTTCTTGTTTTTTTTTAATAAAAACGGTAAACAAATTGTTTTGATATCAGAAGGTTGTAAAAAACTATTCTGTTTCTTGTTTTTCTATTAAGAGGATAAATAGGTTCTAATTTCTACCAACAATTGAATAGACCTAATTAATCATCGATTCACTAAATTGTCAAAAGTTAAACATATAGAAACATGGAAGTTGCAAACTTCGAAGAGCGGAATATTTATATTTTATTCCATTTGGATTAAGAAGTTTTTAGATCCAATTATGTCAACACCTAATTTTAGGTTCTTAGACTTTATTAGTTGCTTTAAATTTAATATTGTGATATTATCTAACTTACAATTCTTGAAATCAATAATACTCTCTTTTCCTTTTGATGATGGCAATATTATTTTTTTCTCTTTTACATTATTATTGAATTTACATTCCAGAAAATTTACATTCGTAAATCTGCAATTATTAAATATAATAGGAGAAAAAGATGTCTTTATAAATTGAACACTATTAAGGTGACAATTACTTATAATAGGGGTTGAAAACATGCATGAGGTAAATTTTACATTTTTAAGACGATAAAAACTGCAAGAATTGAATGAACGATATTCTATATCTATATCTTCAATTGGAATATGAGGTAATGTCTTTATTTTAAGAAGATCTAAAACAATATTCAAGTTTTTCTTTTTATCAAATTGTTCTTTTATAAAAGCAATCTTAAACGCTTTTGTTATGAACTGTATTTTTTTGTTTGATTTTAACAAATTATAAATACTCCCATATATAAAAACAACAACAGTTAAAAATATAATTATAAAAGGTATAAGTAATACAAATTTCCAAACAAGAGAGTAGTCTAAATATTTAAAATAAAATACAATTGAAATAATAAATGTAATAAATAAAATACTAGAAACTATATTTTCAGAGTATTGTAGAAAAAACTTAAAAATTTTACTTTTAATATTACCTAACCATTTTTTATGAGTTAAAAGAAGTAAAGCTGGAACTAAATCATCTTTTTTTAATTTTTCAGGTATCTCATCATAAATAAAATTAACAATCGAATTAGACCATACTTCAAATAAGATAGGAGAACTAAATTTACTTTTCGAAATTTTTTCTAAAATGTCTTTAGCAAGGAAATATTCGAAAAATGATTTATGAACAAACCTATAATAACCATCTTCAATTTCGATAAAATAACATGTTAATATTTCATTTTCGAAACCTTCTTTTTGATAGTCAGCCTCAAACTTTTTAATATTTGATTTCTTAATGTGTATCTCTAATTTATCTAAAACATACTCTGGAGATAAATGATACTGTTTTCCTAGGAACAATTCTACTGCTAACTCAGAAAAGAATTTTTTTACAAATTCCCTCTTTTTAATATGATTATCAAAAGCCGATTGTATGTTTTTACTTTGTTGACGATTTATCCAATAGTCAATATATTGTTCTATCGCAGCACCATGTGTATCTATATTTACATTACCTTTTCTATGCAAATTAGGCATCATCTCTCTAATAATATGCATCATAGAAGGTCTTTTACAAAGCTCCAGAATACTTGGGAATTGAGTTATCCAGTTAAAATAATACAACCCTTTACCTGGGTAATATTTTTCAATATGCTCCTGGATTTGACTTTCATGTAGAAGATTTAAATTTATACTTTCGCAATAAGGATTTGTTTGTATAATTTGATCTTTCCTTTCAACAATATTTAACGTCTTATATAACTCATATTTAGAAGGAAAATATGAAGGCCTACCAGAGATTATTAATTTATTATTTTCATGAGCTAATTGCCAAATTTCATTTATTTGTTTAAATCTATCGTCATGAGTTCCGACAAATCCCATTTCATCAAACCCATCAAGCAAAAAAAGAATTTTCCCTTTATGGATGAGTATTTCGAATAAAGCATAGTCTACCCCTAAATTATCTGCTACAAAAACTTTTATTTTTTCATCTATTCCACCATGTCGAGGTGATGAATTTGTCAGAGAAATTAATACAGGATATCTAACTAAATTATTATTAATTAAGATGTCCGTGGCAAGTTCTTTAGTATAATGTCTCAAAAAAGAAGTTTTTCCCATTCCATAATCTCCCAGTAAAACTAAATGTTTACTATCCGATGAATTAGATAGCCAATTGTTCATATAATGCCCTAGTGAATCGGAAGATTCTTCATCTTCATTGACACTAAAAGGGGGAGTAATAAAGGTTTCTGCAAGAGTTTTTTTATCCTTATCTGCTGCAATAGCAGAGAATAATTTATCTTGATTATAACCTTTAATGACATTTTTTAAGTAACCTCTAAAATCAATTAATTCATTCAGAATATCATCTTCTGTTTTTATAAAGTAATTCTCAACTGTAGTGTGATTACTAAACTTGCCATTAGAAATAATATAATAATAATCAACTAATTCATTTTCGAAACCTTTTTTAGGAAAAATATTTTTTGCAAAATCCTCTAAAAAAACTTTATTCGTTTTACAATAATCAGGTGTTATAACCTCTTCAATTCCTCTATCTTCATACGAAATAAACAAATAAAAAATTCTATATCCATCTTTGTATTCTCCATATAAAATTTGATCCTTAATAGATCCTTTTAATGTTAGATCATATTTTTGGTATTTTAACTCAAAATATTTTTTTAATCTAATTCTTAAATGTGGAGATTCCTGAAATTCATTTTTAGGGAACTTGATCTCTTTTATCTGTTTTATTTTCTGATTATTATAAATAAAACTTTCTCTTAATAGTTTTTTTTCTCTTTTATTATATGATAAATAAAGTCCATAACAAATTGTTAAGCAAAATATTACGTAAAACATTAAACTTATAAGAGGTGATTCACTTCTGATATGTGTTAAAGAAAATTCATAATTATTATTTAGTAAATCAATTCCCCAATTTATTATACTATCTGATATTGATGGGTTTACAAAACAAAAAGCTAAGTACAGCAAAAAAAAAGCATATTTAATTAAGAAATTACTTTTCTGACTATATCTGTTCGCCTGTACCCTAAAATAAAGTTTAATAAATAATCTAATAAGAAGGTAGGCCAGAATTAGGAATAAAGTCGTAACAAATATTATCATGTTTTATTTTTTATAACAAAAGAATACACCAAATTGAAGCAGATACAAACCAACAAGTAAACTACTAATTACCAATTCGTTAAATTTTAAATTCCAATATAACGCACAACAAATTCGGGCATTATAAAGGCTATTAAAGTTTTCTGCTTAGGAAGAAGATTTTTTTAGCAGGAAGAAGAATTTAAGATATAGGAATTCAACTAAAGCTTATCTAAGATAAATATTATTTCGGCTAAACCAAACTTAAATGCTATTTATAACACGTTGAACATCCCTCTAAATCTCCCTTCAAAGGGAGACCTTCTGATTTGTAACTGAAACGAAATTGAACTTAGATTTAAAAACCTATTGCACGTTAAAACTAGAATCGCTAGGCAATTCGAAAAGATCTAAATCAAAATAAGGCAGTGCAGCAATAAGGTGATCGAAAATATCAGACACGATATATTCATAATTCTCCCAACGCTTATCGTTACTAAACGCATAGACTTCTAGAGGAATACCCTGCGTTGTTGGTGCCAATTGGCGTACCATAATTGTCATCTCTTTATTAATCGCAGAATGACTTTCAATATACGTTTGTATGTATTTTCTAAAAACCCCAATATTGGTAAGATTCCTGCCATTTAATGGCATGTTTTTATCGACTTTATTCTTAATATTATAAGCAACTATTTCTTCTTGCTGGCTTTTTAAATAAGACGTTATGATCTCAATTTTTCCTAGGTGATCTATCTCTTTAGTCGATAAATATTTTATACTGCTTAATTTAATATTTAAAGCACGCTTAATACGTCTCCCGTCGGAGCTCGTCATACCTCTCCAGTTCTTAAAAGAATCAGATATCAATGCATAAGTAGGAATGGTGGTTATGGTTTTGTCAAAATTTTGAACCTTAACAGTCGCTAAATTTATTTCAGTAACATCGCCATCGGCTCCATATTTTTCGAACGTAATCCAATCGCCAATACGAACCATATCATTAATAGACACTTGAATACTGGCTACAAAACCCATAATAGTGTCTTTAAAAACCAATATAATTACTGCAGAGATTGCTCCTAACCCAGTTACAAATTTTAAAAATGAAATCCCTGTAATAATTGCAATAGCCGACATAATTCCTGCCAACCAAGCAAATATCATAAACACCTGTATGTAACTATCTATAGGTTTATCCTTTAATCGAGGTCGTGTTTTTAAGAAGTCTTTTAAGGTGTTTAATAAACTTCTAACAATCCAAAGTATAAGTACAATCGCAAAAACTTGCAGGCCTTTTTCTATGAAATTTTCAATAGTTTCAAAATGAGAAAAAACCGTTGGCGTCAATTTTATGGCTATTAATAAAGGAATAATATGAGCAACATTTCTTGGCACTTTATTAGACACTAATAGATCGTCAAAATTAGATTTAGAGACAGAAGCAAACTGGTTAAAGGTTTTAACCAATAGTTTTCTAATAATAAAATCGACAATAAAAACAACAATTAAAAGCACTACAACTAACACCAACATGTTAATGTACTTGGCTGCATTTTCAGTGAAGCCTGTAGAAACCAAATAATCGTAAAAAAGATGCTTAAATGTACTCATGCTAGTTTGTTATATTAAACATGCAAAAGTAGGTATTGTTTTCATCTTATCACTCATCTCGCTACGAGAAGTTTATAACTTAGATGAGCAGGGTTTGAGTATTAATAATCGGTATTCATTATTTTAGAATGTCACCTTGAGCGGAGTCGAAAGGTCTTACTAAAGTAAGACTACTAGTAAAACTCAATTCAAAAGATAACCTGCTAATTTCGAAGCGTTTTCTTGGTAGTTATTATCGAATTTAATTAACAATGGATTTTTCTTGTAATAAGCAGCTAACGTTGGTTTGGCAACAAATGTAACATTGGTTTTATCGTAGCATTGAATTAATCCTTCCAGTTTAAAGGATACAGATGAAGCTGCAAACCGTCCTTTAGTTTGCCTTGAAACAATGGCTATAAAATCAGGATTTATACGTTCAAAAAAAGCATGAATGACTTGCTGAAAATTTCGAAGCTCAGAATTATCGTGGTCATCCTTAATTTCAAAATATTTAACTTTCCCTGTGAGATTAGTATAGCTGCCTTCTGCCTCTTTCTCAATTGCAAAACAAATGGCTCTTTTTTTGTCAATGTCTATTCCTATCGCTTTCATGGTTTGGTATTAATAACCCTTAATAATTTGTACATCGTTATTTCCCTTGGCAAGAACTAATGCGTACCAAAGATAATATCAGGATTTTTAATAATAGAAGAAACTAACAGTATACTTCAACACTATAAATAGAAAAGAGTGGGTTATTTTACTTCGCTTTCTTTAATCTTTTTTCTGCTTTTTTTTCTTTAGCCGTTTTAGCAGGTTCTTTTTTAACATTCTTCTTTGAATCTTTTCCTTTTGACATAATATTATACTTTAATTATTTGATTTGTTTTTATACTGAACAAGGCTTGTAATACCGTTCATTGTAAAACTCGTAAATAACTACGAGTATTCTCTAAAGATAATCAAGAATTTTAATAATCGATTACACAAGCAATAGATTTCGAAGTTTGTAGAATTTGAAGAGAGTGCTTTTTCACTTATTCTTTTTCCACTATTTAGATTTAGCGGCTATCAATTGCTCTAAAATATATTCTACACCATTCTCGTCATTACTTTTTGTTTCGTAACGTGCAATTGCTTTTACATTAGGATGTGCATTTTTCATGGCAAAGCTAAAATGTGCACGTTCCAAAAGTTCCAAATCGTTATTATAATCTCCAAACGCCATCGTTTCTGCTTTAGAAATGCCAAACTTATCTTGAATAAGCGAAATCGCATGACCTTTATTTGCTAAATGTTCCGAAATATCTACCCAATGTTGGGCCGTTACTTTTACGCTAAATTGCGATTGCAAATGTTTTACTTTAGGATAAATACCAGTCTCAGCATCAGTTTCATGATAAATGGCCACTTTTAGAATATCTTCTTTAATCACCTCTTTAGAATCGATAACTTCATAATTGGAATAGTATTCTGATAGCAGATCCATAAGCGGTTTCGATTTACTTTTTACATACGCTCTTTCTGCTGTACAAAACACAGGATGTGCCTCTTCAATACCATCTAAAAGCTTAATAATAGCGTCTAAACCTTCTTCTCTTAAAGGAGTAGAGAGCAATAATTGATCTTTATCCTTGGCATAGCCACCATTTTCGGCAACAAAAATAATATCGTTTTTAATAGGGTTTAGTTTCTCAATAAGACTGTAATAAGGACGACCACTAGCAGCTACAAATAAAATGTTATGTACTTTCATTTCATTAAATAAATTAAAAAAAGCAGCACTCACTTCATGATTAGAATTGAGTAATGTGCCATCCATATCGGCAACGACTAATTTTACTTGAGATAAATCCATACGATCTGTTTTGTTAAAGCTGTAAATTTAAAAGACTTTAGAAATTATAGTTTCTTTTTCGTATTAAATGATTGCTAAAGTTTTTGGAGCACTATTTATGTGTTTTTGGAGCGAAAATGCTCGCTAAAGCTCGAAATCATTGATTTAAGAAAGGTTAGGAAGTGTATGGCATTATAAGTATTGGTTTTAAGAATATTGGTTTAGATTGAGAGTTTATAGTTGGTTATTTATTTCATAGGCTACCATTCGCATAAGACGAGTAGAGGTAGGGTGTCTAATCAAAAATGAATGACGGCTTCATTTATGACAACAATGAGAAATATGAAATAATTTATAGTGTAAGAGATACCATTTTGTGTAGAAAAGAAAATAATGCACTGCTGTTTACCAAATCATAAAGATTATTTATAAAATGATATTTGATTTGTTTTTAAGGAAGTTAGTAAATTTCTCCGAGGCAAGCCTACGGAGCATTTTTAAGGAACACGTTTACAAACTTTAAACATTCACTAGCGAGGCAAGCCTCGCTCGGGGTATTAAACCCTCCTAGAATAAAACCAAGCTTATCTCATTCAACTGCGCAAAATTATCACTAAGGCACGAAAAGTGCCTTATCTAAAATCTTTGCTTGTTTCATTTCTCAAACTTGGTTTTGAACTAGATTTATTCATTAATTGTCAGCATTAATGACAGCATAAAACCAAAAAATCCTCTAAAATCAATAGATTAAAGAGGATTAATGTACTCAAGGTGGGAATCGAACCCACACTCCGAAGAATCGGATTTTGAATCCAGCGATTATAATACATAGATAAACCTAAAAGCTCGTAAACAGTCATTATACCTAACATTTAAAGGGCTTAAAAGATTAATTAAAGTATGACACAATCTAGAGAAAACCTCTAATTGTTTAACCCATGTTTAACCTAAATGATTTATATTTGTTAAAAATATTAAATACATGTCTTCAGTAAAAATAATGCTCTACCGAAGTAAGAAAAAATCTGACGGGAGGCACCCTATTGTTTTAAGAGTAATCAAAAACCGTAAACCCAGTTATTTATATATAGATTGGGTTGAGGAAAAACAATGGGATGATTCAAAATCTAAAGTAAAAAGTTCTCATCATAGTTATGCGAGATTGAATAACCTGCTTTTAAACAAATTAGCCGAAGCAGATGATCTTATTTTAAACTTTGAATCCAATAAACGCAATTATACAGCCGCACAAATAACTGATCTTTTAAAAGGGGAACAATCTACTCAGCTTTTTTTCGAGTATTCCGAGAAATATTTCGATGATCTTCTCAAGCTCAACAAATTTAGTAGAGTTTTCTCTGATCGCGGCAAAATCTCGCAATTCAAAAAGTTTCTAGGAAATAAGGATATTTCGTTTGAAGAAATTAATCAATCTATGCTTAATAACTTTAAAGTTTATCTTGTCACCATTCAGAAAGTTTCTGAAAGATCTGTGATGAATAGCTTAGTAGTCATTAGAACCATTTTTAATCGAGGGATTAGAGATGGTTTAGTAGACCAGAAATATTATCCATTCGGAAAAAATAAAATAAAAATTAAATTCCCTCAAACTATCAAGATCGGATTGGATGAAAGAGAAATTAAAAGTATTGAAAATTTAGAATTGGAGATTGGATCTTCCATCTCGCATTCTAGAAACATTTTTTTATTTTCTTTTTACACTGCGGGCATGAGAGTTTCAGATGTATTAAGAGTCAAATGGAGTGATATAAGAGACCAACGCGTTTATTACAAAATGGGTAAGAATAATAAAGCGGACTCCCTAAAACTTCCTATCAAGGTATTAAACATATTAGTCATCTATAAATCGGACAAACGAAGTGAAAATGACTATATATTTCCAGAACTAAAAAAAGCAGAAAAAAATGATGAAAGAGACTTGTATCGAAAAACAAAAACTGCTATAAAAAAGTTCAATAAATATTTAAGTGAAATTGCTATAAAAGCAGAAATTAATAAAAAGGTTACCATGCACATCGCAAGACATTCTTTTGGAAATATTGCTGGTGATAAAATTTCTCCCCATATGTTACAAAAATTGTATAGACACTCCCATTTAAGTACTACTATAGGTTACCAAGGTAATTTTATTCATAAAGAAGCAGATGATGCCTTGGATAATGTTTTAAATTTTTAGTAAATCTAGAACTCTTAATTTAATCTGTAATTTATTAAAGCAAAACTGTCTTACCAAAATTATAAGATCAATTCATTATATTTGCGCGATGCATATTATTATAGCGATGATTTGTATTAATTGGTTTAAAACACCAACATTCTCACTAGGAATAGATCCCCTAGGTTGGTGTTTTTTTTATATAGTTTTATAAAACTCGTAGATTTAACTCATTAAGCAATAATATTTATACTTAGCTTATTATATATCTATACCTTTCTTTTTTGTGTACTGGCTTTTTATTACCATTTTAATTTCCCTTTTTTCCAAAGTACGAATGCCATAATATTTAATAAAACAGACAGCCCAATGACTACATATCCGAGTTGTTTTTGAAATCCATTACGAACAAAGAAAGGTTCTCCTTCTTTGTCAATAAATTGAGCGAACCTATTTATCCCGACATCCCTAGTGTCCGAATTTTCATAGTAGTAAATATCAACTTTGTCACCAATCATTAAATCGTCTATTGACTTTTCGATCGGTTCACTATTGGGTTCATATATTTCAAATAAATATGGATAAGAATCTATTTTTAGATATCGGAAATCTCCTTTATTTCTTGTTGGTAGATTTTGGAATTCTTTATCGTAATATTCAATAGTTCCAGAAGCCTTTTCATACTCTAGCTTCTCTTTTGAGTTACTGATTGTTACGAAAATCCCTAAACTAAGAACTATGATTGAAGCGAAAATCACTCCTCGAACACTAATTATTATTGGTATAAACATTCTTTCGTTTTTTTTTAGCTTGTGTACAATAATTATATATAATTATTGATATTCAGTTAATTATGTTTTTTGTCAAATTCATCAATTTTCACCAGCATTAAGATTAATTTTTTCGATTCGTTTGTAGACTTCCTCTTTTTAGAAAAGCTTAAATACTATAGTTGAGGTGTAATTGACTTAAATCAATCTTTTTACATGAATAAAAGATTAAGATAATTAGAATTGTTTTTTTATTTTTTAGTTCTATAAAACTAATATGCAGTTAATAAACCATCATATTAGATTTATAAATAAATGAGAGTTATGGTTTTATCTATTTAATATTGTATAAAATATTTTAGTCCTTTAATTGATAGTCTGGATGTCCAGTTTGCCAGAAGGCAAAAGAAAGTATGTTTACTAATTCTTCATTTTTTTTATTAGTGGTAGCTCCAAATCCATGACCACCATCAAAATCAATATCTAAAATAACTGGTTTTTTAGAACGAGTTGCTTCTTGCATTCTAGCTGCAAATTTTGCAGGCTGCCATGCAGCAACTCTTGCATCATTCATACCTGCTGTTAGATACAATGCTGGATAATTTACATCATCTCTAATATTGTGATAAGGATCCATTTCTAATAAAGCCCTTAATTCTATCGAATCTTTTACTGATCCAAACTCTTTTAAATTGAACTTTCCCTTTGCATCAAACTCTAACCTTAGCGGATTCAATATCCCTACACGAATTATAGCTATAGAAAACAAATCTGGTCGTTCTGTTATTGCTCTACCGATACCGATACCACCAGCACTGGTACCCCATACAGCTATTTTTTCTTTACTAGTGAAATCATTAGCAATAAAATACTCTGTACAAGCTATCAAATCTTTCCAAGTATTCGCTTTAGTAGTTTTAAAACCGTCTTTATGCCAAGTTTCTCCTTTTTCCCCTCCCCCTCTAACATGTGCTGTTGCGTAGACACCACCCTCTTCTAACCAATGTTTTATATAAGGATATAGATAAGGAGAATTAGTCCATTTGTATGCACCATATGCATTTATTAACAAACGATTATTATTGTCTTTTTTAATTCCTTTTTTATATATAATTGAAAGAGGTACTAAAACACCATCATGAGAAGGAATTTCAATTTCCTCGACGATAACATCAATAAATTCTGTATTTTCTTTTAATGGGTTTAAGTCCTCCCTTTCAAAAGATTTTGTCTTAAAGTCGTATACATAACGTTCAACTTTACTTAACCATCCTTCAATTTCGATCCATAAATCTTGATAATTTTGTCCTATAGATATCAAATTGATTTTACCTGAAGGTTTAGGTATTGCAACCTGTTCTTCTATTCCTTTATTTAAAAAATATAATTCAGCTTCTACTCCATTTTTTGTTCTTACGAAAAATAGACCATTCTTTGTTATTACAAAATCTGTAATTACAGAGTTTAAATTCTCTTCTACTAAAATCTCTGGTTTATCAAAATTAGGGCTAGTTAAAGATACTTTACATATTTTAAAATTTGAAGCATTTTCTGATGTGGTATAATACAGACTATTACCTTCAACAGCAAAAGATTCTATCTTCCTCTCTTTCCCATACAACAACTTCCAGTTATTAGTAGTTAGATTAGATATGGGTTGATAGTAGGTATCTCTATGATTAGAAGCTCCAGCTATAGTCCCCAATATATAATCACTTTTTTGAGAGATATGTGCTATTGGGTACTCTTCGTCACCAATCTCAAATTCAGGGTTATTTTTTTTAGAAAAAATATCTGTAATCTTATTTTCTCCTAAATAATATACTACTGACTCTGCATTGAGTAAATAGTTTTTATCTTTTGGGTTTATAGAAGGTGTATAGGTATACACAAACCCAGAGTTATCCTTAAGCCAATCAGCTCCACCCAAAGCATTTGGAAGAGCATTATAAATTATATCGCTTAATAGTGTCTTTGTCTCAAAATCTAGAATTTTAAAAACAGAAAATTCTTCATCATTTTTGGTTAAACCTATAATGATTTTAGATCCATCCCAACTAGGTTGTATATAATTTATAGAATATTTATTTCCTTTACCAAGGTTAAAATCATTTGGGTCAAATAAAAACACTTCCTTAGCAAGGAAATCTTTCTTATAATATAGCTTGCCATTGTCCTCATTTGTTATCTTTTTTAAATAAAACAAACTATTTTTGCTAGATACTTTAAGTTTTGAGACAGTATAAGATTGTTTGTCTTTATTAGAATTAATTTTCTTTAAAAAATCATCTTTTCCATTGATTTCATTGACAATATTATTAGATAATTTTTTTTGAGACTTTAACCAATTTATAACAATAGAATCAGTTAAATCTTCTAAATTTCTATAAGGATCTATAACTTCTTTGCCAAAAAATTGATCTACAACTTCTTCTTTATCAATTTTAGGTATAGCTTTTTTATTGTCATTTTTTTGACATTGCATGAAACTAAATATTAATAAAATGAATAAATAAAACCTCATAAAACAAATTTGAATTTATAAATAACCACCAAGTAAATCTATATAATTTAAACTTGGTGGCTTAAAACATTCTTTATTAAAGAAATCTTGAATCTAATTTCCTCCACCTTGTTGACCTCCAACTCTAGTAGGGTTACCATTATCTAAACCACCAAGTATAACTTTAGTGTTTGAAATTTTAGCAATTTGAAACTTGTTAAGATTTAATTTGTTCGTTTGTTTCTTTAAATTTTTCATAATAATTGTTTTTAAAAGTTTAGAGATCAAAAGTAGTACTAATTTTAGGTTATTTAAAATTCTAGTTGATGACATTTATAAATATCATCAACCAAAAAAAGGCATAACCAGCTGATTTTTAAATATTTTTAATCCCATTTAGTTTTTTTATAAAATACGAAGGATAAAGGTTTGTTCTTCTGTAAAATGCATTTGTAAAGGATTGCGCATTACTAAAACCCACATCTTCTGCAATTGCTTTTATTGTGTATGATCTAAATTGCTTATCTACTTTTAATTTATTTATGGCATAATCAATTTTAAGATTATTTAGATAATTAGCAAAATTAACTCCTTTTGTATAATTAATTACCTTAGATAAGTAACTACTATTAGTATCGAACTCTTTTGCCAATGAATTTAAGGTGATTTTTTTTGATAAAAACTTATTATTTTTTTCATAGTTATCTAACTTATTTAAAATTGTTTTTACTAAATCTTCTGAAAGATCGAAAGAATTCACATTTTTAGTATCGATCAAATCTTCCTTTGAAGCATCTTCCTGCTTACTATTGGGCTCTTTCAGCAGATATTCAAATCGTTTTTTATAAACAACATTTTTTCTGAAAATAAAAAAAGATAAAATTGCTATCACTATAAATAAAAATATCAATACAGAGAAAATTGTTTTTCTCGTTTTTGATTTCTGTTCTAATTTTAAAATTTGTCTTTGCTTTTCTGATAATAAATTAGGAATTTCATATTGCTCAACAATCTGTTTTCCTAAGTCTTCATAATTCAATTTCAATATGCTGTCAATATGCAATAGTCTATCAACAATTCTTATTTTCTCTTTATAATCATTAGTGGTTTTATATAGCCTAAATTTAGTTTCATTAGCCTCTTTCGCTTGAAAAATTACCTGAGGCTCTTTTTCATAAATTGAATCTACTTTTTCTAAATATTTAATAGCCAAATCAATGTTATCTGTTTTTTCATAAGCAAGACTAATAATCAAATAGCTATCACATAATGATTTTTTTTTATTTTTAATAAACTTAACTCCTTTGATTAAGCTATCTATAGCAATTAAATATTCTTCTTTAAGAGTCTTAGTAGCTCCAAATGATATTAAAAAATATGGATATAAATCATCTTTAGACTTGAAGCTTTCTTTAATTCCTATTGAACTTATTACAAGTGAAGAATCTAATTTGTCATTACCATTATATGAATCCGCCAGAGCAAACAATGATTTCAAATATTGGTTATTAAATTTTATCTTATTATCCTCTTTTTCAAAAAACAGTAAGTTTTTTTGAAATATCTTTAAAGCCTCTTGATCGTTATGTGCCGCATTTTTTAAGAGCCCTATGTAATGCTTTACTTTTACGTTATGATAAACATCATTATTTTTAGTAAAATATGTGTTTGCAAGAACATAATTTTCAAGTGCTTCAGAATATCTCGCCAAATAATACAATTGTATTCCTTTCTGTAAATAGCCTTGAGCTGGATATTTCTCGTTTTTTAATGATTTCGTTAATGTAACAATACTATCGGCATATTTTAACCCAATCTGCGTATGAGAGTTTGCTTGTGATAAAAAATAATAGCCATTAGCTATTTCGATAATTTCATTATCTATCTTGGCTTTTTTAAGATATCCTTCAGCATATATTCTCTTAATAGAATCCGTTTTAGAAATTTTAATATTTTTTTCTATATCGTAATAAGATAGCATCTCTAAAGAATCAGAGATACTCATTTGGCTAAGTGCACTCATTTGAGCTAATAAACCAATCAATAAAGCAAATAAATAATTGAATTTCATTCAAAATTTCCAGTTAGAAACACGAAAATACACTTTTATTAAAGTGATTTTCAAAACAAACGTTTAACGTCATTTTTAATTGTTGAATTGTATTGTAAGACAAAGTCATCAAGCCGTTTTCCTTCTTTTTTAAACATTTTTTAGACACCAAAATTCTTAATCATTCTATTGTAACAAAATCTATTCAAAAAATTAGAAAACCCCAATAAAAATAACGTTTAACAAAGAAAAACTATAACATGAAATTCATGAATTTGGACTCCAAATTCATGAATCCAGACATACTTTGCTTGTTTTACACTTAAATGCAGACCTACATTTGTACCAGCAAACAATTAAAATAAATCTATTAATTGGTTGTCTTAGGGAAAAGCAAATACGATGCTAGCTCGTGTTTGTTTTAAACAAGAAAGCGCAAGCCGAAAAGCTTTTTTAGAATAGAGTAGGCAATTAAAAACAAAAACATGAAAAAAATCAAATTATCCTATTTATCAATTTTAACATTATTATTCATAAACATATTATTAACTTCGTGTAGTAAAGATGAAAATATAGTTGAAAGTCAAAAGATAGAACCTGAATTATATACTAATTTTAATCTAATAGACGGAAGTTCTGCAAATTTAGCTAAAAAAGACCCTGGAATTAAGGTTACTCTATCAGTTGGCAGGAAATCTAAAAACTGTAAAAAAGTAGGTATATGTAAAGTTAAGGAAATAACTATTGAATACTTAAATTCTGAACCATTGGAAGGCATGACATTTGTTTCAGAGCAAATCGATGGGCAAAACTATTTAATTTTAGCATTAACATCTGATCTTGACTCTGATAAATTTGACACCAATTTTTATATTGATGAAGATGTTATAGATGAAGAATCAGGCCTAGTAATTCCAGTTGGGACTTATAACCTTGATGATACTGTTGGAAATTATGGTGGTTATAAAGTTTTACTAAAAAAATAATTAATCTTAAAAAAAACGAGACTGTCTAAAAAGTAAAAAGCAACTAGATATCTGTTTAAGCAGCCCCGAAGCATAGGGACTGATCAAACAAACAGAAGTTAAATATTTCAGACAGCCTCGTGTTTTTATTTTATGAAAAAAATACTATCAATACTTTATTTATTATTTACAGGCTTAGTATCAGCTCAAAACTGTGAAATAAATAAAGACAATTATGGGCTTTTAAATGTTAGCAAAAAAGACATTAAGTGCTTAGCTAAAGGCTATGAAGGGTATACATTAGTTTATACATTTGGCATGTGGTGTCAACCTTGCATAGTACATTTAAAAGATGTTATAGATCTAACAGAAAAACACAATCTTAACTTATTAATACTCGCAGTGGATAGAAACAAAACCAATTACTTGCACACAAAAAAGTATATTGATAGTAAAAAGAAAGGAATTATTGTAATGTCTTTAAATAGTATTTACGGAAAGAACGAAAATAAAAAGTATAAAAAATTCATAAGCGAAATCACACCCAATAACTTTGAAGATATAAATGATATGTCTAAATATATTTTATTAAATAAGCAAGGTGAAGTTTTAATGGTAACAAGCTATAAGGACAGACTTAAAGATGAGAGTTGGGAAGATGACAAACCAATGCTTAAAAGAAAAATAACACCTTTTTTAATAAAACAATAACAGCTAATAACAATTGTGTCAATAAAAAAGATTTAAATTATATATTTTAGTTCTAACATCTCTGAGTTTGTTTTTTGGCACAATGATTATTCTCATCCTAAGAAATGTAGTTTAGACTAATAATTGGCAATTGATTTATTATTGATATTATTTTACTCTTATTTTGATAAAGTTCTAAACCTTCCTTTAATTTTTTTTGGACTCTAAGTAATCTAGGGGTTACAATTAGATAATAATGGATTATTAATACAAAAAGCTAAGTGTTTAAAAAATCAAATGAAAAAAAAGTAATTATAAACTAGTTATTAATCATTTTAATAGTAATAATTGGATTTTTATTCGAAAAAATGGCTCTCTCTCTATAAATCTATATGATTTGAGTATTGTTCATTAAAAAAACTGATTATTAATTCTGATAAAGAATTTGAAAACTGCAATAAGTTTCGCTCAAGCTAATAAAAGAGCATCTGGTGAATTTCAGTTAAAAAAAGGAACAGGAATAACCCAAGGGTTTCCAATATTTTATACTGAAGAGAACTATCCGCAGATTACATTTAGTACTAATACTAACTCTGCTTTAAATGCTCATAATCTAGTAATACAAGCACAAATAAACCAATATAATGCTTGGCTTAACAGACAAAAAAACGTGTTTAAAGATGAAATACAAGAGCAGTTAGGGCAAAACTTTTCAGACTTTGAAAAAGCACAAAAAGAGTTTTATAAAGATAAAGAGCTTAAAAACGTAAAAGCTTCCGCTAGGCCTTTAAAAGATAAATACGAAAATAAAACCAATCTTAAAAAAGAAATCAGAAGCCGCTGCATACGAAACATAAAGCTTTTAAATTTAAGAGCTAATGAGATTAATGCTGGTAATGTTAATAATTCTAGGTATGGTCATTTAAAATATGGAAGCACTCCAATAAGTGAAATACGATCTGCAAATCAAGTAAACAATTTAAGAGCTCAAGAAGTTGGTGAGTTTAATAGCAATCAATGGCGTTTAGATCAGGAATTAAAAATACATGATTTTATTAAAGATATGGCAGTACTTAATAATCGTAATCATGATATCTTAAAAGACATTAGTCGTAATCAGCTAAATTATTATAATAGATATGGCAATGATTGGGATAAATTAGATTTAATGCAGGCGTATATTCATGATACCTATTATTTAGCATCTCCATATGCCCCATCAGGCGGTGTTCTTAATTATGGTCAAGAATCTTATGTTGAATGGTATGGTATAGAACAATTCCCTGCGAAATTATCTGTATTTCATCCTAATTATTGGGAAACGATTGTAAGTTATCCAACAGGACCAGTTGTAGCAAAATTAAATGCAGAGCGATTAAGACAAGAAGCAATAAATGCTGCATTAAACGAAGTTTCTACACCAGATTTTTTAGCTGATGTTGCTATAGCAGGTTTAGGTGCTAGAAACGAAGCTTTCGTAAATGCAGAACCCGATCTAGAAAATGAAGTAGAAGAATACTTTAAAGTTAATGACTTTTCTAAAGTATCGTCAGATTGTATGAATTATTTATTAAATCAGCTTCAAGATGGAGGAGAATTTACACCAAATACAAGTCTTTATGAATCATTGAATACTCCATTGTATCAAAATGCTCAAAATCCAAACCGTGCTTTAAACTGGCAACTCGGAAACCAAGCTGTTAGAGAAGGTTTTACAAATTTTGGGAATGTACTAGCAGCACTCTTTAAAGACAATGCTTACTCAGCTTATGAAGGAAGAATAATTAGAGACATGTTTGGAGTTAATGGTATAGGTTTATATAGTTTTGCTGGTAATAATTGGTACGGTTCTTCTTTTCATTTTACTGCTAATGATGGGACGTCCGTAAATATAGAATACGAAAGTGAATTCGCAAAAGAAACTGTAAGAATATTGAATAACGGTTCTGCACGAGAAAAGAATTTTGCAAGAGCAATTACAAATGGAGA
Source organism: uncultured Flavobacteriaceae bacterium (assembly GCA_937959395.1). Taxonomy (GTDB): domain Bacteria; phylum Bacteroidota; class Bacteroidia; order Flavobacteriales; family Flavobacteriaceae; genus JAHDGB01. Next base: position 3,450 of record CALGLR010000127.1, on the reverse strand, counting down.
TCCCGATTTAATCTTTAACACTTTACTAGAGGGATCTCAGTTAATTACTAATCCCTGTTACCCCCAACCACAACCATGCCCAGAAGAGGTAATAGCACAGTTAACGGTGGCTGTTATAAATGGGTTTTATGATGGAGTAAGTAATTTAGCTCAATTATGGTTAAAAGGAGTACTAAACTCCGAGCAAATGGGTGCATTTGTTAGGAGATATATGACAGGTTCAGGTTATGAAATACCTTTAGATATAGATAATGAAACTTTAGGAAGGCTTTTTAAAATACGCACCAGAGGAAGGCAAGTAGTTGTTGAGCCTATATTAGATGAATGGAGGGAGGATATGTTCGATTTTGGAATATCATTATTAGATTTAGCTGCAATAATATCTCCAACCAGAGCAGGTAGTGCTTACTTCTTAGTTAAAGCAGGTAATGGAACAGTTACAAAAGCCTCAGTTAGCGCATATTTCAGGACTTTACAGAGAATTGCAAGAACAACTTTAGCAGGCGGTCGCGGTCACAAAACTTTTGCTGCCTTTAAACGAATAGAGGGAAATGCTTCAAGCGGTAATGCATTACATCATATTGTAGAGCAAAATGGATTTCAGTCATTAAATACTCTTAAATTTGGAAGTAAAAATATACACAATACTAAAAACATTTTGGATATACCCACTGGCACTGGTTCATTGCATAATGCTGTAACTAGTCATTATGCTAGAATACATGATTTTACCAACGGAAAGAGATTTAGAGAGTGGGTTGCCCAATTCCCTTTTGAAAGGCAATATGAAGAAGGTATTAAAGTTTTAAAACAATATGGATGGGATGGTGTAACGGGAATAATTTATTAATTTTGTAATATGAAATTCAAAAATATAGAAGAAGCAAAAAAAAGCCTGATTGAAAATATTTTAATGGAGTATATCGGCACATTAACTAATAATGATAAACTTCAAGAAAAAAGTATAAAAAGAGCTTTTAAAATTGATAAGTATATCAAACAAAATTTTGACTTAAGGGAACTAAAAGATTTATTAGATCATGACTGTCTAAAAGTAAAAATATGGGCGGCAAATATGCTTTTACCTGTTTATGAGGATATTGCGTTAAAAGTTTTAAATGATGTTAAAGAAAAAGAAATACGCTTTTGTTCCTATAATGCCGAAATGATGATCTCTAATTGGAATTCGGAAAAAACAAAAAACAGCTAAGTCGATTTTTTACGACATTATCCAAAAAAGTATTTAAGAATGAACAATACTAAAACTTTACTTTTTTTCACCTGTGTTCTACTTACTATTTTTATGTGGGGTGATCATACTGTGCTGCCTTTGTGAGTTGGTGTTACCAATATGCAGGAGTGAATACGCCAAAAAGTGCTTGGGTGCCTGATTATGCTATGAAATGCAAACGCATTTACCATCGCAATCGATTTGAAAAACAAACTCCACAACAGGGAGATATTTTTCTTATTTGGTATCCAAAACTGGAACGACCCGCGCACATAGGATTCATTGATTCTTGGGGTGAAAAGTATATTACTACTGTAGAAGGAAACACCAATGATGATGGTTCCCGTGAAGGCAATGGCGTTTATAAAAAACGACGCTTAAAAAAACAAGTTTGGGTGGTTGCGGATTTTATAAGCCCAACCAATTGCTCACAATAAAAAGATAAGGTGTTATTTAAAAGTTTAGACATATTAAGACGCAAAGGTTATAAGGTTTATAGCGAGCCCTACCGACTCAATATTGTAGGCTATAGAAGTCGGTTTTTAGGCAGCAATCGTTTTGATGATGAAATACATGTGTTTTATACTAATTCTCAAAACAAATGGGTGTATCATATGTTTAAAGCAACGACAGATCCTGGACAGTATTGGTTAGAAAACCCAATGCATCCACAAGGCACCGCTTTTCTAAAAAAAGGACAGTATGTAGATACTTATAGTTTAGGATTGCACAGAGGCACTTACCAAGCCATGGTAGAGCGCGCTCCAGTTAAAGTGATTCGAAATTATGAGCGTAAAGGCCTATTTAAATGGATAGAAACTGGACAAGAAACGACTGGTAATTTTGGCATTAATATTCATAGAGCTCGGCAAGAAGGTACTACTAAAGTAATTGATCACTTTTCTGCAGGTTGTCTGGTCTTTGCTAATGCCAATGATTTTAAAGGGTTTCTCCAGCTAGCAAATGAACACCGACAACGTTATGGAAATAAATTCACCTTAACACTGGTTGATTTTAGAGATGAACGCAGACGTCGTTTTCAGAAAATAGCGTGGGCATCTGCGCTTGGGTTGGGAACTTTGGGTCTTATTAATTATTTAAAATAAGTTAACATGGTATCAAAAAACACAAAGAAAGCAAGTTTAGCACTAATGGGAAGTATGTTGGGATTCATAGTTGCTAAGAAATATGCACCTAAAGACTCCTACCCTTTTATTCTTATTGGTGGGTTTATTGGTTCGTGTTTGGGAGAAGAGTTAATTTCTGAAAATTTAAAACGATAAGTATGGGTGATAAAAAAGGCGTTTATTTTGAAGGCGAACAACCTGTCAAACTCAAAGCCTATTATAAATATGAATTGGCAGCGCTCTACAACGTCTGTCCTAAAACGTTATCTTCTTGGATTCATACGTATTTGGAACAACTTAAAGTTTTCGGTTATAAGAAAAGTACAAAACTCTTACGTCCTGAAGTCGTTCGTTTTCTTTTTGAACGGCTAGGGGAACCTTGAATAATTACTTATTTCTATTTAATACACTAATAACTAAGCGTTTTACTGTTTCCATTTCTTCTGGTTTACTAGAAGCTATAAAAAGCGTTAAACTCGCTAATGTGTTGTTGCTAATTATAGGCTGTCCTTGTGAATTGAAAAGCATATTGTTTTGCTGTAAGAACTTAAGAAAACAGGCTGCTGCTATTCGTTTATTACCATCTACAAACGAATGGTTCTTCACTATTAAATATAAAAGCATTGTTGCTTTTTCTTCTAGTGTTGGATAAAAGTCATCTTCTCCAAAACCCTTTGATATTTGTGCTACAGAGCTTTCAAAACTTTTATCCTTTTCTTTACCAAACACATCTGAATCAAATTCGGTTAACATTTGATTTATCAATTTTTGATAGTCTCCTAAACTTGGGTAATTAGCTTCTTTTAAAGTTAATCCTTTTGCATCCAATGTTTCGTGATCGTAATCATCTAACAAGCTTAATCCTTTAGCGAAAACTGCAAGCCATTCATTATCTGTTATCTTCTCTTCAATGGCCTTATCGACACTTCTAGATAAAATTTGAATACCATCTTTCACTGCCGTCCGAAAGTTTTACCGATCGATCTAAATTAGCTTTTGAACTACTATAAACAGGCGTTATATCTGTTTTTTCACAGAAAATAAGTCCTCTTCAAAGTTTATTTTGATTTGTGGTTTTCCTCTGATTTTTTT
>CALGLR010000126.1 GCA_937959395.1 uncultured Flavobacteriaceae bacterium | reverse complement strand
CAAATTGTTAAAAACAAATCGCCTATATTTTGAAGGAAAAACTAAATGATACAACAAAACCGAAACGTTGTGAGATTTATGGATATATTTACGCTTTGACATCTCCAAAAATAACGCTTTTAACGATCGATGCAAGCATCGGGGAATTAAACCCTAAGAGATTAAAGACTAAAATTCCTGAAATCTAGTTATTATTTTAATTTTTCGATATAAACAGGAAAAACCACGATAATATGATCTATTTGGTTTCCTAAAAATAATTAATCTTTGCGAATATTTTTTTAATTATCATTATCAAAAAAAAACAAAAAATGATATTCTTACTGACTTTTAATTTATCTTTAGAATACTAAAAGTTTCTTGTGTAAAATCACATCCTAATGCTAGTCCCCGCTTTTGCGGGAATATAAAAACCCGCTTGATTAATTCAAACGGGTCTTATAATATGTTGAGTTTATTCAATACATCTTCAGCTCGCTTGAATGCCAGTATGAAAATGATGATGATGTAATTGAATAAAATTCATTTTATTTTTGTTTCGTCAAAGATTCAAAAAATATATTTATAAATCCTAACGATTTTTTAATTATTTTTTTATGAATGAAGTCACGAAATTTTCATGCTTAATAAAATACATACCTGCTTCAAAAGCACTAACATTAATGGCAACCTCGTTTAATTCGTTGAAAGACTCATTAAAAACTCTTTGCCCTAATGTATTGTAGATATTAATTTCAGTTAAAGAATTATTTAATGTTGTAGATATATTAATTAAATCGTTTGTTGGATTGGGATATATTTTTAATCCTGCACTATCTTTATCAAACTCATCTACTGTTAAGGTAACAGAAACATCATCCTTGGCGTCCTGAGAAATAATCCATCTTAAATCATCCTCAAAAAAGGAAACAAGGTCACGGCCAGCAGAAAAACTCCATATTTTATATATATTGTCTCTACATTCTTGAAAAGCGAATACACCAGATCTGTTAGGTATTTCATTTGTTCTTAAATATCTGTAAAGGCCATTTAAAAATTGATCTCCACCAAAATTTTCATAGCTATAAATTAATAAACCAGACATTAAATCATTTATACTCTCTCTATCATTCCATGGCATTAATGATTGCTTCCAACCAAACTCAAAATCGTATTGTGTGTCATTAATATAATCATCAAGATTTTTTACCATTCTATCTCTAAACCCTTTTCTATCCTGACCAAAATAATCTAATTCATAATCTAAACTTGCCGATAGCATTACAGCTTGAGCATTATTCATTCCAACTGTCCACCATCCCCATGCGCTAGGATCATTATTCATTGCCCAATCAAATTTATCATTGAAACGAGGCGACCAAAAATTCCTGTTAATTTCGTAGAAAAAAACTTGTGGAACCGCAAGGTTATTATTTCTTATACTATTATATAATCTATCAAATAGATCAACCCCCGTAGACATTCCTTTAGCTCCATGATGTGCTAAACCACCTGCCCCACAATTATCTAAAACAATTTCAACAACAGTCTTTCCATTATAAGAACTTTGATTTGGTAAATTATTGAGACCTGTTATGCTTGCATATCCAGAATATATATTTTCAAAAACTTCAATAGCTTGAGTCATGTATTGAATATTTCGATCTGAAGGAGTTTCTCCTTCTATCATTAAAACAATTTCATCACCTATCCACGCAGTAGAATTGCTGGACCCTACACAATAAGCTAGGTTGTAATTAAAGTTCGTTTGCTCTGCAACAACTTGAGCAAAAATAGCCATATTGCTAAATAGAGCTAAAGCGATTAAGTAAAATTTCAATTTCATTTTATAGTGTTTTATGGATTAAGTCGTTAAAGTAACAAATTGCACTATAAAATGTTAATATCTAGATAGATAATAGATTAAATGTATATTTTACGCTATTAATTGCTTGTTTTAGGAATTAATATTGGTTTAAAATGAACATAAAAAAGAAGTTCACATTATACAAGTATGAATAAAAAAAGACCGCATTAAAAGTCTTAATATAAAAACACCTACTTTTTACACAATAAAAAGAAGCTGTCTAAAAAGGTTATTTTCGTCAACCTGAAATAAATTCAGAATGACGTTGAAAATACTTTTCGGACAGCCTCTTAATTTAATTTTTAAAAATCTGTCAACCTATTTTAGGACGACTCAATAGTGAAAAACGCTATTGATTCCCTAAAATAATAGGCATTCCTGAATCTCCAGAACCAATCACAATAACCTTACTATTAGGCGATTCAGCTAGTTTCACTGTTGCCTCTATACCTTTGTCTTGTAAAATCTTATCTGTTAACGATGCACTTAAAATACGGTTAGATTCCGCTTTACCTTTTGCGTCAATAATTACTTTTTCAGCTTCTTTAGACGCTGTCACTAATCTAAATTCATATTCTAAAGATTCTTGCTCTTGTTTTAATTTACGCTCAATAGCTTGCTTAATTGTTGGCGGTAAAGTAACATCACGAACTAGTACAGAGTTTAATTGAATATATTGTGGCTCAACCTTTTTTCTAGTTTCTTCGAATATTTCATTTTGAATGGCATCACGCTTTGTAGAATATAATTGTTCAGGTGTGTAACGTCCAACAACGCTTCTCGCTACTGCACGTATTTCTGGAACAATTACAATATCTAAATAATTCTCACCTTTTGTTTGGTGTAATAATCCTAAATTATTTATTTGAGGCTGATAAAGTACAGATACATCTAAAGTAATCTCTAAACCATTAGATGATAAAACCTGCATTTTCTTCTCAAAAACCTCTTGCTGTTTCGTGTTATAAATGTATACCTTATTCCAAGGTGCTATAATTTGAAACCCTTCTCCTAATGGCGGCTTATCAACTACTACTCCTCCACCAAAGGTTTTGAATAGAACACCAGCTTCTCCATAACCTATGTTAATAGCCGATTTAGCTAGCAATATTGTTAATACCACTGCAATGATTATAAATGGCAGTGCAATTTTTGGTAATTTTTCCATGATATTTTACTTTAGATTAATCCGTTATATTTTCTTAGAAACCACTCGATTGCTAAGGTTAGTGCAATTAGAAATAGTAAGTATTTCCAATCTATCAAAGGTACAGTATTTTTTGTGCTTTTTTGTATCGGTTTATAACGCTCATCTTCAATCAAATCGTTAAAAATCGGATTAGGATTAGAGATAAAATACCCTTTACCTTTACTATTAGTAGCTAATAGTTGAAGCTTTGTTACATTCGCATTTAAGAATTGTTGCTCTACACTATATTCTAGTATTTTAAAAGTTCCAGATTTAGAAATAGACTCGCTAGTTGCCTTTACAGTAAAACTATAATCTGAAGCTGATAAACTCGAAAGATCAACCTGATAATTATTATTTCTTAATATTAAAGGAAAAGTTGTAGTCGTACCGCTATTCTTATCTTTTACAATAATATTAAGTGTTTCATTAACGTCGAATTCGTAATTTTTATTAAAAAACTGAGCTTTTATGATCACATTATTGTTGTCTTCGTAAAATGATTCGTATTCAACGTTCAGGCGGTTTTTTCGTTTATTAGAACTTAAATACTGTACTATTTTACCAATGAAGTCATCAAAATTATTAAAGTTTCTTTGGTTTAAATAACTTTGAGCACGCCATTTCCATAGGTTTTCACCAAATAAAACAGCTTCTCTTCTTCCATTAGTTTCAAAAGTAGCTAATAATGGTTCTTGAGTTTCAATACCATTAACGCTTTTAAATAAAATAGTTTCTAGTGGCACATCAAATTGAGGTTCTCCAAAGCTAGAATTTAAAGGCGGAAAGGAATTAAATTCTAGATCATCTATTATAAATGTATTATAATTTGTATTTAAAATAGCTTGATAATCTTCGGTCTGACTCGTTATGTCTAATGTATACGTTTTACTTTCGGCATTTAAGAATCGCCAATCTGTTTTTGGCCCAGATATAACAAACTTATTCTTATTCAAACTGTTTAATTTCGCGTATAATGACTTAAATGAATTGTTTGGCTGATACAACACAACCATTTGAAAATCATTTATTTGATTTATTAATTCATTTGGTTTTAAAAAAGCAACAGTACGTTGTTCATTAGCTTCAATACTTTTTCTAAGCGTCCCCAAATCTGGATGGATTAATGTACTTACAATTGCTACTTTAGTTTTTTGATCTATTACTTCTACAGCAAAATTCTTACTATTATTTATTTTGTTTTTTTCAGAATTTAAAGGAACAATCGTCGCTCTATAACTTTGAACACCAACTCTATTTGCAGGCAATGTAAAATTTAAAACTTGAGCATTATTGCTCTTATTAAGGTTAATTACTTTTGAAAATATAGTTGTACTACCGGCAGTAACTATAAATTTAGAGTTTACTATTTCATTTCCATTATAAACAACTATGGCTTCTACTGGAAATTTATTCTTTAAATAAGCATACTTATTTACATTTAATTGATTGATTTTTAAGTCATTATAAACTATTGTATCTCCTAAAATAATAGGATAAATAGGTTGTTTGTATTTTTTAGCAGAAAAACCATAATCATTTCCATATGTTTGATTTCCATCTGAAATAATTACTGTTGGCGATACTGTATTTTTATAAATCTCTGTTAGTCCTCTAAATGCTTTATTTATATTAGATTGCTTTTCATTAAAATTTATTGAATCTGAAGTATTTAATGCACTTCCAAATGAATAGAAATCAAGACTAAACCGTTCGTTTAAAGCTTTATTACCCTTTAAAGACTCAATGAATGCAGTCGCTTTACTGTCTTGTTTCAAGTGTTTTACAGATGAAGAATTATCTACAGCTACAACTAAATTTGGTTTTTCGCTATAAACTTGAACGTTCTCAAATTTTGGATTGATTAATAGTAATAACGTAAAGAAAATAGATAGAAAACGCAAAAAAGCAAAGAGAGAGTTTCTCTTCGTGCTTTTTGATTTGTATTTATATTGGAATAGCGCTAATAAAAGCGCAATAATTCCTGCAAGGATTATATATATAAGAGTTTGTGAACTCATTAATTAATTTTAATTGTTTAGAATAAAATTCTTCTCCTCACTTCGACTTCGCTCAGTGATCGCTATTTTTATTAAATTAGCTACCATTGTAAATAATTACTAAGTAAGCATCCCTCCATCCACATTAAGTGTTTGCCCTGTAATATAAGCACTCATATCACTAGCTAAAAACACACAGACATTAGCAATATCTTCAGGTGTACCACCACGTTTTAATGGAATAGCATTTCTCCAACTTTTCACTGTTTCTTCATCAAGCTTAGCGGTCATCTCTGTTTCAATAAATCCTGGTGCAATAACATTACTTCTAATGTTTCTAGAACCCAGTTCTAATGCAACCGATTTTGAAAAACCAATAATCCCGGCTTTCGAAGCCGCGTAATTCGTTTGCCCAGCGTTTCCTTTTACACCAACTACAGAACTCATATTAATGATAGATCCTTTTCGTTGTTTCAACATGGTACGCTGCACAGCTTTAGTCATATTAAATACTGATTTCAAGTTAACCTCAATAACCTTATCAAAATCATCCTCCCCCATTCTCATCAACAGGTTATCTTTAGTAATACCAGCATTGTTAATTAAAATATCAATTCCACCAAAGTCTTTAAGAACATCTTCAGTTAAAGTTTGTGCATCTTCAAAATTTGCAGCATTACTTTTATATCCTTTAGCTTTTATTCCTAAATTATTTAATTCTTTTTCTAACTCATTTGCCGCTTCAACAGATGAACTGTATGTAAATGCTACATTCGCTCCCTGAGCAGCAAAAGTTTGAGCAATACCTTTACCTATACCTCTACTTGCTCCTGTAATTATAGCTATTTTTCCTTCTAAAAGTTTTATCTGTTTATTCATATTGTTATTAATCGGTCAGATGTAATTCGCTATTATCTATATCGGTTATTACTAATAGAGATTTGTTAGCTCATTTCATTAAAAATTTAATTTTCTTACGCGCTTCTAAATCCTATAGTATTAGAGAGAACGTTTTGTTTTTTATTAGCAAACCAAAGATAGCAATTACTAGTTGTTCAAATACAAAAAACGGCATAATTATATTTTAATTATGCCATTTTTTTTAAACCGTTAAAACCTTAATCTTATAAGGTTATTAATTATAGTCTACATTTTTACAGCTTGAGACTTTTCGTAGTTAAATAGGTGGTCTATATCCATTTCTTGTAGTTTACCTAGCTTCTTTAAAGCCTTAAAATTAACATCTTTTTTATTTCCTATTACCATTACATTATAATTTTCTCCTTTTATATTTTTATTAAAGAAGTTACGTAAATCGGCCATCTCCATATTCTTAATAGCATTATACATGTCTTCACGATTATCTTTATTGATCCCTAATTTTTGTAAACGCTCATAATTCCAAAATACATTAGATTTCGTAATACGCTGTGCTGCTAGTTTTTTTAACGCTGCTTCTTTTGCCGCATTAAATTGTTCTTCAGCTTCTGGCATATCACTCATTAAATTCATCATAGCATCTACAGCTTGCGGCATTTTATTAGCCTGAGTACCAATATAGGCCATTACATAATTTGAATCGTCTTTTTTACGAGCGGTAGAATAATTAGACCAAGCTGAGTAAGCTAATGATTTCGATTCTCTAATTTCTTGAAACACTATTGATGATAAGCCACTTCCAAAATAGCTGTTAAACAATGTTGAAGCCGCCATGTTTTCTGCTTTAAAAGGCTCTCCTTTTGCTAAAAACATCATTTCCGTTTGTACCATATCATAATTTGCAAAATAAACATTTCCACCTGTTTCTTTTTCCATGTACACCATAGCTTCTGGGTATTCTTTTAATTCTGGAGCTGTTTTATGAAAATTATTAAGTGCAGAAACCGCAGCATCAATATCTTTTCCATAATAAAACAATCGTTGTTTATAGTTTTTTAAATCTTTAGTTATACTAACTAACTCTTTAGGATCGATAGACTTTAGTTCGCTCACTTTGATAATATTTCTTAATCTTGAATTTTCTCCATATTTACCATAGTTCATTAATCCAGATCTTAAAATCTGTCCTTTATTCGTTTTGTTATTTTGTCTACTTTTAGCTATGGATTGCACATATTTATCATAAGCTTCTTGGTTAGGCACTGCATTTTCCCATAAATGTTCTAGCAATTCTAAACCTTTAGGTAGGTTTTCTTTTAAACCTCTTAAACCAACATAACTTTGTTCTCCTCCTGCATTAACAAAATAGTCTATTCCTAATTTATAAAACTCTTTTTTTAATTCTTCTGCTGAATATTTATCAGTTCCTAAATATTTTAAGTATCCAACAGCTAGACCTAACTTTTTATCACTATCGCTTCCCATATCGAAAATAATATTTAAATCGAATAAATCATTAGTCTCATTTTCAATGTAAGAAACCTGCAATCCATTATTTGTTTTTGTTTCTTTAATGGATGATGCGTAATCAACATACACAGGCTTTAACGGTTCTGACTTGATGGTGTTAAAATCTTTCATGTATTTAGAAGACTGCTCTCTGTTTAAATTTACAGGAGTAATCCCTGGATTAGAAACCTTTACAATGCTTTTATCTTCTCCCTTTCTTTTGTATGTTATTACATAATTATTTTTATAGAATGAATTTGCAAAATCCATAATTTCTTGTTTAGAAACAGCCTTTAACTTACTTAAAAACTTAACCTTATTTTCCCAATTTTGATGGTGAATAAATGCATTAAAATAAGCAGAAGCTAATCGTGTACTATTTTCATACTCACTTAACTGAGATTTCTTCAAGTCGTTAACAACGGCATTAATCATCCAATCGTCAAATTCTCCTTTTTTTAATTTTTCAATTTGATTTAAAATTAGCGTTTTCACTTCATTTAAAGATTGTCCTTCTTTAGGGGAACCACTAAAACTATGATAGCCATAATCATTTAAAAAGGTTGGAGAACATCCAGCCTGCTGTACTAGTTGCTGTTGGTTTAAGTTTAAATCGATTAAACCCGCATTACCATTTGCTAAAATCATATCACAAAGGGTAACCATTATTTCGTCTTTAGTGTTTACACCACCAGACCTATAAGCTATAGAAATACTTTCTGCTGTTGGCCCAAATACTTCTTTTGTAACAACGCCATTAATAGGTTCTTCTTTTGGAAGTACTGGATGCGTTACTGGCTTCTCTTTTAATTTTCCAAAAGTATTATTTACTTTTTTAATTGTAGCATCAAAATCTATATCCCCAACTAACACCATAGCCATATTATTAGGCACATAATATTTATTAAAGTAATTATTAATATCGACCAAAGATGGATTTTTTAAATGCTCTGCTGTTCCTATTGTTTTTTGTTGTCCATAAGGATGATTCGGGAACAAACCTTCTAACATTGCAGCATAACGTTTTCTACCATCATTATCTTGTCCTCTATTAAATTCTTCAAAAACAGCTTCTAATTCTGTATGAAACAATCTTAAAACTAGTTCACTAAAACGTTCTTGTTCAAGCGAAAGCCATCTATCTAATTCATTTGTTGGTATTTTATTCTTATATACCGTTTCCTCAAACCAAGTATGTGCATTAGTACCCGTAGCTCCCAATGAGCTTGTCATTTTATCATATTCATTTGCAACAGAATAATTAGACGCCTCTAAAGACACCTTATCAATCTCCTTATAAAGCGCTATTTTTTTATCAGGATCTTGTTCTGCTCTATGTTTTTCATATAATACAGATATTTTATCTAAATAGATTTTTTCTTTTTCCCAATCTACAGTACCAATCTCACTAGTTCCTTTAAACACCATATGTTCTAGATAATGAGCCAAACCTGTTGATTCTTTAGGATCATAATTAGAACCAGCCCTTACAGCGATATAAGTTTGTATTTTGGGTTCATCTGTGTTTTTGCTTAAATAGACTTTTAAACCATTGTCTAAAGTATATAACCTTAAACCGGTAGGATCATTTTTTACTGTTTCATAGCTAAAGCCATTAGCGTCTTTCTGTTCTTTAGTAACAACAGCCAACACTTCGTTTGTTTCCGTTTTTTTACAGCCAAATAATGACACCGTTAAAACCAAAACAAATGATAATTTTAGATAGTTCATTTCGTTTTTTTGATTGAATTAATAGATTTAATTAATAGCGACTAACCTTTATTGTCTAAAACAAAAAAGTTCGCAAGCTAATTTATGCTTACGAACTTAATTTTTATTTATAATTTTGAATACTTTAACAACTAAAATGTTAAAATTCCCTTTTGTTTCTTATTTAAGAGACCAATTGCATTACTTCTGCTACTTTTTTACCAATTTCAGCAGGAGAATCCACAACATGAATACCACAAGACTTCATGATTGCTTTTTTAGCCTGTGCTGTATCATCACTACCTCCAACAATTGCCCCTGCATGTCCCATTGTACGACCAGCTGGTGCAGTTTCACCAGCGATAAAACCTACAATTGGTTTTTTACTTCCACTAGCTTTATACCAGTTTGCTGCATCTGCTTCTAATTGTCCTCCTATTTCACCTATCATAACGACACATTCCGTTTCAGGATCATTAATAAGTAATTCAACAGCTTCTTTAGTTGTTGTCCCAATAATTGGATCTCCACCAATACCAATAGCAGTTGTAATTCCTAAACCTTGTTTTACAACTTGATCAGCAGCTTCGTAAGTTAATGTTCCTGACTTAGAAACAATTCCTACTTTACCTTTTTTGAAAACAAAACCTGGCATAATTCCAACTTTAGCTTCTCCAGGAGTAATAATCCCTGGGCAGTTAGGACCAACTAAACGACAATCTTTATCTTTAATATAATCAGCCGCTTTAATCATATCACCAACAGGAATTCCTTCAGTAATAGTAATAATTACTTTAATGCCCGCATTAGCTGCTTCCATTATCGCATCAGCAGCAAATGCTGGTGGTACAAAAATAATTGTAGTGTCTGCTCCTACTTTATCTACAGCTTCTTGTACTGTATTAAAAACAGGTCTTTCTAAGTGAGTTTGACCACCTTTTCCTGGTGTAACACCACCTACAACATTTGTTCCATATTCAATCATTTGCCCAGCGTGAAAAGTTCCTTCACTACCTGTAAACCCTTGAACAATTATTTTTGAATCTTTATTTACTAAAACGCTCATGCTTATAAGTTATAATATGTTTTTATTCAATTTAAATTCTAGTATAAGCTTTAAAAAGCTTATAAAATTTCGTTAACAAAAGTAAGTTATTATACTAAATAAACATCAAAATAACCTATTAAATTTCCTTCTTTTTTATATCTATTTTAATATAAAACTAAACCAAATATTTATAGAAAAGTATTTATTTCTGTTTTAGCGATTTAAGTAATTCAGGAAGTTGTTTTAATGCCACTAGTTCTTTTAATTTCTCTCTAGATTCTTGTATTGGCGTACTAAAGTAAGTTTTTCCTCCTTTTACAGATTTGGTTACTCCTGTCTGCCCTAGTATTATAGCTTTACTACCTATAGTTATTCCGCTATTCGTTCCTACTTGTCCCCAAATAGTGACTTCATCCTCTATAATACAACATCCTGCAATTCCCGTTTGCGAAGCAATTAAGCATTTTTTACCAATAACAGTATCATGCCCTACTTGAATTTGATTATCTAATTTAGATCCTTCACCTATTGTGGTATCTCCTGTAACTCCTTTATCTATAGTACAAAGCGCACCTATATCTACATTGTCTTTAATAACTACTCTCCCACCCGAACGCAACTGATCAAAACCTTCTGGTCTATTTTTATAATAAAAGGCACTTGCTCCTAATATGCTTCCAGCATGAATAATAACATTATTTCCTATTACTGTATCATCATAAATACTTACATTAGAATGAATCACACAATTATCTCCAATAGTGACATTGTTTCCTATAAAACAATTGGGTTGAATTATTGTGTTTTCTCCAATTTTTGCTGATGCAGATATTGCAACTCCAGAAGCTTTAAAGGGTTTAAAGTGAGTTGTTAATCTATTAAAATCACTAAAAGGATCATCGCTTATAAGTAGCGTTTTACCTTCTGGACAATCTACTTTTTTATTTATTAAAATAGTAGTTGCAGCAGATTGTAATGCTTTATCATAATATTTTGGATGATCTACGAATACAATATCTCCAGCCTCAACAACATGAATCTCATTCATCCCTAAAACAGTAAACGTTTCTTCTCCTACAAATTCACAACTAATTAAATCAGCTATTTCTTTAAGTGTATGTGGCTTTGGAAATTTCATTTTTCTTTGAGTGTATTAGTTTATCCGTTTAAAGTTTATAAGGAAACAATATTTATAAACTCAAATAAAACCTCACTAGATAAGAACATATAGACATTAAACTTATACGGTCATAAATTTTTTCTACTCTTTTACTCTTTCCTTGTAAGTACCTTTTGTTGTTTCTATTTTAATTTTATCACCTTCATTGATAAATAGTGGCACATTAACCGTTGCTCCAGTTTCTACAGTTGCTGGTTTGGTTGCATTTGTAGCAGTATTTCCTTTAACTCCAGGCTCGGTAGCTGTAACTTCAAGAACGACACTTGCTGGCATATCTACAGATAGCGGCATGCTATCTTCAGAATTAATTAAAATAGTAACGATTTCACCTTCTTTCATTAAACTAGGAGAGTCTAATGTTGCTTTTTGTAATTCAATTTGAGAATAGTCTTCTTGATTCATGAAATGATAAGTCTCCCCTTCATTATACAAATACTGAAACTTATGCGTTTCTACACGAACTTCTTCTAATTTATGCCCAGAAGAAAACGTATTATCTATCACTTTCCCCGTAGTAACACTTTTTAATTTCGT
This sequence comes from uncultured Flavobacteriaceae bacterium, assembly GCA_937959395.1. Taxonomy (GTDB): domain Bacteria; phylum Bacteroidota; class Bacteroidia; order Flavobacteriales; family Flavobacteriaceae; genus JAHDGB01. Next base: position 11,703 of record CALGLR010000126.1, on the reverse strand, counting down.
TCTAACAAATGCAGGTCCTTTACCAGGTTTAACATGTAAAAACTCAATCACTTTAAAGATGTCATGATTGTATTTTATACATAAACCATTTCTAATATCTGATGTACTTGCAGCCATATCTTAATTTTTATTTTATTTAGTTTGATTTGAAATAACCCTTCATAATACCACGATGCGAGTTCTTTATAAATTGAAGAATCTCATCACGCTCTGTAGTGGCTTCCATTTCTGCTTCTATAATTTCTGAAGCTTGAGTGTTATTATAGTGTTTTTGATAAAGAATACGATAAATATCCTGAATCTCTCTTATTTTTTCGGTTTTGTATCCTCTTCTTCTTAACCCAACAGAGTTAATACCTACATAGGACAAAGGCTCTCTAGCTGCTTTTACAAATGGAGGCACATCTTTACGAACTAAAGATCCACCAGTTACAAAAGCATGATTTCCCACTGAGCAAAATTGATGTACAGCAGTCATACCTGCCAAAACAACAAATTCACCAAGAGTTACATGTCCTGCTAAAGTACTATTATTAGAGAAAATACAATTGTTTCCTACGATACAATCGTGAGCTATGTGACAATAAGCCATTATTAAACAGTTATTTCCAATTACTGTTTTCATACGATCTGTAGTACCTCTGTTTATTGTAACACATTCACGAATAGTTACATTATCACCTATTACTGTAAGTGTATCTTCATCATTATATTTTAGATCCTGAGGAATTGCCGAAATAACTGCTCCCGGAAAAATATTGCAATTTTTACCAATACGAGCACCTTCCATTATAGTAACATTACTACCTATCCATGATCCTTCTCCTATTGTTACATTATTATATATGGTAGTAAAAGGCTCGATAACTACATTTTTTGCAATTTTTGCTCCAGGATGTACGTATGCTAAAGGTTGATTCATATTTTAGTACTTAATTTTGTAAAATGTGATTTAAAACTAAACGAATAATATTCAGTTTTATTAACGATTTAGTTATTATTTTACTTTTTTAATCTGAGCCATTAATTCTGCTTCAGCACATAGTTTTCCATTAGCATAGGCATAACCTTGCATATGACATATACCCCTTCTAATAGGAGTAATTAAAGTACACTTAAATATTAAAGTGTCACCAGGAACTACCATTTTTTTAAATTTCACTTTATCAATTTTCATGAAAAACGTTAGATAGTTCTCAGGGTCTGGAACGGTACTTAAAACAAGTATCCCTCCTGTTTGCGCCATAGCTTCTACAATTAAAACACCAGGCATTACAGGAGATCCAGGGAAATGACCTGCAAAAAATGGTTCGTTCATTGTTACGTTTTTCATTCCAATTACAGAATTGTCTGTAATTTCAAAAACTTTATCTAGTAACAAAAATGGCTGCCTGTGCGGTAACATATCCATGATTTGATTCACATCCATTACTGGTTCTTGATTCAAATCTACGACAGGAACATTATTACGTCTTTCATTTTTAATAAGCTTAGCCATTTTTTTTGCAAATTGAGTATTTACAAAATGACCTGGCTTATTAGCTATCACTTTACCTCTAATTCTAGTGCCTATTAACGCTAAATCGCCTACGACATCTAGTAATTTATGTCTGGCGGCTTCATTAGGATGATGCAATGTTAGATTATCTAATATCCCATTAGATTTAACTGAAATTGAATCTTTATTAAAAGCTACTTTTAGTTTTTCCATTGTATCAGTAGATATCTTTTTATCTACATATACAATAGCATTATTTAGATCTCCTCCTTTTATAAGTCCGTTTTCTAACAATGTTTCTAACTCATGTAAAAAACTAAACGTACGAGAAGAAGCAATTTCTTCCTTGAATTTTGAAATACTATTAAGTGTTGCGTTTTGAGTACCCAATACTTTAGTCCCAAAATCTACCATAGCTGTAACTTGATATTCTTTAGCAGGCATGACTAGTATTTCGCTTCCCGTTTCATCATCGACATAAGAAACAATATCTGTAACAACATATTCTTCTCTTAGCTCATCTTGCTCAACAATCCCTGCTTTTTCAATAGCATCTACAAAAAACTTTGAAGAACCGTCCATAATTGGAGGTTCAGATGCGTCTAATTCAATAATCGCGTTATCTATATCTAAACCAACTAAGGCTGCTAAAACATGCTCACAGGTTTGAATCGTTACACCATTTTTTTCTAAACAAGTTCCTCGTTGCGTATTGGTTACATAAGTTGCGTCTGCTTCTATTACAGGACTACCTTCTAAATCTACACGTTTAAATGCAAAACCTGTATTTGCCTTTGCCGATTTAAAAGTTAATGAAACTTCTGCTCCAGTATGTAATCCTACTCCTTTTAGAGAAATATCTTTCTCTATTGTTTTTTGTTTGACTTTAGTATTAATTATTGCCATTTACTTTTTTTTCTAAATCATTTACTGTTTTTACCAGTTTAGGTAAGTTTTTAAAATACACATAAGATTTATTCCAATCACCATATGCAAAAGAAGGAGAGCCTTGAAGTATTTCATCATCCTTTACATTACGTCCAATACCAGATTGCGCTTGAATTCTAACACCATTACCTATTATTAAATGTCCTGCAATCCCTACTTGACCTCCTATTTGGCAATTACTTCCAATTTTTGTAGAACCAGCAACTCCAGTTTGAGCTGCAATTACAGTATTTCTTCCAATTTCTACATTATGTGCAATTTGTATTTGATTGTCTAATTTTACGCCTTGTCTAATTACTGTAGACCCTAATGTTGCTCGATCAATTGTTGTACCTGCTCCAATATCAACAAAGTTCTCTATAATAACATTTCCTATTTGAGGAACCTTATTATATTCTCCTTTATCGTTTGGAACAAAACCAAACCCATCTGCACCAATTATAGCACCAGAATTAATTACACAATTCTCACCTATGATGGAATCTGAATAGATTTTAGCTCCAGAAAACAATACCGTATTATTTCCAATAACAACATTATCACCAATGTATGAGTTCTGAAAAATCTTTACATTATCTCCTATCGTAACATCTTCACCTATATATGTAAAAGCTCCTACATAAATATCTTTTCCTATTATTGCAGTATCTGCAATAGATGAAGGTTGATCTATACCAAATTTATTTAGTTTTACTTGATTGTAATACTCTAGTAGTTTTGAAAAAGACTGATAAGCATCGTCAACTTTAATAAGTGTCATCGATAATTTCTGATCTGGAACAAAGTCCTTATTAACTATAGCTATTGAAGCTTCAGTAGTATATATATAGGATGTGTATTTCGGATTTGCTAAAAAGGTTAAAGTTCCTTTTTGCCCTTCTTCTATCTTAGATAGTTTTGAAACTTCTGTTTTTGGATCACCAACTACTTCACCTTCTAAAATATCTGCTATTTGTTCTGCTGTAAAATTCATTCTTAGCAAAAATAGAAAATAATGTTTTAAACACACGATATTCATTAAAAATCTATTTCAGATAAGAAAAATGATTTTTTATAAGCTGAAATAATTCAATATTAATTTATAATTGTTCGATATATTTAAATATTTTTACAAATGATAGCAAAGACCATTATTTAATTCATTTTATTCTAATTTTGATAACTAAACCTGAATATATTTATATAGCCTTTGATTTATTTCCTTCTTATAAAGGTTCATCTACTCACATTAATCATTGTTTAAAAGCACTTCAAAAAACTTATGATACTGGCTTGTTAATTTGTTTAGGAAACGAAGAGATGCCTACTTTTCAGTTCGATAAAGAAAGAGATCTTTATGTATATCGTTGGAAAGATAAAGTTATTAATTTTTTAGAACGAACTCAGGAATTTCAAATGCGTATTGCTGAAATATTATCGCTTCCTTTATGCGAAAAAGTAAAAATTATACATTTTAGAGATGTTTGGGGAGGCATCCCAGCCATTAAAACAGCAAGTCATATAAAGAAAGTGTTTGAAATTAATGCTTTTCCTTCCCTAGAACTCCCAAATAGGTATCCAAATATTAGTCAATCTGTTATAAAAAAAATAAAAAACTTAGAACGCTTATGTGTTTTAAATTCTAATGTTATTATAACACCCTCTCAAACAACTAAGCATTATATTATTTCATTATTTGATGTAAAAAAAGATAAATTAATCGTCATACCAAATGGAGTTAGCATTAAAAGGGTTAATCCATTAAAAAAAAGCAACAAAAAAGATTATGTTTTATATTTTGGGGCTTTACAAAAATGGCAAGGAATCAAAACTCTTTTTAAGGCTTTTAAAGAGCTTCAAGATTTAGAATGTAGATTAATGATATGCTCTTCTGTTTCAGAAAAAAGAGCCTTAGATTATAAAATACTAGCAAAAAGTATAGGTGTTGATGATAAAATTGACTGGTTTTATGAATTAGACAAAACAAGCTTAGCAACTCATATTAATAATGCATTATTTACCATTGCACCTTTAACATCTTGTGATCGAAACTTAGTTCAAGGGTGTAACCCATTGAAAATTATTGAATCTATGGCTTACGGTAAATCTGTAATAGCATCAGATATTCCTGTAGTTAGAGAAATAATAGAAAATAAAAAGACCGGATTTCTCATTCCTCCTGATAGACCCGAATTACTAGGTAGAAAAATTAGAGAACTTATAGAAAAACCTGAACGTGCAAATTTAGTTGGAGAAAGAGGAAGAAAACTCATTAAAGATAAGTACCTCTGGTCTCATCAAGAAGAAAAAATGAAATTAATGTATCAAAACTTATAAATTATATGTTTGAAAAAGCATTAAAATTAGACGGAGACAAATTAAAAAAAACTAACCAAATTAGCGCTAAACGCCCTAGTGAGTATTGGTTAATATTTTTTAAAAAAATTATATTAATTAAACAACCAATAAAGTTTAGACTACGCTATTTATTTTTTCTTGCTCCTTTAGGTGTTTTAATTTTTATCTGTTTTAACTTAATTTCAGATGAGTCTTATGATATTGAGTCTCATTTTGCAGCCTTCATGTTTAGCTTAGTTATAAGTATAATCTTAAATATTATTGCTCATCTTTTTTTTGATAAAAATTATTACAGAGATATTGTTTCATTTAATCATTTAGCAAGATTTATTATTAGTATTAAAGGGGATGTATTTAAAAATTTAATACAGATCTGTTTAAATTTCGAAGGCATAGAAAGCAATAAACACTCTATTAAAGCTCATGAGATTGGTCTTAAAAATATATCCGGAAAACGCTACAGGGCATATGGCATGGAACGCTACAGAGCAAATTTAGTTTTTAAAGACAATACCGTTTGTACAACCTCATTATATCAATACACTGTTAAAGTTACAACAACTAAGCGCCGCGCTAGTGGTAAAGTAAAAACAAAATCGAAACATAAACATAAATTTTTGTATATGCTTTCTCTTAAATTAGCTACCGAAAATTATCACATAATTAACGAGAATGAATTAAAAAAATATCTAGATGATTATGACATCTCTGTTTTTAAAGAATCTACTTTTTATTTTGTAAAAATAAAACTCAAGGAAAAGCGGAGCTTTACAACTACTGAAATACATTCTGCCGTAAAACAACAAGAATCAATTTTCACCAGAATGCTTGATTTTTTAAATAACAAACAAATAATTACTCCTAAAATATAAAACAAATGAATTGCGAGCAAAAATCTGGAGTCTTTCTAAATATTAGTTGTACAAATAGTCCTGAAAAAACCTGTTCTAAATGCGAAAAAAAAGTCTGTAAACTACATGTACATCGTTTTGAAAAAAAAGATTTATGCGAGAATTGTTATTGGGAAAAGTATTTATATGCCAATGAAAAAGTAAATTCTGATTACGATTATCACGATGAAGGTTCTATAATCACGACAACATCTAGTTCTCCTTCTTCTAATGAAGGCTCAAATGACGGAGGTTTCGATGGTGGATTTGGAGGTGGAGAATTTGGTGGTGGTGGTGCTTCATCTGGATGGACTGAAGGTGATGCTGAAAGTTTTAATGATACAACTGAAACCGGCGGACTATTAAATAATGATGACACCTTTTTTTATAGCTAGTTTATGAGTATAATTTGGTTTACAGAAAATTACCCTCCAAACAAAGGTGGAATGTCCAGAAGTTGCGATCGAATTATTTCTAATCTCAGGAAGCACCATACGGTTCACATATATCATTTTACTAATAAACAAAAAGCTTTTAAGACAGTTGCTAATGTTAGAGGTTCTTACACATCTATTCCTGTTTTTGAGGATAGCTCTCATAGTTTAAATGTGCTTTGGGCTCATTTAAAAGAAAACAAACAGATTATTAATTGCGATAGCCTTGTTGCTTATGGTTGTCACTTATCACTAAAAGGAATGCCTATTATTTCTAAATGGCTACAAAAACCGTTATTAACTTGCATTAGAGGAAATGATTTTGATAACGCTATTTTTTCACAAAAAAAGCAAGATCTTTTATATTCTATTCGTAATTCTGCCGCTATTGCATGTGTCACTAAAGAAAAAGTTGAACGCATAAAGAATATGCAAATCAACAAAAATGTTTATTTCACTCCTAATTCTATAGATTTTTCAGAATGGAAAATTTTAAATTCTGACAAACTGCTTGCAAAAAAATACAAACAAGAAATAGAAACCAATACTAATTGTATTATTGGTCTGATTGGTTATTTAAAACAAAAAAAAGGAATCGATTTCTTTATAGATAATTTACAAAAATCTAAACTAATAAATAAAATCCACCTAAGGATTGTTGGTGAAATAGAAATGCATATTGAAGATAAATTAATAAAAAACAATATTCATTATTCGAAAGCAACACCAAATAGTAAGACAGAACTTATTGCGAATTACTTAATATGCGATGCAGTTGCTATTCCTTCAATTTATGACGGCATGCCTAATGTTATTTTTGAAGCAGCGTCTCTTAACATACCTTTAATCGCTTCAAGAGCAGGGGGTATTCCAGATATATTAAATAGTGAAAATGCTTTCTTATTCGATGTCCTCTCTGAATACAGTTGTATTAAAGCTATTTCTCATTTTTATGAGTCTGATAAAAAAGATTTAATTGAAAAAAGTAAAAATTTAAAAACTAAAATAAAAGAAGAGTTTAATTCTAAAATAGAGACTCAAAACTATTTAAATATATTTGAAAAAATATCATAACTTATGAAAACAATACTATTTTTTAAAAATAATTTAGTAAAATTATTAAGCATCCTTATTCTCTTTTTAATAATTCAATCTTGCAAAAAAGCAACTAATGAAGTAACTCCAGAAACTCAAAAAACTCAAGTTGTCGATAATTCTACTGGTTATTCATCCAAAATGACAAAATCAGATAAAAAGAAATATTACAATAAAAACGGATCTGTTGCTTATGAAATAAAATATAAAACAGATGGATTTAAATTAAGAACTGAATCCTCTCAATTATTATGGAAGATCAAACTCTATGAAAGTAAAATTAAAATTAGCGATAATGAAGAAAACCTTAATCCTTTTGAAATTAAAATAATGGGGACTTATGAAGCTAAGCTTGTTAAAAACGAAATAAAAATTGCTAAGACGAAATACGATTTAAAAACACAAACACAAACCGTAACTTATATTGATAAGTCAAAAAAAGGATCTTCAAAAACGATGTCTTACTCCCCTGGTGTTCTTATTAATTGTATTGCTCAAATCCCAGAAGATCAAAAACAAATTATAATTAACGAACTTATCGAAAAGGGTTATTAATGCATGTTTTTTATGTGCAAGGTGGTGGTTTAGGTCATTTAACAAGAACCGATAAACTTATTCGTTTCCTTAAAATTAGATGTGAAGAGGTATTAATTATTTCTCCATCACAATTTACTAGTCATTTTAAAATTTACAATTTTGAAAAACTAACTTGGAATACTTCGGTGAACAAATGGACTGAAACTATAGAAGCAATTCTATTAAAAACCAAAGTAGATGCCTTGTATATAGATACTTTTCCCTTGGGAATTAAAGGAGAGCTCATTCCTATTTACAAAAAATTTAAAACACTAAATTGTATTTACATCTCAAGGATTTTGAAGTGGCGCTTTTATATAAAAAATATGCCAGAAACTTACCTCAAAACGTTTAATGAAACTATTTTATTAGAACAATTATACTCAAATCATTTAGATTGGATAAAACAAAACTCTAAAACGATTATCAATATAGATTTATCTAGTTTGTATTATTCAAAAAATCAGGTAAAACTAATAAAAAATCCTTATATATTAATTGTTCATTCCGGTTCAAAAAATGATGTTTTAGAACTCTGTAATAAAGCTAAAAATGACAGCGATAGTTTAAAATATTCCTTTATAATATTAACACAAGTAGATATTGATATTAAAAACCCAAATTTCATTATTAGAAAAAACATTTATCCTGTAAATCAGTATTTTAAACATGCAACTCATATTTACACAGGTGCAGGTTTCAATATAATAAAAGAGTTGTTTTTTTATAAAAAGAAACACACGTGTATCCCTTTTCAAAAACTATATGATGACCAATTTTATAGAAAAGAATACTTTGAAAAAATCACTATTAATTAAAAAAATGTATTAAAGTTTTTCTTTTGGATAGCATATATAATATTTTGTTACTGGTTTTGAAAGCGCCTTAAGGTTTAATTGGTCTGAAGCCTTAACAATATCCTCTATTTTCCCATTCTTATACAAAATATTTATATTTTGATTTCCTTGTTGATAAGCTTGGTTTGTCACAGAACCTGTAAACACAAAATAATTTGCTTCAGCAATAGTTATATTATACTTTTTAATGAGTTTTTCACGGTGTAACTCCAATTGCTCATTCTTTATTTCTTTCTTTTTAAGTTTTACTTTTAGTAAATCTCTATTAATAATCATTTCGCATAAATTTTTAAGAACAAAATCCTCATGGTATTGCCATTCTTTCATTGCCGAAATAATATCATAATCATCCAATTTAGAAAATGTTTCTAATCGCTCTGTATTAAAATCTTTCAACGCCGTTTCATTATACAAAAAGTAAGTTAATGGCTTACTCGCATTTAAAATCACCCCTTTTTTCGCCAGTTCTTTTGCTCTTTTTAAAACACGAATAAGCAGTTGTTCTGCAACCAAACTTGTTTTATGCAAGTACACTTGCCAATACATTAAACGACGCGCTACTAAAAATTTCTCCACACTATAAATGCCTTTGTTTTCTATAACTAAAGCATCATCCTTAACATTTAGCATGGTAATTAATCGCTCACTATTTATATTTCCTTCAGAAACGCCAGTATAAAAACTATCGCGCTTTAAATAATCTGAACGGTCCATATCTAATTGACTAGATATTAATTGGCACATAAACCTACGTTCATACGCTCCTTTAAATATCGTTATCGCTAATGTTAAATCGCCGTTAAATTCTTCATTTAAATGCTCCATAAATAAGAGCGAAATAGCTTCATGCGACACACCATTTACAATGCTATGTTCCATCGCATGCGAAAAAGGTCCATGACCAATGTCGTGTAATAAAATAGCAACATAAAGTGCGTTTTCTTCTTCAACAGAAATCACAACTCCCTTAAAACGAAGTACATTCACTGCTTTTTGCATTAAATGCACGCAACCTATAGCATGTTGAAATCGGGTGTGATGTGCTCCTGGATAAACCAAATAAGACATCCCCATTTGTGAAATTCTTCGAAGACGTTGAAAGTATTTATGTTCGATTAAATCGAAAATCAACGAATTTGGTATTGTAATAAATCCGTAAATTGGATCGTTAAGTATTTTAAGTTTGTTTAACGTATTCAAGCTTACCCCTTTTTAATTTAAAACAAATATACATGAACACTATTAATATTCTCTGGGTTGACGACGAAATAGATTTATTGAAACCCCATATTATGTTTCTTGAAAAAAAAAACTATAACGTCACAACTTGTAATAGTGGAACAGAAGCCATAGAAATTTTAGACGACACCAATTTTGATATTGTTTTTTTAGATGAAAATATGCCAGGTTTAACAGGGTTAGAAACTCTTAATGAAATTAAGGAACTAAAAGACAATTTGCCTGTGGTAATGATTACCAAAAGTGAAGAAGAATATATTATGGAAGAAGCTATTGGTAATAAAATAGCCGACTATTTAATTAAGCCCGTAAACCCTAATCAAATATTATTAAGTTTAAAGAAAAACTTAGATCATTCAAGATTAATTTCAGAAAAAACAACTTCTAATTACCAACAAGAGTTTCGCAAAATAGCGATGGACTTATCTATGGTGAATAGTTATGAAGAATGGGTCGCATTATATCAAAAATTAATCTATTGGGAAATTCAGTTAGAAGATATTGAAGACCCTGCTATGTTTGAGATTCTTGAATCGCAAAAGAACGAGGCCAATCATCAATTTGGAAAATTTATAGACAAACATTATCCAACTTGGTTTGAACCAAATACAGATGCGCCAACACTATCGCATAACTTATTTAAAGATAAAATAGCGCCAGAGCTAAGTAAAGAGCAACCCACACTATTAGTAGTTGTAGATAATCTAAGATATGACCAATGGAAAGCCTTTGAGCCTATCGTTAATAACCACTACAAAAAAGAATCTGAACTTCCTTTCTTTAGTATTTTACCAACAGCAACACAATATGCGCGTAATGCAATTTTCTCTGGTTTAATGCCTAGCGATATGGAAAAATTACATCCTGAGTATTGGAAAAATGATACTGACGAAGGTGGTAAAAACATGCATGAGAATGATTTTTTAAATGCACAAATGAAACGTTTAGGACTATCCCACCTTAAACATGAGTATTATAAGATTACCAACTTAAGATCTGGTAAAAAACTAGCAGATAATTTTAAAGGATTAAAAAACAACGACTTAACAGTTGTGGTGTATAATTTCGTAGACATGCTTTCGCATTCTAAAACCGAAATGGATGTTGTAAAAGAATTAGCTTCTAACGATAAAGCATACCGATCGTTAACACAAAGTTGGTTTAAAAATTCACCACTTTTAGAAATGATACAACAAGCCCAGCAAATGGGTTTCAAGTTAATTATAACTACAGATCATGGTACTATAAATGTTAAAAACCCTTCTAAAGTTATAGGAGATAGAGATACTAGTTTAAACTTACGTTATAAAACAGGGCGTAGTTTATCTTATGAAGACAAGGAAGTTTTGGCGGCTAAAAACCCTAAAACAATACATTTACCATCAATAACCATGAATAGCTCTTTTATATTTGCTAAAAGTGATTTCTTTTTTGCTTATCCTAATAACTACAATCATTATGTTAGTTATTACAGGAATACGTATCAACATGGAGGGGTGTCTTTAGAAGAAATGATTATTCCGTTTGCTGTTTTAAATCCGAAATAGAAATCCTTATGAAAAAGGGATCTTATGTTCTTACTCTTACAAACACCCCTATAATCCCCTCAAGGGGATATTTCCACAGATATGACAGTTTTCGCCAATGTTGGTGTTTTTCACCAACATCTATTTTAATAAAACCCAATCTTAACTGAACCACTATGGACTTAAAGTCCATAGGTTCGGGTTCGTGACTTAAAGTCACCCCATGGTTATTTTTCAATTATGAAATTTGTAGCATTACCATCGTCTGGTCTTCGATGATGCTCCAAGTACTCATTAACCATT
>CALGLR010000125.1 GCA_937959395.1 uncultured Flavobacteriaceae bacterium | reverse complement strand
TGTTTTAAGCTGTCAATAAAAGGTTTGATATTCGTGCCAGTAATTCTCTCCGATGGGATTTCAGTTTTATCATATTGAGCGAATAAAAATGTTCCAGAGTTTAAAATAAATATCAGAAATAAAAAAGTTGATTTCATATTTTTTTATTTGTTTCTCAAAGTTAAAGCTGAAATTAATTGTTAAAAAATAGTAATGAGTGAAACAGGATTTTCAATTAGTTAACTGCAACTAGCTTGTCGAATTGCACACAACGGCCCAGTGTATGAAACGTAGCGTGTAAAAAGATACTGCATTTTGGGTATAGCACAGAGCCAATTTTTTATATTTTGATTTAATTTCTCAGTTTTAAAGCCAAATTAAAAACTTGGCGGTCTCAGCAAATAAAACACAAACCTTTCGATTTAGCACTTTTTAGCTATGTTTTATACACCGTGTTGTGCATTCGCGTTTTCTAGTCTTTTTTCAAAGCATTTGCTATTTTTAATCTCAATATATTGACCATAATTTGGGATTAATTGATATCCGTTTTTTAGATAAAGTCCTATAGCTTCAGATTGCTTAATTCCAGTTTCTAATATACATTTATCAAAGTTTAATTCAGTAGTCCAATTTTCCAATTCAGATAAAATTCTGGATGCAATTCCTTTTCCTCTATGATTAAATGAAGTATACATTCTTTTGATTTCCATAGTCTTTTTGTCAAACTCTTTTATAGCGCCACATCCTATAGCTTTTTCTTTTTGATAAGCAATTACAACATATTTAATTTCATCAATCTTATTATACTTAGCAAAGAAAGAATGTTCATTTCCATCTCTCTCAACCAAGTCAAAATCTAATAACTTTACAAGGTTGATAAAGTCTTTGTTTTCAGAATTTGTTCTTATTAATTTCATTTTTTTAAGTGATGCACAACGTTAAATATATGGCAAGTTGGGCAGAAAATAAACGATTACTTTCGGTTTAACCACAAGCCAAATCTTTTTATTTTGTTTTAATTTTTCTCATTTAATACCAAATCAAAAGATTTGGCGACTTTGCAAATAAACAATAACCTTTTGAATAAACACCAATTGCCCAATTTGCTATATATAGTGTTAGGCATCTGGCTTTTTCCTTTTATCGTTCCCAAATTTTTCTAATTAAATTCAAAAATCTTGGTTTTTCAGTTTCACTTTTTTCTGTCATTTTCTTTAAATCAGCTTTAGATACTTTTACAGTATTTGCTTTTTCCCAATCCGCACGCGTCGGCTGTTTTAATTCCAAACCACCTTTGTGCGGTTTGTCAACATAACCTTTAGCGGGTTCAGGTAATTTTAATTCACAGTCTTTCGAACACAAATTTGCGAGCATTGGGATTGTATCTGTTCCTATGTGCAGAGTAATCCACATTTGGTTTGTTTCCTCTTGTGTAATTTGTTTTTCACAAACGCTACATTTTAATTTGCTGTCAAAATATTTAACAGGATTGTGGTTAAGTAAAGGAAATGGTTTTCTGTTTTTAAAATTGCCAAAAAGAGCTCTTGTACTTATTCGACTATCTTTTAGTTTTTTACATTTTGTGATTTCGTATGGAAACCATTTTAAATCGTAAGAAGTATAAGGGTCAAAATATTCAAGAGATTCCATTTCTCCAATTTCTGGTGGAATTCTTTTTAAATTGCTACCATAAAGTCCAATTTTCTTTACCTTTTTTAGTTTTGCGATGGATTTCGGTAAAGTATAAATCTTGGAGAATAACTCATCTCCAATTCCTTCTCTTGGGATAAATTCATCTGTTCCACTTTCAGCTACTTCATTTATATATTCACATAATTTTTTCCAAGCAACAGAATCTCTGTCTTGAAAGTCATTCTTTATTTTAGAAATATTATTGTTCATTTGAGTGAATTCAGCTTGTGCCTAACGCTTGAGCTAAGCGTAGTGCGGAAGTAAGGAAATTTTTCGTTTCCGTTTGCGAACGAAGCTAAAGCTTATTGTTTTGCTTTTTCTTTTCTTGTCCAAAGCTAAATCCATAAGATTTAGCGACATTATAAATATACACAGACCTTTCGATTTAGACCTAAACTCCGCATTACGTTTAGGTTTTGTTGGCAACTGGCTTTTCAGTCTGTGTTTTGTTTTATTAACTCATCCATGTACCATTTTGCAGTAAAATCATTAAAATCCTCCATTTGTTTTCCAACAACACTTAATACACCACCTGACCATTCAGAATATGCGGATTCACCATTTAGATTATTTAAATTTTCAGGAAAAGTTCGGATAGTAAACATAGGATTTTGTTCTCCGAATTCTTGTCCGATTTCAGCAAAATAATCTCCTCTTATCATGAATTTGGTTTTCCCTTTATATGCAAGTTCAACTCGGTCAAATTTTTTCTCTTTTAAAGCTGATGAAGTTTGTAGAAAAACTCTAAAAACGTCTGCGGCTGCTTTGTCTACTGAGATTTTTTTTAAATTGTAAATTAGTACAGAAGGCATAATATGATAATCATAATGAACATCGTAAGAAATTCCACTATTTCGCTCATCTGCATTTGTAATTTTACTTGAGGGCATTTTAAGGTTTAAATAGTTAAACCCATATATTCCTAACCCTATTAAAATTACAATTATTATTGCTTTTTTTATTGATTTCATTGTTGATGGATGTTTATATTATAGCAGTACTATGATTCTTTAAAAAACGTTCTTTGCCTTTTCTGTAGATAATTTTTCTTTTTCTTTTTTCCTTTTAGATAATTTTTCTCTAACGGATCCTAAATAAATATAAACATCAATAGGGTAACTACGACCTGTATCCGATAGTCTTATTTCTATAGTTTTTTTGCCAACCATCCATTTTCTTAATAGATAAGTATAACCTTTTTGAAGCTTGTACCTTTCTTGTAATTCAAGGCTCAAATCTGGCACACCATATTTCTGCGATATTACATCTGAGATGTATTTTAGTTGTTTTGGTACTTCTTGGTCGTAATTCTCCCAGTTTGTTAAATCACCTTTAATACGAAGTTCGTAGAGCTTTTCTTCATCGTACATCCCGTACATCTGAAAGTACTCGTATTCACCAATGAAATCATCATAAAATGTTTTGTCCATTATTTTATGCGGTCGCCTATTTTCTTTACGAAATTCCTGTATTTTTTTATCAGTTTCCATTTTAGTTAAACCAAATGAAATTGTCCCAATTACTTTATTTTGCTCTATTAATATAAGGCTGTCTTTTTTTCTTTGTTCAAATACTTCTTTGTCTGATTTTAGTCTATTAATACTGTCTATTTTTAGTTTTTCATTAACTTTTTCGTTTTCTAATTGTTTGTTTTTTTGATTACAACCAAGGTTTAGTAATCCAATTATTCCTAAAATTATTATAGTTTTTTTCATTTTCACTTTATTGTCCAAAATCACATGTGCTTACTATCTATTTACAGATTTGTTTAAGCAGTAAATCTCATTTAATTTTTAGAATATTTGTTACGGAATACCGTAATGGTAAATTAGGAAGTAAATATTTTCAGCTTGTTGCCAACGGTTCATGTATGAAAAGTGCGACTTGACGTGTATGATTTTCCGCTAGGAAAATCAGCAGTCAAAAGGAAACACAGACCATTCGGTTTAGTACTAAAGTAAGCATTTTTTATACATATTGTTAGGTTTAGTTGCGACAGATAACAGTTACGTCTCGTTTTTTAGAATTATTGCGATGTGATAAACAGCTTGCCGCAAAATTTGGTGAGTTTGGGACGGTAATTTATTGCGCAATTTTTTACGTTTCGTATATAAAAATCCGACGTAAGAGTTTTCAAGCAGAGTAGGAGTCAGTTTTTTAATCCGCTAGTCATTTTTGTCGTTCGAGTATTAAAATCCGCTTGCGAATCTGGCTAAAAGTCGGCGTAACGATTGGTTTTAGAATCCGTTTTATAGTCAACTAATATTTTTTCGCAATATTTTGAGAGGAATTAAACCTAACGGTTCATGTATGAAAAGTGCGACTTGACGCGTATGATTTTCCGCTAGGAAAATCAGCAGTCAAAAAGAAGCCCAGACCATTTGATTGATGACTAAAATAAGCATTTTTTATACATATTGTTAGCATTTGTTGCGAC
>CALGLR010000124.1 GCA_937959395.1 uncultured Flavobacteriaceae bacterium | reverse complement strand
ATTTTAACCCTGAATATATTACCAAAAACAAAGAAGAATATTTAAGGAATAGATTAATACAACTTGAAAAATTAAAAGAAAAAACAGAAATATTACTTGCTAATTATAATAATGTGGCTTAGTTAGTTATATGATAGGTTTGTAAGTAACTCGTAAATAGACACTAAGCTTAATACCGTTTGAATAAAAAATTTGCATATTTCAAAAATGTAAAGTAAATTTGTCATATAGTAAAGTTAATTTTACTAATTATAAAGTATATTTGTCAATTTTAAATTTAAGAGGTATGAAAATGAAAACTATTTTAGAATGCGAGAGAAAACAATTAAAAAAATATGAGAATATAAACTTGCCCAATGGTTATAAAAAAATAGGTCTTGCTATCGTTATTATAGGTTTTGTGAGTCTAATTATATTAGGATATATTGAAGGTGAACCAGAAATTATAAGGGATTTAATTCGAAAAAGTATTTTAGTAGGCTTACTCTTTATTTCAATTTCAAGAGATAAAGAAGTAGACGAATTAACGGTTAGTCTAAAAAACAAATCTTATGTTATTGCTTTTATATTTACAGTAATATATGCGATAGTACAACCCTATATAACCTATGGTATTGCTTCTCTTATTGGAAAAGAAAATAAAGAGTCTTTTGTAGAGTTAGGCGATTTTCAAGTGTTGTTCTTTATGTTGATTGTTCAGATTATGTATTATAAATTATTGAAGCGTTATAGATAATGGAAAATACAATTAAAGTAGAACGTGCGATTTTAAGTCTAACTCAAGACGATTTAGCTAAAAAAATAGGAGTTTCTAGGCAAACCATAAATTCAATTGAAGCTAATAGATATGTGCCTTCTACTGTTTTGGCATTAAAGTTATCTAAAGTGTTTAACAAGCCTGTTAATGACTTTTTTAAGCTGAATGATAAAGATTAATTTTGTTTCGTACAGTTCTTTATAGAAATCTTAATTAATATTATTATCCTTTTTATTAGTTTTGCACTTCAAATTTGCAATATGATTTCAGTAGATGCTTTAGCAGTAGAATTTAGTGGACAGGTTTTATTTAGTGATGTGTCATTCACAATTAATGAGAATGATAAAATTGCCTTAATGGGTAAAAACGGTGCTGGAAAATCTACAATGATGAAAATTATTGCAGGTGCACAAAATCCAACTCGTGGCCATGTAAGAGCGCCAAAAGATACCGTAATAGCATACTTACCGCAGCATTTATTAACAGAAGATGATTGTACCGTTTTTGAAGAAGCTTCCAAAGCATTTAAACATGTTTTTGAAATGCGTGATGAAATGGAGTACCTCAATAAAGAACTAGAAACGAGAGCGGACTACGAATCTAAGGAGTACATGTCCATAATCGAAAAAGTAACAGATCTTGGTGAAAAGTATTATGCTTTAGAAGACGTAAATTACGATGCTGAAGTAGAAAAAGCATTAGCAGGTTTGGGGTTTAAACGAGATGATTTTACAAGAGCAACTAGTGAGTTTAGTGGGGGATGGCGTATGCGAATTGAGCTCGTTAAAATACTACTTCAAAAACCCGATTTAATACTTTTAGATGAGCCTACTAATCATATTGATATAGAATCTGTTGTATGGCTGGAAGATTTCCTGTTAAATAGAGCAAAAGCTGTTGTTGTTATTTCTCATGACAGGGCTTTTATAGATACTGTTACTAATAGAACTATAGAAGTAACTATGGGACGTATTTATGATTATAAAGCGAATTACACGCATTATTTAGAGTTAAGAAAAGACAGGCGTGCGCATCAAATAAAGGCGTACCAAGAACAACAAAAATTTATAGCAGATAATAAAACGTTTATAGAGCGTTTTAAGGGAACTTATTCTAAAACGAATCAGGTCTCTTCAAGAGAACGTATGCTAGAGAAATTAGTTCTAGTAGAAATCGATGAGATCGATAATTCAGCTTTAAAATTGCGTTTTCCTCCAGCAATGCGTTCTGGGGATTATCCCGTTAAGGTTGAAGGGTTAACTAAGGCTTATGATAATCATGTGGTCTTTAAAGACGCAAACATGTCAATTTCAAGAGGAGAAAAAGTATCTTTTGTAGGACGAAATGGAGAAGGTAAATCGACGATGATTAAAGCCATTATGGGAGAGATTGATTTTGATGGTGAATGTGGATTAGGACATAATGCTAAAGTGGGCTATTTTGCTCAAAACCAGGCCGCTTTATTAGATAAAGAACTTACCGTTTTTCAAACAGTCGATGAAGTTGCTCAAGGCGATATTAGAACACAAATTAAAAATGTTTTAGGTCGTTTTATGTTTAGTGGTGATGATTTAGAAAAAAAGGTAAGCGTCCTATCTGGAGGAGAAAAAACACGTTTAGCCATGGTGAAGTTACTTTTAGAACCCGTAAATGTTCTAATTCTGGATGAGCCTACAAATCATTTAGATTTAAAATCAAAAGATGTGCTTAAAGAAGCCTTATTAGCTTTCGATGGTACTTTAATATTAGTGTCTCACGATCGTGATTTTCTTCAAGGTTTGTCTCAAAAAGTTTTTGAGTTTAAAGACAAACGCGTTATTGAACATTTCGAAACGATTGATGCCTTTTTAGAACGTAATAAAATAGAAAGTTTAAAGGCAATTGATTTGAGTAAATAGTTTTATTAGCACTTCGACTTTAGCCTGTCTTGAGCGATAGTCGAAAGGCTCAGTGTGACATTTATTTAATATTTAAAAATACTATATTTTAACGAACTGTCAGTCTGAGCGCAGTCGAAGACCTTTTTGTACTAAAACATATTAATTAGTTTATTAGCACTTCGCCTTTAGCCTGTCTTGAGCGATAGTCGAAAGGCTCAGTGTGACATTAAATTTAAGAATAACAGTAGTGATTAAAAATTATAATATTACCTAAATGTCAGTCTGAGCGCAGTCGAAGACCTTATAAAACTAAACTGCAAATGTATTCCTATTATGTATATATTTTAAAATGTTCAGATAATTCCTATTATACAGGAATAACAAACAATATAAAAAGAAGATTTGAGGAACATAATAATGGTAAAAATAGAAAGAATTATACTTTTAAAAGAAGACCTTTAGAGTTAGAATTCTATCAAGAATTTAATGATGTATTACAAGCAATTTATTTTGAAAAGAAAATAAAAGGATGGACTAGGTCAAAAAAACGTGCTTTAATAAGTGGGGATTTTGAAATGCTAAAAATCTTATCTGAATGTAGAAATGCGACTCATTATAAATATGAAGGAAAATGAATATTATTTTCTCTAAATTGCACTTCGACTGCGCTCAGTGTGACAATATAACGAACTGTCAGTCTGAGCGCAGTCGAAGACCTCTATAAAAGCAAATACTCCAAAATATCACTTCTTCAAATTAGTAATACGATCCAAAAGTGTAGGATGCGAATAATGCATAAAAACATACGCTTTATGTGGTGTCAAGTTACTTAAGCTGTTTTTAGAAAGTTTTTTAAGCGAACTAATTAAAGGCGAAGCTTTAAAGGTGTTTTTTGCATAATCGTCAGCTTGGTATTCAAATTTTCTAGAAAACCAATTCATTATTAAACTAGTGATTTCAGATAACGGGCTGTATAAAATACCAAAAGCAATCAATCCTATATGAAAACTAGGTATTGTAACACCTAGAGCTTCAGATAATAAAGGATTTGATATGAGTAACGATAAAATGTATAAGGTAAATCCCGTTAAAAGTATAGAAGCGACCAAATTAAAAATAATATGCTTTCGTTTGTAATGACCTACTTCGTGTGCTAAAACTGCGACTATTTCTTCTTCTTCTAAATCATTAATTAACGTATCATAAAGCGTTACGCGTTTCTCACTACCAAAACCAGAAAAGTAGGCATTGGCTTTTGAGCTTCTTTTAGAACCATCTATAACAAAAATTTTATCCAAATTAAAGCCAACAGTTTTTGCATAATTTGAAATAGCCGTTCTAAGGTTTCCATCTTCCAGAGGTGTCTGTTTATTAAAAAGAGGTACGATAAGGCGGCTATAAAATAAGTTCATAAACAAGGTAAATAGACTTATTAATAACCACGCATATAACCAAAATGAGTTTCCTGTTTTTTGATAAAACCAGGTTAAGGCTCCCAAAATAATGCCTCCAACAATAATAGTCATGGCCCAACCTTTTATTTTATCGAGTATGAATGTTTTTTTTGTGGTTTTATTAAATCCAAACTGTTCCTCAATAACAAATGTTTTATAATAGGAAAAAGGTGTGGTAATAATATCGCTACCTATCATTATAATACCAAAAAATACAAGTGTGACCAAGATGTCGTTAGTGACTAGGTTTCGAGCTAATGTATCTACATATGCAAACCCATCAAAAAAGAAAAACCCTAAGGTCAATAACAGAGAAAACAATGCTGTTAAGTTTCCAAATTTATAGTTTGTTCGCTTGTAATCCTGCGATTTTTTATATTCAGTTTTATCATAAACATCACTTAAAGCTTCAGGTATTTCATCATTGTAATGTTTTGCATTTAGTAGCTCTAGAATTTTATCTAATAAAAAACTAAAAACTAAAATAGCTATTAATATGTAGAATAGTGTTTGTGCACTCATAGTTTAAAGGAAATTACGTTGCCGTTTGGCTTCAAAAATAAGAATTCCAGCAGCAACAGAGACATTCATAGAATCTATTTTTCCTTGCATCGGAATAATTATATTTTGAGTAGAAGCAGCTCTCCATTCTTGCGATAATCCTGTTGCTTCGGTACCAACAACAATAGCCGTCGGTTTTGAAAAATCTTGGTCGTGGTAGTTTTTCGAGGCTTGTAATGTAGCCGCGAATATATTTATATGTTGTGCTTTTAAAAATGAAATAATGGTTTCAGTAGTTCCTGTTGCAATTTTATTAGTAAATAAGCAGCCTACACTGGATCTTATAATATTTGGGTTATACAAATCGGTTTTAGGGTTTGCAATAATTACAGCATCTACATTTGCGGCATCTGCAGTACGAAGAATAGCGCCAATATTACCTGGTTTTTCAGGGGCTTCAGCAACTAATATTAAAGGTGTTTTAGATTTTAGTACTAACTCGTTAATGGCATGCGATTTTGAATTGATAACTGCAATAATACCTTCAGTAGTTTCTCGATAGGCGATTTTTTCATACACGTCTTTTGAAACTTCTATAAGTTCTACTGAAGTGTTTAGTAAATCAGTAATTTCTTTTAGTTTTTCAACTGAAAATAATTCAGGATAATATAAAAGTGTTTTAATGGAATAATTAGCACGAGCAGCTAATTGAATTTCTCGTCCGCCTTCAGCAATAAATAATCCGGTTTTTTTACGTTCACGGGACTTGTCTTTTAGTAAGACGATTTGTTTTATTAGAGAATTTTGGGTACTTGAAATTTCTTTTTTACTCATTCATTAGAAATAAACAAACGTTGAAATGCGTTTTTTAACGTTTAAGTGATTTTTTTTTTTTAAAAATGTTATATTGTGAAACCAAATTTACGTTATTATGAAACAAAAACTACTTATCTCACTCGTTGTGGTGTTCTCTAGCTTGTCAAGCTATGCGAATGTAATAAACAAGACCACTAATTTAGAAATTTTTAAAGAAAATCTAAATACTAATAAGTTGAATTGTACAGATCCAACAGATAGTGATGGAGATGGTTTGACCGATTGTGAAGAAACAACAGGAATAGACGATCCTAGTACGCCATTAGAACCAGGGACATTAGGAGTAGATCCAATGAATCCTAGTGATCCAAATAACCCATGTGATCCAATAGGAATTTTTATTATAGATAGTGATGGCGATGGTTTGACAGATTGCGAGGAAATTACTGGTATTGATGATCCAAGTACACCATTAGATCCATGGTTTTATGGAGGAACAAGTGATCCATACGATCCTTGTAGCCCAATAGGTATTAATACAACAGATAGCGATGGTGATGGATTAACCGATTGTGAGGAGGTAACAGGGCAAGATGATCCAAGTACAACAAGTAGTCCAACAGGTACAAGTGACCCAAACGATCCATGCAGCCCAATAGGGATTAGTACAATAGATAGCGATGGAGATGGTTTAACAGATTGTGAAGAGGTTACAGGTATTGATGATCCAAGTACACCATTAGAACCAGGAAATTTTGGAGGAATAAGTGATCCAAATGATGGGTGTAGTCCAATAGTCGATGCAAATGGTTGTACACCAACTGCAAATGATGACACAGCAACTACATTTGCTGATACAAATATTACTATTCCCGTAACTATTAATGATAGTGATCCAAATGGAACAATAAATGTTACAACTATAGATTTAGATCCAAGTACACCTGGACAGCAAAGTACAATCATTATTCCAGGAGATGGGGCTTACACAGATAATGGAGATGGAACAGTTACTTTTGATCCAGATCCAGGATTTAATGGAATATCAACCATTACTTATACAGTAAATGATAATGATGGTAATACAAGTAATCCAGCAGTAATTACTATAACAATAGAGGACTGCCCTAATACAACTGATACTGATGGTGATGGATTAACCGATTGCGAAGAAACCACAGGAATTGATGACCCTAGTACAACAAGTGTTCCTTCGGGAACAAGTAATCCATTAGATACTTGTGACCCAATAGGAATTAACACAACCGATACCGATGGAGATGGTTTAACGGATTGTGAAGAAACAACAGGAGTGAACGATCCAAGTACGCCTCTAGATCCAGGAGGGAATACAACAGACCCTGCGGATCCTTGTGATCCAGATGGAACAAATTGCGCACCAGTTGCTGTAGATGATTTTGGATTAACAACA
This sequence comes from uncultured Flavobacteriaceae bacterium, assembly GCA_937959395.1. Taxonomy (GTDB): domain Bacteria; phylum Bacteroidota; class Bacteroidia; order Flavobacteriales; family Flavobacteriaceae; genus JAHDGB01. Next base: position 25,627 of record CALGLR010000124.1, on the reverse strand, counting down.
CTCGATATGAGTACTATAATCGATTTAATTGCGAACGATAGTGATCCTAATGGAACTATTGATGGTGCTACAATAAACATTACAACACCTGGAAGTACAGATACAACTAGTGATGGTTTTAATGATACATTAAATGTCCCTGGAGAAGGTGTTTACATTACTAATCCAGATGGAACATTATTTTATAATCCAGAATTTGGATTTAGTGGGGCGACTTCATCTATTTCTTATACCGTAAACGATAATGAAGGTAATACAAGTAATTCGGCCTTAATAACAGTAATAATAGATGTCTGTCTTGATCCAATCGATACAGATGGCGATGGTTTAACTGATTGCGAAGAAACAACGGGAGTCGATGATCCTAATTCACCGTGTTCTCCTTTCGGAAATATAACAAACCCTAATGTACCTAATTTAACCTGTGCTAATGGAGAAATTAAAGTCTATGCATTTTTAGATAGTAATACCAATGGAACTTTTGAAACTGGTGAGCAAATAATAAGCAATAGCGGAAGTTTTACATATGAATTAAATGATGATGGTATCGAACAGACTATTTCTTCATCAAATAACTACATTTTTATTTTAGATGATGACATCACCAATTCATACGATATTACATTTAATTATAGTGCGCAAACAAATTGCTACATGCCTTCAAATACTATAGAGAATGTATCAATAGTTACAGGAAATAGTAGTGAGTATTATATACCAATAACTTCTATACCTTGTGACGATATTTCTGTAGACTTATGGCCAGATGTAAGCCCTAGACCTGGTTTTGATTACTTTAATCATCTAATGATTCGAAACTTAGGAACTACAGTGAGTTCAGGTACAGTGGAGTTTATACACGATCCATTGGTTAGTTTTGTGTCAGTAATCAGTTTAGATTCAGGAAATACTATAACTCAAACTCCTACAGGTTTTATTTTGAATTACAATAATTTACAACCTTCAGGTTATGAATTCATATCAATACAAATGTATTTAGATCCAACGATAAACTTGGGAGAATTAATTACCAACACGGCGATATATAATGCTCCTGTATCAGAAATAGATACGACTAACGATATTGCTAGTTTAACCGAAGTTGTTATAGGTTCTTATGATCCAAATGATAAGATGGAATCACATGGAGAAGACATTTTATATGATGATTTTGTAGTGTCTAATGAGTATTTATATTACACTGTTCGTTTTCAAAATGTTGGAACTGCTGAAGCCATAACAGTTAGAATTGAAGATACATTAGATCCGCTACTAGATGCAAGTACATTTGAAATGATACAATCTAGTCACGATTATCAAGTAAATAGAGATGATAATCAATTAACTTGGACTTTTAACGATATTAATTTACCTGCAGAATCTCAAGATGCAGACGGCAGTAATGGTTTTGTATATTTTAAAATTAAACCATTGGCAGGTTATACTTTAGGAACAGTCATACCAGCTAGAGCAGAAATTTATTTCGATTTTAATGCGCCAGTGATTACCAATACTTTTGAGACCACATTCATTGAAGAAGTTTTATCATTAGATTCTTTTGAAATTAAAGATTTTATAGTACATCCTAATCCAGCAAAAGAGAGTGTTCAAATAAGTATTAATTCAAGCTTAAGTGATAAAGCTGAAATAGCGATATATGATCTAAGAGGGAGAAAAGTATTAGCAAAATCGATAAAAAAGACTTTATCAACACAAATCGATCTAAGTGGTTTAAATTCGGGAGTGTATTTACTGAAATTAAAAGATAGATCTAACGAGATTGTAAAAAAACTAATCATAAAATAATAAAATATAAACAAAAAATAGTGAAGCTGCTTAAATTCTATTTAAGCAGCTTTTTTAATAATTAATTTAAAATTTAGTTTTTTTTTGATTGTATCGTGTAATGAATTTATAACTTTCCGACAAAGTAATATTAATTCACAAATTCAAAAATTAACCATGAAACAAACCCTCACTATTTTAGTTCTTGCAATTCTTTTTACAGCTTGCAAGAATACTACAGAACCTAAATCCATTGAAGTTATCGAAGACGTTACAGAAAAAATAATAACACGCGATTATCCTGATAATATTTCTAAAATATTTAAAGCGCATGGTACTGTTGAAAAATGGAATACTATGGAGAATTTAGAGTTTACGATGAAAAAAGAAACCGGAGATGAAAAAACAACAACGGCGTTAAAAAGTAGAAAATCATTAATAGAAACCAAAGATTTTACAATAGGATATAATGGTAAAGAAGCATGGTTAAAAGAGAATGGCGATTATAAATACAAAGGAAATCCTCAGTTTTATTATAATTTAATGTTTTATTTCTATGCGATGCCTTTTGTATTGTCGGATGATGGAATTACGTACACAAATGTTGAACCACTAAAAGCAGATGGAAAAGAGTACCCAGGAATTAAAATTTCTTATGGAGCAGGAGTAGGGGAATCACCAGAAGACGAGTATATTATTTATTACGACGCTAAAACGAATAAGATGGCTTGGTTGGGATATACTGTCACTTTCTTTTCTAAAGAAAAAAGTAGTGAGTGGCATTTCATTAAATATGCCGATTGGCAAACCGTAAATGGATTAGTATTACCGGCACGTTTAGAATGGTATAAATCTGAAGGTTTTAAAATAGGAGAGAAACGTAACGATTTAGTATTTGCAGATATTGTTTTATCTACAACGCAACCTAAAGATGCTATTTTTGAAAAAATAAAAGCGGAAAATCTATAATTGCATAAAAAAAGAGGCTAATAAAAAGCCTCTTTTTCTTTTATTTTTTCTCCATTCCTGGAGGATATTTTTCCATAATATGAGTCACAAACTCATTTATACGTTCTTCTTTTTTCTCCATATTTCTAGTTACCAAATAGCCATCACCTTTACCTTGCCATACTAATTCTTTCTTTTTAGCATCTATTAAATCAATATATAAACTACCTTGAGTAGATCGAGATACACTAGTGTTATTAAAGTTATTCCAATAAAAAGGACTCCAGCCCCAACCATAACCAAAACCACCAAAACCATTATTGTTATATACGTTAATGTTTTCTCTGGATTTGGTAAATATGCTAACTAAAAGATCTGGATTATCAGATTTAGTAAAACCTTTAGTAATTAATTCTTTTTCAATTGCGCGTAAAATTCTACGTTTATCTAAATCACTAATTTCGGCTTTATCAATTCCTGTTTTAAAAAAAGCAAAAGTTTTATAATTGTCAAAGTTTGCATTTTTGTCATAATCTGCAGCAACTCTAACAGAACTGCACGAAGTTATTACCATCACTAGTAATAATACGGGTAAAGTTTTTAATAATTTTATCATTGCTATTTATATTTAAGTTATAACGAGTCAATTTGTTCATTATTTTAAATCAATAATCGTACCAAATAGTTAAGAAGCAAACGTTTATAATTTAATAGATTACTAATTAATAATAAAATAATGAGGTTAGTTTTATTTATATAATACTAATGAGTTCATAAAGTATAAGAATTATTTCTTCTTTATGCTGTTGGTTTTTTTATCAAACCCATAAGGGCAATGTCTACAACCACTTTCACAGCAATAGCCTCTTTTTAAGTGATATTGCTCTGTAAAACATCTATATCCTTCTGGAGTGAGGTAGAAATCACCTTCTTCTACAGGAATTATTTTCTTCATATATTGCAAATATAGTATAAATAGACAAAGCTATATAATTGATTAATTTTGTCTATTTTAAGATTAAAGTTTTATATAGTATGATTTTATTTTCTAAATATTTAGTACCTAAAGGTTATACTGGAATTACAATTTATCCTTTTGTTTTTTTAAAACGAAAAGCTTTGGCTGAAGATAAAATTTTAATAAATCATGAACGCATTCATTTAAGACAACAAATAGAATTACTAATACTTCCTTTTTATATATGGTATATTATAGAGTTTATAATTAGATTTTTTTATTATAGGAAATGGCATTTGGCTTATAAAAATATTTCTTTTGAGCGAGAATCTTATACAAACGAAAAAGATCTTGATTATTTAAAATCAAGATCTTTATGGGGTTTTATAAACTATGTTTTTTCTAAATCATTAAACTAAAATAGAATTGATAGAGAATAAAGAAATATTTAAATTAAGTAATTCACTAAATGATAGAATAGAACATGAACTCAATTATTCAGTTAATTTATATCTAAAAAGAGAAGATCAAATACATCCAATAATATCAGGTAATAAGTATAGAAAGTTAAAATATAATATAGCTTTTGCAAAGTCTAATGGATATAAGACACTCTTAACATTTGGAGGTGCATTTTCTAATCATATTGCGGCAACTGCAGAAGTAGGGAAAGTTTATGGTTTTAAAACTATAGGTATTATTAGAGGGGAAGAGTTACAAACAAAAATTCAAGAAAATGAAACTTTAAGATATGCGCAGTCTTGTGGCATGTCTTTTAAGTTTATTAGTCGAGCTAATTATAGAGAAAAAAGTAATATCGATTTTTTTAAATCTTTAAAAGAAGAGTTTGGAACCTTTTATACCATTCCGGAAGGCGGTACAAATGAGTATGCAATTAAAGGATGTGAAGAGATTTTAACTAAAACTGACGAGAAATTCGATTACATCTGTTGTCCAGTAGGAACTGGAGGAACAATTGCTGGGTTAATAAATTGTTCAAAACCTAGTCAACAAGTTTTTGGTTTTTCAGCATTAAAAGGTGATTTTTTAAAAGAAGATATTAGTAAATTTGTTTCGAAAAATAATTGGAAATTAAATTTTGATTATCATTTTGGAGGTTATGCTAAAGTAAATAAAGATTTAATAGGATTTATTAATGATTTTAAAGACCAGCATAATATTCAATTAGATCCAGTTTACACGGGTAAAATGATGTATGGTATTTATGATCTAATTAAAAAAGGTTTTTTTAAAAAGGGAGCAAATATATTAGCTATTCATACCGGAGGTATACAAGGTATTAATGGAATGAATAAATTACTAATAAAGAAAGAATTACCAATTATAAAATAAAGACGGTATTTTGTTGTTTTAATTTTACAAAAAGTAAAATAAAACCAAACGACTGTTAAATAGATATAAAATGATAAAAATTAAATTAACAGGTAAGTATATTATTATTTTTTGGATGTCTCTTATTCTATTAAGTTGCGGAACAAATAAAAAAGTAATAACAAAAAAATCAAAAAACAGTACAACAAAAGTAGAGCGAAAAAAGAAGACTTCTAAAAAAGATGAAGTACCTGCAGAAGTTATTATTAAAGAGACACCAGAAGTATATGCTAATTCTACAGAAGAATATATAGCAATTTATAGTGACATTGCTCAAGATGAAATGAGAAACTACGGAGTACCTGCTAGTATTACTTTAGCGCAAGGTATTTTAGAATCTGGATCTGGGAAAGGACGCTTATCTAGTGAAGCAAATAATCATTTTGGAATAAAATGCCATTCAGGGTGGAAAGGCGGGACGATTTATCATGATGATGATAAAGCCCAAGAATGCTTTAGGAGATATAAAAATTCTAAATATTCATTTAGAGATCATTCCTTATTCTTAAAAGAACGTAAACGCTATTCAAAATTATTTCTTTTGCAAAAAGATGATTATAAAGGCTGGGCAAAAGAACTTCGAGCAGCAGGTTATGCAACGGATAGAAAATATCCACAAAAATTGATTAGTTTAATAGAACGTTACCAATTACATCGTTTTGATTCAGATGTTTTAGGTAAAGACTTAAATGGCAATGATAAACATACAGTTGGTGCTGGAGATACATTATATTCACTTTCAAAACACTATAAAATATCGATAGACGAGCTTAAGTCACTAAATGGATTAGAGAGTGACAGCCTATTTGTAGGTCAAGTATTATTTGTGAAACCACTTCCTAAAGATTAAATTAATGATGTATAAGCGTAGCAGCGAATTATTTATAGCTGCAGAAAAAGTAATACCTGGTGGTGTAAATTCACCGGTAAGAGCTTTTAAAGGTGTTGGAGGAACTCCAATTTTTGTAAAAGAAGCTAAAGGGGCTTATTTATATGATGAAGACGGGAATAAACTTATAGATTATATAAATTCATGGGGACCAATGATTCTAGGTCATGCATTTACTCCTGTAGTTAATGCAGTAATTGATAAGGTTAAAAAAGGAACTTCTTTTGGAATGCCTACTCAAATAGAAACAGAAATAGCAGCTTTAGCGGTTTCTATGGTTCCAAATATTGATAAAATTCGCTTTGTAAATTCTGGTACCGAAGCTTGTATGAGTGCAGTAAGATTGGCAAGAGGATTCACAAAAAAAGATAAAATTATAAAATTTGCAGGCTGTTATCATGGCCATAGTGATTCTTTTTTAATTCAAGCTGGTAGTGGGGCGATGACTTTTGGTTCTCCAAATAGTCCAGGAGTTACTTCCGGTACAGCAAAAGATACTTTACTAGCCAGATATAATGACTTAGAAAATGTAAGTGAAATTATAAAAGCTAATGCTAAGGAAATTGCCTGCATAATAATAGAACCAGTAGCAGGGAATATGGGGTGTATCCCACCAAAAAAAGGATTTCTTGAAGGCTTAAGATTATTATGTGATGCACACAATATATTATTGGTTTTTGATGAAGTAATGACTGGTTTTCGTTTAGCAAAAGGAGGTGCTCAAGAATTATTAGGTATTAAAGCAGATATTGTTTGCTTTGGAAAAGTAATAGGAGGTGGATTGCCTGTTGGTGCTTTTGCTGCACGAGAAGAAATTATGAATTATTTAGCGCCTAATGGCCCTGTTTATCAGGCAGGGACGTTAAGTGGTAATCCATTAGCTATGGCAGCTGGTTTAGCCATGCTAAAAGCTTTAAATGAAGATAAAGACGTGTTTCAGCGTTTGGCAGACAAAACGGAATATTTACACAAAGGCATATCTAAAGTATTAGAAAACAAAAAAGTAGTTTATACTATAAATAGATTAGGATCTATGATTTCTGTACATTTTGCTAAAGAAGAAGTTGTCGATCTTGATAGTTCTGCTAAAGGAAATAATGAAACCTTTAAAGCATTTTTTCATTCTATGCTAAAAAGTGGAATTTATATTGCACCTAGTGCATTTGAAACCTGGTTCATTACTGATGCGCTTACTTATGAAGATTTAGATAAAACGATAGCAGCATGTGATAATGCTTTTGCTTAAAAGAAAATTTTAGGAGACTTTTATTAATTACGTTTTTCTCTTAATGTAACAGTTTTTGTAGGTGTCCCTTGTCGTGATCTTCTTGAAGAAGGATTCTTATCAATTAAATTTACAGTTTTTGAATGTTCTTTTCTCTCTATTCGTTTAGTGAAATTTTGTTGATTTGTGGCTACTAGATACTTGTCAAATACAACTTCATCATCATTTAAAACTTTCTTTATGGTTTTTTGAAGTCTAATTTTAAGTAAGTGTTTTTTATTTCCAAACTTATTTCCTGCTTTGGATTTGGCGAGACTATTTAAACTAGCTAATTTTCCATCATATTCAACATAAGCTTGATATACTTTTTCAAGCGTTTTATTATTGAATCTGATTTTTGCTTGTAATTCTTTTGCTTTTTGCAATGAAGAATCATTAATAGAATTTATACTTTGAGCTTCTATAGTTTGATAGTTATTTGCAAATAGTATTGCAAATAAATAGAGTGTAATAATCCTTTTCATTTCTCTTATTCTTGATTTGGGGTACTTTAAAGTAAAGTATTTAAAATAAGAATAACAAATTATGTGCCAAATATTAGATAAACGGTAATTGCCTAATTGTTTAATTAGGAGTAAGTTTTAAAGAATTGAAATGGTTATTTCAACTTAATTTTCATATAGTGTAACAGTAGGGGAGCTTCTCGTGGGAGGGTTTGGATTCGCATTATCACCACTTAAAGAAACTGTTGGTTTCTGCTTAATTGGGTCTACCATATTGGTTAAATCTTGTTGATTTGTATGACTTAAGTATAAGATGAATTTTTTGTTGTTCAATTTAGATTTTACATTTTTTTGTAGACTAATTATTAATAAATCTTTTTTATTTCCAAACATACCTCCAGTTTGAGAACCTTGATTAACAGCTAAAGAAGCTAACCTGCTTTCGTATTCTAAATAAGCTTGGTAAACTTCTTGGTAATCTCTATTATTTAAATTGATGCCGTTGTCTATATCATTGGCAGCTTGGAGTGCCTTCGAATTTACTTGCGATATAACCTGTGCGTTTAGAATGTTAGAACAAAAAAAAAGTAATAGAAATAAGCAGAATAGGGATAAGCTTTTCATATAAGTATAGGGTTGATTTGGTTTGACAAACAAAGAGATTAATAATTGCAAAACCTATTTAAAAGCGAGTTTTTCGATTAAAGGTAGGTGTCCGAATAATTTTTTTTAATCAAATGTAGAGGCTTGTTCTACTAAATTTAATGTAACAGTGTACAATGGTTTATTTTCCATTTTGCTCTTAAGCCAGGCATAAAAACTCATTACGAAAATATCTTCTCGTTTGGCTTCTACCCACTCAAAGGCATTTTCTACTTTATTAAAAAAAGCAATAGAATTTACTTTCTCTGGCGATTTGTAGTATTTCTCAACAAAGTTAATATAGGCAATTACGCGCTGTTGGTTAATGCTTTTTAAAAAATTAAAATGTGTTCTTTTAAAACTTAAAAGCCGAGATTCTACTAAGTCTATATGTTCTAATTCAATATGTAATAATATTTCAATAATATCCTTTTTAATCACCCATTCTCTACTTGCTTTTTCATTATAATAAGTGTTAGTATGATAAAATTTAGAGAACAATGTATGTGCTTTTTTTAATTCTTTAGCTTGAATGTAAAACATAATTAAACTTAGATTAATGTTTAATAAAGACTCTATATCATCATGCTTAAGTGTTATTATATTTTCTAAATGTGAAATAGCCTCTTCTTGGTTATTTGAAAAATTATAATTTAATGCTAATAGTAGGCTGTGTTTTAATTTAAAGGCATTGTAAAATTTTTTATTTCGATGTTGCATGTATTCTTGCATTTCATTTAAATATGAAACAGAAGCTTTAAATTTTTTATTTCTGAAAAGGGTATTAGCAATTAAAAATAGAACTTGGATATGATAGAAAAGCTGTTTTTCTTTACTCTTATGTGTTTTTAATATATTGTAGGTTCTTATTAAAAAGGGTTCTATTTTTAAATAGTCTTTTGTAACGAAAGCAGAAATACTAACAATGGTTATTAATTGGTATAAAGACTTAAAAGATAATGCATCGTTTATATTAATGTTGTATTCAGTAAAAGTGTCTTCCAGTAGTTTTTCAAAGTCTCTATTTTTATCAATAGAAATAGCTTGTCTAATTTTTGCATATACTATATTGAGTTGATCTTCGACAAAGTAATTTTTTTGATTTTCTTTAAACGTAATGATTAATTTCTCTAAATCTATATCAGGATTTGTGTATGCGTATTGAATTTTTGTATGATAAATTTCATTTAATAGTGCAAATAAGTAATACTCGTTAGCAATACTCTCGGCTTTATCTAAAACCTTGTAAGCAACTTTGTATTGCTTATGTAAGAGGAAAGTTCTAGAAGCTAAAATATATTTTATGGCTTGCATTTCGGTAGAATTTTCATCTTCCAAATTAATATTTGCAGTAAAATCAATTAAAGATTGGTACAGCCTTTTTCTCAAGGCATGATACGCATCTCTATTTTTAGTTCCATATAACTTTGCTTGAATTGCTTTAGATTCTATATTATTTTGTTCTAAAAGTTTAAAAAGCGTTATGTTTTTTATGTCTTTGCGTTTGTTCTTTTTTTCGAGATAAGCGACAAACCGTTGCTTATCTTTAGCTGAAAAGGTAGAAATAATGTTCTTTAAATCTGACATTTAATCATTAGTTATTTATTAAATTTATATATTAAATATAGGTATTTATACTATATGTGTATATAATATATCGTCAGTATTTAGTTAAAATAGTATTTGTCACTTTTAATGCATAACGCATATTTGCCTCATAATCATTAAAAACAAAATATTATGGATTATCAAACAACAGTTTCTGCAAAAGAAACTTTAAAGAATGAAAGAAAAGAGAAAGAAATTAAAGTGTATGACCAAAAACCAACACCTGCTTTTGTAGGCGCTTCTTGGACTGCATTGGGATTTGGGATGCTGTCTTTTTGTATTGGTCTTTGGAATGCCAATATGATGCTTAATGAAAAAGGGTATTATTTTACTATTTTGCTATTTGGTTTATTCTCGGTGATTTCGGTTCAAAAATCGGTGAGAGATAAATTGGAAGGTGTTCCCGTAACTAGTATCTATTACAGTATAAGTTGGTTCACTACAATTACTTCTATAGTCTTATTAATTGTTGGATTGTGGAATGCTGAATTATTGTTAAGTGAAAAAGGATTTTATGGAGTATCCTTCTTATTAAGTCTATTTTCTGCCATTGCAGTACAGAAAAACACAAGAGATATTAAATTTATAGAAGATAATGAAGTTAAAGAAGGCTAAATAGTACTTCTAAAAAAATAAAAGGCATGAACCCTTTTGTTTTGATGATTGGTTACAAATTGTAACCAAAAAGAAACCCGATAAACTTAATGTTTATCGGGTTTTATATTTATTAGATTTTTATTGAATTGGTTTAGTAGGTAATATTTACGACATGATCTTTAATCCTTATTGTTTCTGTAAAATTTGAATACTTTACGTCAACAATAATATTAGTAAAAATATAAATATCTCCATCTTCAGCTTTCTGAATAATTCTTGATGATCTTTGCATCTTTCCATCACTAGAGATTTTTGAACTATTTTTATATCTATCTATTCGAATGATATCCATTGATTTTATTGCACTAGAAAAGTCATGTTGAGACCAATTTAAACCAACGAATAAATTACTAATCTTTCTAAATTTCGTAAAAGGCACATTGTATTGGTCACCTTTTTCTCCATTTTCTGTAATAAAATAGAACTGGGGAGTAGGAGTTTTTTCTGCATAAAAACTTAATACTTTTTCTTTTTTACCTTGATTTATTGTTATTTTAATTGGATCGTGCTTTCTTAAACTATCTATAATTATAATTTTATAATCATTTTGATTTAGTTTTACCAATTTGCCTTCATTAGTAGTTACTGTAAAAGGTTTGTTATTTGGAGTTTCAATTTTTATAAAATTTTCAACGTCGAGATTTAATGATTCATATTGACCTAGTGTATGATTAACGAACAATTTTTTTGAACAGGAGGTGCAGACGAATAAGAAAATAACGAGAAAGATGACATTGGATCTAATCATTAACAATGTGTTTTTGTAAAATCAATAATAAATGTTCAAGGTATAAATAATGGAATTTTCTTTTATAATTAGAGTTTAATAATTCTTTATCATTAATGTTAATATTTTTTTCGAGCAAGTCTTCAAATTGGAAAATAAAATGATAATTATACACGCCTTCAGTTTGTGTTTTTAAAGGTTCTATTCTCATCGGTTTGGTGACCTCATGATATATGTAGCTTGAGAAATGCCTAAAGTGGAGAGCATCATCTATTGTCTTGTATTTTTGATTTTTTAGGAATTCAGTTTTTTCTGATAAAGCGTCCCTGAAATCCGCATAAAAGACCCAAAACAAATCGCTTTCAACACCATACTCTTTATTTTTTACAACAGGACATATTCCTAAAAGTCGTGTATTTGCTGTTTTTAGGTTATTATCAAAGTACCAGTATGTTTTTGCTTTGTATCCAACAATATCGAACGGGTATTTGTCAATCTTCTTTAGTGCTTTTTCATTACTTAATTTAGGATGAAAATCACCGTTCTCATAAACCTCGGTTATCGTATCATTTTTAATACTTTTTACAATGAGGTTCCATAGCTTATTATTCTGAAATAGAAATTTATTAATTGAATTAGGTTTTATGTAGCTGTAAATGGTTCCACCCACTGCAATATCTTTTTCATCGACAAAGGGATATTTAATCAAGCCATTTTTATCTCTATTTACATTGAAATTATTTTGTGTTTTTTTTGATTCTTCCGTAAAATGATAAGAGTTTTCGTAGTTTCTAGTTATTTGAGGTTTACCTGTATTATTATAGTAGGTCCATTTATTATACTTTTGATTGTCTTTAAATTTTCCTTCTAAGAGTTTTACGCCCTTTAAGCTCCAAAATTTGAAATCACCATTTAGCATTCCATTAATAGTATCGGCTTGGTATTTTATTTGACCAGAACCCTCATAATAAATTTTTATCTGGGCATTTAAAATTATAGTGAAATAAAATAGAAGGAAAAGTAGAAGCGATTTTCTCATAAATTCAGGGCTATTATAAATTCTAATTTAAGAATTTATTTTTAAAAAACTTTGTATTTTGGTTAATCGCCGTTTTAATCAAAAAAAGGAATTACATTTCTGTAATTCCTTTTTAGAATATTATGAGATGCTGAAACGAGTTCACAGCATGACGCGCTATTTAAACCATCTCTACAAATAAACCATCATCATTTTTAACCACTTTAGAAACTCCTAATTTTGTTAAACCTTTAATGGTTTTATCCCATTTTTTATTACTTAAACCAGATTGTTCTTTAAGCGCATTTAAATCTATAGGTGTCTTATCTTTTAGAATAGCAAAAACTGCTTTTTCTTCATCACTCATAGGAATAGCTTTCTTCTCTGGTTTCATTTGAGGGAAGAATAACACTTCTTGTATGGATTGATTGTTTGTTAAAAACATAATTAATCGATCCATTCCAATTCCCATACCGGCAGTTGGAGGCATTCCATATTCTAGTGCGCGTAAAAAATCATGATCGATAAATTCTGTAGCTTCATCATCTCCTTTTTGAGCCAATTTTAATTGGTGTTCAAAGCGCTCTCTTTGATCTATTGGGTCATTTAATTCAGAATACGCATTTGCAATTTCCTTACCACAAACCATTAACTCAAAACGTTCTGTTAACTCAGGGTTTTCTCTGTGTTCTTTACATAAAGGACTCATTTCTTTTGGATAATCTATAATAAATGTTGGCTGTATGTAATTGCCTTCACATTTTTCACCAAAAATTTCATCTATTAATTTTCCTTTTCCCATGGTATCATCTACTTCAATACCCATGCCTTTAGCCGCTGTACTAATCTCGTCTTCGGTTTTACCCGTAATATCAAACCCTGTAAATTCTTTTATAGAATCGGCCATAGTAATACGAGCATATGGTGCTTTGAAATTAATGTGGTGTTCTCCAAAAGTAGCATCAGAAGTACCATTAACAGCAATTGCACAATGCTCTAATAATTGTTCGCAGAATTCCATCATCCAATTGTAGTCTTTGTAAGCTACATAGATTTCCATTGCTGTAAATTCAGGGTTATGAGTGCGGTCCATACCCTCGTTTCTAAAGTTTTTAGAAAACTCATAAACACCATCAAAACCACCAACAATTAATCGTTTAAGATATAATTCGTTTGCTATTCTCATATAAAGAGGAATATCTAAACTATTATGATGGGTAATAAAAGGTCTAGCGGCTGCACCTCCAGGAATGGGTTGTAAAATAGGAGTTTCAACTTCAAAATATCCAGAATCATTAAAGAAGTTACGCATAGCGTTAAACAACTTCGTACGCTTTACGAAGACTTCTTTTACATGAGGGTTTACTGCTAAATCTGCATAGCGTTGTCTGTAACGCGTTTCAGAATCTGTAAAAGCATCGTAAGTTTTACCATCTTTTTGTTTAGGAATAGGTAATGGTTTTAAGGCTTTACTTAGTAATTTAAAGTTTTTTACCATAACTGTTTTTTCTCCAACTTGAGTGGTAAACAGTTCGCCTTCAATACCTACGAAATCTCCTAAATCTAATAATTTCTTAAAGACATCGTTATATAACGATTTGTCTTCACCAGGACACATTTCATCTCTATTAAAGTAAAGTTGAATACGTCCTTCAGAATCTTGTAATTGTGCAAAGGATGCTTTTCCTTGTATATTAATTGCCATCAATCTACCAGCAATAATAACTTTCTCACCTTCTTTAAAGTCCTGTTTTATCTGTTTAGAATTGTTTGTAACGTTGTATAAATCGGCAGGATAAGGATTTATTCCTAAAGCGCGTATTTTTGATAATTTTTCTCTTCTTACTAATTCTTGTTCAGATAATTGCATTTTAATAAATTTAAGATGCAAAATTACGTTATTTGAAAGAATTTTTACACTACTTTTTATAGGAAGTGGTTTAAAGTTTTTAGAGGTCAGTAGAAAATTGCCTATAATTTAATTGAAATATTTTGAAAATGTCTGGTTGAGCGCAGTCGAAACCTACTATGAATAAACGAATAGTTCTCGACTGCGCTCGAACAGACAATAGAAATTATTTTAAAATGTAGAAAATTAAATAGTATAAATAAACATTGAAAGGCATTCTAACTTTTAGTTGACGCTACCACATTTCCTTTAATAACAAGCTTCTTTTCTGTTTCGTTTGCGTTGGAAAAAACGGTAATTGTTTTAGAGAATTTTCCAAGCCTGTCAGTTGCATATTTAATATCGATACTTGCTGTTTCACCTGGCATAATTGGTGCTTTTGGATAGGTAGGAACCGTACAACCACAAGATGCTTTTACTTTACTAATTAAAATAGGGGATTCACCAGTATTTTTAAAAGTGAAGACGCGCTCACCATTTGCATTTTGAACAATAGTGCCATAATCTATAGTATCAGTTTCAAAAGTGAGGAAACCTATTTTTTTCGCATTATCAGGATTCTGACCAAAACTAAAGGTGGATATTAGTAAAGCGATCAATACAATTGAATTAAAAAATAACGTGTTAAACGTTCTTGACTGTTTTTGTTGGATCTGTTTTTTCATTATATATCTGTTTTTTAAAACTCGTTTAGACTTTTTCAATTTGCTAAAAAATTGTCCTTTTTTATTTTGTTTTAACCTTTTTTTCTTTCCGTAGCAATACTATGCAATTCAAAAAAGCCGTCAACAAAACCCAAAATGATTAATTTTCGCTTAAATCCAAAAAGTTTATACGAGTTCTTGATTAATACCATACAAACATCTTTAAAATAATCTATAATTTTGAAAATTGAAGGATGGAAATAAGGACTAGTACCTAGGTTGAATTTTGTAACTACTTAGTAAACAGGTATTTTAATTCGTCTCTTGAGCTAACGTTTAGTTTCTTGTATAGATTATTTATATGTGTTTTTACTGTACTAACACTTACAAAAAGGCTGTCGGCAATATCTTTATTGGTATTATTTGCTAAAATTAAGTCTAAAACAACCTGTTCTTGTTTAGTTAATTGCTTTTTAGCGTCCATTTGGTTTTTAATTTTTTTACGTTTTGATCTGATAAAAAACCAAATATTAAATCCTATAGATACTATTAATAACCCTGCTAAATAAAGACTATAATTAAACTTTGATTTGTTCTTGTTTGGAGTATCGGAAACTATAAATAAGTCAGATTTTAGTTCAGCTTCATATTGTTTGGTATACGTCGCATTTGGATAGTTTTCTTTTAATCTAGACAGCAAATCTTTATAGTAAGGATTTTCCTTTAAATCTTTTAAATAATAGTTATGAAACTGATTTGTTCTATCTGAAAGAAAGCTATAGATATATAATTCGGCTAAAGGCTCGTTTAAGGTTTTTCCATAATCTTGAAGTGTTTTAAACCATTTTTTATTATTTAAATCTCTGCTAGCTTTACTGTTAAATTCAGAATAAGCAAACTTCATCTCTTCTTTTAAAGAATCTATTTTTATAAAAACTAAGGATTTAGGGTTTATCGATTTTACATCGCAAAACATTTGTCCATCAAAAGAAAGCGGAAACGAAATAGAATCGGTATTCTTGGCTATAAAAAGAATACTCTTACTTTCTTCACAATGTCCTTGAAAGTGATTACCATTTTTGTTATTATTATCGCAATTATCTACATGAAGTTTATAAATGCGTTGTTCGCTCTCTAATTGGTTTCCTGAAAAAATAAATTTACCAGAAGCATCTGTAGTTACTTTACTAATAATTTGCTCGCTATTAATACCATTTAGTGTACGGTAGTCTTCCATTACCGAAAGGAAAACTTCATTTTGCCAATGGTCATTATTTATGGAACCCTCAAAGGCGTATTGCGCGTTAGTAATATAGTTAGAAGTAATTAAAATAAGAATTGTAAACCATAATCTCATACCTCTAAAATAGTATTATTTATTCTAAAATAAATTTAAATATGTAACAAAACTTAAGATTTAACGTCAAACTTACAGAAATCAATACTAAATATTTTATGAGTTTTTGGAGAGTACTACTTTCAATTATATGTCCACCTTTAGCTGTTTTAGATAAAGGCTGTGGCTCAATCTTAATCGTCTTTATTTTATGGGTTTGCGGCTGGATACCCGGCATTATAGCTGCCTTAATCATCCTTAATAATCCCAATAGATAAAAAGATTTATCTTTGCTTTTTTAATTAGAACGGGTTTAAACCAGTTCTTAACCTTAAATTTATCATTATGAACAAATTTTCACTTTTTGTATTATCCCTTATTTTAGTTTTTTTTACGAGTTGCCAGTTTTCTGAAAACATTTATATAAATGAAGACGGTTCTGGAAAAATGGAGTTTAGTTTTGACGGTTCTGAACTTATGCAAATGGCTGGAGATAAAATGTCTGAAGGCTCTGAAGAAAAAGAAATAGATTCTACATTTAGTTTTAAAGACATCTTTGAAGAAAAGCGAGATAGTATCTCTAAGTTATCTAAAGAAGAACAATCTAAATTAAAAGCTTTAGAAGATTTTTCAATGCATATGCTTATGAGTGCTGAAAACAAAAAAATGAAAATGGAATTGTTTACAGATTTTAAAGATGCTAATGAATTACGCGATATGTTTACTGCTCTTAATAGTGCTAGTAATTTACAAGGTAAAGGCACTTCTAAATTAAATGATCCAAATAATCCTTTTTCTTCTATGGCAACTGGCGGTAATACCGATTTAAAATATTCGTACAATAATGGTGTTTTTAAACGTACTGTTAAAGTGAAAGATGCAGAATTACAAAAGCAAGTTACAGATAGTTTGGGTCCTGCCGCTATGATGTTTGCTAATTCTAAATACAAGTTAAATTATCACTTTCCAAGAAAGATTAAATCGGTTTCTAAAGAAGGCGCTTTATTTAGTGAAGATAGAAAAAGTGTTACTGTAGAATATGGTCTTATAGAGTATATGAAAGATCCAGAAGTAATGAATTTAGAAGTTGTTTTAGAAGATTAAATTGAATAAAACAATAACCATACAAGATCTAGGTTCTAAAGATTTTAAGGAAACTTGGGATTACCAAGAGCAACTTTTTAAAGGGATTTTAGAGACTAAAATAAAAAATAGACGAGAAAATGCAGGTTTGCAAACCAAGAATTATTTTTTATTTGTAGAGCATCCGCATGTTTATACTTTAGGTAAAAGCGGTGATTTATCAAATTTACTTTTAAATGAAAAACAATTAAAAGATAAAAGAGCTACTTTTTATAAGATTAATAGGGGGGGAGATATTACCTATCATGGTCCTGGACAGATAGTAGGGTACCCTATTTTAGATCTTGATAATTTTTTTACCGATATTCATAAATACTTACGTTTCTTGGAAGAAGTCATTATTTTAACTCTCCAAGAATATGGTTTAAAAACAGAGCGATCTCCAGGAGAAACAGGAGTATGGTTAGGTGTAGGTACACCATTTGCTCGTAAGATTTGTGCTATGGGAGTTCGTGCTAGTCGTTGGGTTACCATGCACGGTTTTGCACTTAATGTAAACGCAAATTTAGGATATTTCGATCATATTATTCCTTGCGGTATTCGTGGTAAAGCAGTAACATCTCTTAATGTAGAATTAGGACAAGGTGTTGTAAATGAAACCGAAATGAAAGCGAAGTTACTCAAACATTTTGCTATTCTTTTTGAGGCAGAGTTTATAAATTAATCAACAATCAACAATCAACAATCATTTTACCCTTCTGCATTAAAAAATACTTTGTAATAAAACATCTTCTTTTCTTCATCATAGCCACGTTCTAAGTGTTCGCTAGCCGCATCTGGTGCATCAATATCTAGCTTTATTTGTATATGTGTGTCTAGTTTTATATCTGTTTTAATCTTTTTCTTATCCTTATTAAGTACAGGTTCTGAGACATCGAATTGATTGCGAATTAAAATGTCTTGCTCGCCTTCAAATTCTTTTTTATAGGCTTCAAATAAATCAATATGCTTATCTTCTTCAAAGACTTCTTCTTTAAAACGTTCAATATTTACAACTTCATTGTCTTTAAAAAAATCGACAGTTTTGGCAAGAAATATATTACGTTCTTGTTCACCGTAGCTAGTTTTTAATATTTCAGTAGAGAACTCTTTACACAACTCAATATAATTATGCGTGTGCGAGTTCATATCATCTGCGTACTTAATATTTAAGAAGTTATTTAACCAGTACTGTGCATCGTAACTATTATTATCGACACTTAAAATTATTCTACCTTCTGTATCACTCGTATTTAATATTAAGCACCCTTTATCTACTTTTTTAGAATTAATTCCTTTTTGTACTAAAACATCGTAACTGTTGTTCTCTAAATAGGTTTGAAAGAAATTGGTTTTATTTTCAATTTTAAAAATCCCAATAGCATCAAACACCATGTCTTGGTAATTAATACCTTCAAATTTTGCAATTAAAACATCTCCAGTCTTTATTTGTGCAGAATTAGACTGCTCGTACAAATGCTTTACTATGTTTTTTGAAACTTCAATAAAATTATCATCCTCGGTAAGTAGCTCGTTGGTGTAAGAATTAATTTCATTTAAATCTACATTTGCGTGGTGATTAAAACGATAACTCTGCACTAGACTTCCAAAAGGGCGTAGTAAAAAAGGAAGCATTAACTCATAACTGGCCTCATCGAAATGGACTTCTTTTTCAGAAAAAGCATTTTTAGTATCATTATGTTTATTACCAACTTTATGAATAATAAATTTAGAAATGGAGGCATTATTACGATTTATCATAGCAGTTTTACGTCTTTAAATTACGAATTGCAATAGTACTAAATAAACAAGAATTGAGAATAAAAAAACCGAAGCATTATGGCTCCGGTTTTAATAATTTTATAAATCAACAATGAATAATGAGAAATTCAAATATCTAATAATCGAAGAATCCAACAGTCGAATAATCGAATTATTTCATTCCAGTAAGTAATGTAGAACCTATTAGTTTACCTTTTTTATTATATGATTCAGATTTTACTAATACTTTATTATCGTTATACCACTCTTTGGCAGTACCTCTAATTTTTAAAAGACCAAACTTAGACTCGAAGCTGAAGCTAACTTTGTTACATGAGAAGGTTCCTGCAGAAGTCGTAATGCTTTCACTGGATAATATTTTCCTGTCTGTAATATTCGTTACTAATGTAATAATAGTGAAACCATCTTTACTAACACCAATACTAATTGTACCATCATTTAAAGTATCTCCTTCATTCATGTTTACAGGAAACTCAAGAACATCTCCATTAATTTCTAACTTTAAATCTGAATCTTGATAATTTGAAAGCTTACTGTTATCAAAAAAACGTTGCATATCTACAGCGATTAATCCGTTTTCACATGAGGCATTATAGGTTGTACTATAATTGCTTTTTTCTTTTTGGTCATTATAATTCAATTCAATTTCAGCAGTTATTTTACTGCCATCTTGATTTAATGACTTTGTAACATGTGTTGCAGTTCCTATAATTTTGCCTTTTTTATCGTAGTCTGAATATTCTAAAGTTGTGCCTTCTTGTAAAAATAAAACAGCACTACAGTCTTGTGCTGCAATTGTACCGGAAAAAAGAAGTGTTAATAGTAATAATTTAATAATTTTCATGGTGTTGTTGTTTATAATTTAAATTAATAGCATGCCAAATTTACGAAAAACTGATTGTTAATTGATTTCATAAATTAAAATGTTATTAGCTTCTCCTTTAGTAATAAACTCTAAACTAGCATCTTTATCTATATTATCTAGTTCGATTACAGAGTTGCCATAAACAGGAAAGTTAGGTAATGATTTTCCTTGGCTATCAAAAAGCAATACTTTGTGCGATTGTAAATTAGTTACCGAAACATAGATTTTGTTTTTTATGTAAAACAATTTCGGCTTAGAATACGTTGCAAAATCTAAATCTACGATATTACTCTTAATCTTTAATTTGTTTTCATTTTGGGCGACTAGAGTTTTAGTCGTGGTTAATAGGTTCGTATTCTCACCAAAGAGTGTCGATACGTTTACGTTACCTTTTCTATCTATGGTTGCTAGTTTTCCTTCTTTTGTGGCCGTTACAAATGTGCCATTGTAACTAAATACGGCTTGATCATCATATTTAAGTTTTGTTTTAGGTGTTACTCTTGGCTTTCCGCGACGAGTTAGAATGTTTAGATTATCATTAGTTTTTATAACAATATAATCTTTAGAAGCAATTCTTAAATGTTGTGGTTGATGGTTTATTCTTGCTTTCGCAGAAGGGAACTCAAAACCCTTTACAGTTTTTCCTTCGCCGTTGTAAAGAAGTACATTTTTTCCTTGGGTAACAAAAAGTCTATAGTCTCTTTTCTTATCATAATCAAAAACTGAGAGTGGTTGTGTAATCTCATCGTTAAAGGGTAAAGGGAAAGGAGCAACGTCTTTTCCGTTTCTTGCAATAACATGAACCGCATTTGGAGTTGCAAAAACCAATTGTAAATAGCCATTTTTAAATCGGTCTATTTGCTCAATGCGTCCTAAAATAGGACCGTTTAATCGCTTTTTCCAAAGTATTTGTCCCGTATTAGATATTAAGTATAATACATTCTTTACATCCTGTACAACAATTTCCTTTTCTCTAGTTCTATGGTTGGTTACTAGTTGTGGTTCATTAAGTAAAGCATTCTTTAATTTGATGTTTAGAATTTCGGTTACCGAATTTTCAACAGCTCGTTTTTTGTCTTTTCTTAAAATAGAATTAACATGAGCAAAGTTAGAATCGTAAACAAACTGAAGGGCATGCGCTTTGTAAGGTGTTAATTTTAAAGCGATACTGTCTTTTGTATTGTTAGAGATAACTTTTTGTAAGGCTTCTGGTTTTAATACTTGTAATATAGAAGCTTGATCACTTAGGTCTTTAATACAATTTTTATAATAATCGCGATTGCTAAAAGTAGTTTCATTTTGATAACTAGAAATAATGTTTTGAAGTGATTCTGTAGAATTAGCGAAAACGAAAAAGGAATCTATAACGCAATATTTTGTAATCGCATTAAAAGTAATAAACGGACTAAAGGTATCCTTAAATAAATTAGGATTGTTGAAGTTGTAAATTTCGGTTTGTCTGTAATCCTGAACCTTGTTTTGGTAGCTTAATAAAGCTTCTTTTGTTGCTGAAGGATCTATAGAATGTAAGGCAATAACACGATTGCTGTCTTCATAAATAATACCTACTTCTGTAATATTATCAAATAGGGTTGTACTAGGAATGCTGTCTTTTAAATTATAAGTATTTAGATTAGAAAGGAATACTTCATAATTATCAAAAGTTAAACTTAAAAAGCCATCACTATTTCCGGGTGTTATCTTTGCAGTCTCATTCTCTTGCGGAATGGTATTCTTAAATACATTTATTAAGTTAGAAGAATCCTTAGCTTTTGTTATTCCGCTTAAAAACAATTCATCTTGAGATACAGAAACATCTAATGTGAAATAATCGGTAAGGTTAAGATTATTTAAGGATGTTTCATAAAATATCGAGTTTATAGGTTGTTTTTCATTAAGAATAATCGAAAAAGGGGAGTTTTTATCGATTGCATTTATTTGTTTTTCAAAAGGATTTGTAGGCTGCTTAGTGTTTAAAATAGTTTCTAGTATGTTTTTATTAGAAGCGCTAATAAAAACACTATCTCTTATACTGTTATATGTAATAGCATCTTCAATTGTTATTTTTAGAGCGGTGTGGTTTTTAACTTTATAAGTTTCTGTCTTATGATTTTTAATTGAATCTAACTCAAATAGGGTTTTGTTGTTCTTTGTAATTAGGGTATAATCTAGTTTATTATCATCAGTTTTAGTAAAACTAATAATAACAGGATCTGTAGTCCTTATATTATTTAAGTGATTAAGTTGTTTTTTTAATGTTTTATAATCTTTGGTTTTAGATAATAAATCAATAAAATGATTATTATTTAGGTTTGTTTTGAAGCTCTCGATATTATTAATAAGTAATATCGTTTGAGAGTTTACAGGAATGAAATCTGAAATTACGGAAGATCTCTTCCTTTCATTACATGACAGTAGTGTTAAAAGTAATAAAGAGAAATAGGTGAACGATTTTATTTTCATGAGGGATTTAATTCAAGTTTTAATTGTTCTGGTAATAATCTAAACGATTTTCTATGATACTTTGTTATGCCGTATTCTCTAATTGCTTCTCTATGTGCTTTAGTAGGGTAGCCTTTATTTTTGTTCCAATGATACATGGGATATTCTTCATGAATTTTATTCATATAATCATCTCGATGCGTTTTTGCTAAAACAGAAGCCGCAGCTATACTTAAAAACTTTCCATCTCCTTTAATAATAGTTTGAGAAGGAATAGATTTATAGGGTTTGAACTTATTACCATCTACTATAATAAACTCTGGATTGGTTTTTAGTTTCTTAATAGATTTATGCATCGCTAAAATTGAAGCATTGAGAATATTAATTTTATCAATTTTGGTTTCAAAGACATGGGCAAAAGAAAAATGTAAAGCTTCATTTTCGATAATGGGTCTAAGTAAATCGCGTTTTTTTTCACTTAAGAGCTTGGAGTCGTTAAGTATTTCGTTGTTAAAGTTATCTGGTAAAATAACAGCTGCAGCTGTTACGGGGCCAGCAAGACAGCCTCTACCGGCTTCATCTGTTCCACATTCAAGCAAATAACCAGAGTAATTTAATTTCAGCATTTAAATAATTCTTAACAGTACAACATTAATATATATCGTAATTATGTGTCATTGTAACAAGATCCCTAAATAGATAATTGTTATTTTTGGCAACAAATTAAGAATCAAAAGTAATTAATTTGTCTGTGTATAATTATAGAAGATAAAATTAGTTATAACCAAATGCTTGTGAAAAAAATAGTATTAATAATTATAATGATGAGTATGGCTCAATTATGCCTAACTCAAAATAAACCTTTATTAAAAGCAAAGGAAAGCGTAATTAAAGGTAATCGTACTATTAATGATTCGATAAGTAAAGGATCTAATAAGAATTCAGTCAACAAAAAGAATGATGCTAAAATTCAAGATTATCTTATAATTTCTCATGTAAGAGATACCACTTATGTAGATACTACGCTAAGTATTAAAAAAGAATATAAGTACAATTACCTCAGAAAGGATAATTTTAATCGTATTGCATTTGCAAACTTGGGCCAAACATATAATACCTTAAGTGAAGATGTTTTTAGTTCTAAATTAATGCCAACGTTTGCAGGTAAAGCAAGGCATTTTAATTATATGGAAATAGAAGATATAAATTATTATCATGTCCCTACACCTTTATCTGAACTATTTTATAAAACAGCTTTTACACAAGGTCAATTATTAGATGCTTTTTTTAGTGTAAACACATCTCCTCAATTAAATATATCTATAGGTTATAAAGGGCTACGTTCTTTAGGTAAATATTTACATGCGTTAACCAGTACAGGGAATTTTAGAATTATTACGAGTTACAAAACAAAAAACAATAGATACAGTGCTAATGCTCATGTTGTAATGCAAGATTTGCTTAATCGCGAAAATGGAGGATTAACAGATGATAGTGTTGATTCTTTTAAAGAAGGAGAAGAAGAATTTAAAGATAGAGGAGTTCTAGAGGTTAACTTTGAAGACGCAGAGAATATATTAATAGGAAAGCGTTTTCATTTAGATCATAGATATGATATCATTAAGAAAAAGGATTCTTTAAATAATAATGCACTCAACATAAATCATATTATATCTTTTGAAGATAAGTACTATCAATATGATCAAGAGAGAGAAAATTCTATTTTTGGTACCGCATTTAGAACTACTGAAATATGGGATAAAGTAACTTTAGAGCATTTTTACAATCAATTGCAGTTAAATTATTATAATAAGACAGTTGGAAATCTTCAGTTTAATGTTAGTAATGATAATTATAATTACGGGTACAACAAAGTTGTTGTTTTAAATAACACAACGCCTTCAGGGTCAATTTCAACAACGATTCCAAATCGATTAAAAGGGAATATATATAGAGTAGGAGGGAAATATCAAAAACAAATTAGAGGATTTAATATTAAAGGAGATATAGGAGTGAATGTCTCAGGAGATATAGAAGGTAACTATTTAAAAGGAGAAGCTTCCTATAAGTTTAATCCCGACCTTGAACTTAGTGCTCAAATAAATCATAGTTCTAAATCGCCTGGATATAATGCATTATTATATCAAAGTGATTATATAAATTACAATTGGAGTAATAATTTTAAAAATATAAAAACAGAACAATTAGCGTTTCATGTTAAATCTCAAAAGTTACTTAATTTATCTGTAGACCTTTCAAATATTAGTGACTATGTGTATTTCGCAAAAGAAGATGCCTTAGGTTTAGTGAAACCATTTCAAAATAACGAATCTATTACTTATATAAGAGTAAAAGTGAATAAAGAGATTCGTTATAAAAATATAGCTTTAGATAATACTATAATGTATCAAAAAGTAGATGATAGTAATAATGTATATAATGTGCCCGAATTTATAACCCGTAACACTCTTTATTATTCAAATGAAATATTTAAAAAAGCATTGAGCTTTCAAGCAGGTGTTATCTTTAATTATTTTGAAGCTTATAATATGAATGCTTACGATCCTGTTTTGGCAGAGTTTTATACTCAAAACGAAGAAAGGATAGGAGGCTTTCCTAGATTAGATTTGTTTTTAAACGCCAAAGTAAGACAAACAAGAATCTATTTTAAAGCAGAACACCTAAATGCGGCTTATACAGGCTATGATTATTTCTCTGCACCTAATTACCCATATAGAGACTTTACAGTAAGGTTTGGATTAGTATGGAATTTTTTTCTTTAAACGCATACTAGCATGAATTGCATCATATAATTCATAGAGGCTTCTATGTTTTCTATCTGTCTTCTTTTCTTAAATAACACTACTAAAGTATCCAGAAGAAGGAATCTAATGTTTTTGTGTTTTTATAAATCACTGATAACTATATAGGTTAAAAACAATCAAGCAGACAATTTGTTATTTATCAATCGCTTACATTCATTACTAAAATAAAAATCGGTAAAATGCAGTTAATAAGGCTATTGTGTTTGATGTCAAAAATAAATCAAAAAAAGATTAAAAAAAAGCTTGTGGGGTTTAAAATGGGGTGTATATTTGCAGCCGCTTAGCGCCATAGTTATAAAGACAAAAGGTAACGAGTGAAGTTCAGAAACAAGGTTGGGAAAATAAAATTA
>CALGLR010000123.1 GCA_937959395.1 uncultured Flavobacteriaceae bacterium | reverse complement strand
GTTTCTGATCTTTTGAAATTTTCTGTAGCAGTATTAGAGGACAAACTCATCAGTGCAGATACCCGCAAGCTAATGGTCACAAGTTCTGGGCTTAAAGAAAGGGGCAATCCTTATGGTATGGGCTGGTTTTTATATTCTGATGAAACACGGCCGAGTGGTCGAATCATTGGCCATAGTGGTTCACAGTCAGGTACTTCCACGCAGCTATTTATATTTTTGGACAAGAAAGCAGCCATTGCTGTTATTTCTAATACCGCTGGAGCATGGAATCATGTGTTTGGATTGACAGACAAACTGGCTGACCCTATCGTGAGACCGGAAGATGTCAACAAACCATTAAAGAAGGTTGCAGACATCTCAAATGAAACGTTAGATCTGTATGTTGGAAAATATAAATTTGAAGGAGGAACTCGTGTAGAATTGAGCAGAAAAGACAATATTTTTTATGGCGAACTGGATGGAAATGGAAAATTTAAACTGTATCCAGAATCAGATACGCATTTTTTTCTCCGTAATATAAACATACAATTGGAATTTGAGCCGAGCAAGGATAAGGCTAAGCAATTTACATTCATTCAAAATGGGGAAAGGAATTTGGCTAAGAGGGAGTAGGTTGTTGTTTGTTGTTTGTTGATTGTTGTTGGTTGGTTGTTTGTTGATTGTGGGATGTCGGATGTCGGATGTCAGATGTCAATTGTGCATGCCTAAAATAGCCTGCTTTTTTTAATAATTATAAATCTAATTCTAGTTGATTATTAGACTTTATGTAATCATTTTGCTTATCCGTATAAATGATTAATTTTTGTCTATCCTCAACTTTTATTTCTTTAAGTAATTCTTCAAATTCTACTGGTGATAGTTTACCAAATTTATCATGCGCTTTATGAGGTCTGTCATAGTTATATGCCCACACTGCATTTTCTAGTTTCTTCTGAAGTTGCATGAAGCTGGTAATGTCCCATCTGTGTAAGTATTGATTTTTGATTGTTCCATTTACTCGTTCTATATGTGCATTCTCATATACTATATTACACATACTTATTAATATTCCATTTTCTCCCATTAAATCTGTATAATCATTACTTATGTATTGTCCTCCTTTATCTGAATGATGGATCAGCTTGTATTTATAATTTTCAATCTTTCGCAGATCCAATGCCATTTGTAAAGCATTTATATTTTGTTCTGCTCGCATGTTATCTCCTACTGAATATCCTACTATTCTTCGAGAATAGACATCCATTATTAATAAAATGTAATACGTGTCTTCTCCTATCTTGTAATATGTTATATCACTCGTCCATATTTGGTTTACATCTGTAAACTCCTTGTCTATCAATAAGTTCTTATAACGATTCGATTTTACACTAAATGTTGTTCGTACTGTTCTGTGTGATGGATTCAAACGATATCCATGTCTTAAGCCCATATTTATAAAGGCGTCTCTTCCTATCTGTTCTGGTTCGTATCTCTCATACATTGTTCGTAAACCCATTCCTGGATGCATTATCCTTACCTCTTCTATAAACCCTATGTAAAGTGACTCCTTTGATAATATATCAACCTGCTTCTGTACTGCTGCATAGTGGCTTTGCTTTCTGATTCCGCAATATGAATAGATATTCCTCATTCTATACGGGTGTTCTTTTGGATGTTTGCGAAACCATTCGATAGCGTTTGTTCGTACTTTTTTTTTACATCGTAACCTAGCTCCTCACTCAGTAGATCCAACACTTTTGCATTAAAATCCAACTCTATTTGCTTGCGACCTAATATCCCTTCTAGCTCCGATATTTTTGTTAAAAGCTTCTTCGTTTTTAGTCCTTCACTTTCCATTTCTACTACTTGTTTTAATCCCTTTTTGTGGTGCAATGAATATTTGTAAAGCCAATTGTATATTGAGGTTCTTGATACACCATATAATTTACTAAGCTCTTGAATACTTATTTGCTTTCCAACTAATTGATCAACTTTTTCGCGTTTGAAACTTTCACTAAAGTACCTTACTTTTCTTATTTCTAAATTTACCTTCGGTGTCTTTCGCCTTTTTAACTTTTTTGATGACATTTTTGATTGACTGTTTTTGGGCAGGCTATTTTAGGCACGCACATAGGTTGGTTGGTAGGTTGGTTGGTTGTTGATTTTGCTAATGGCTAATGGCTAATAGCTAATAGCCAATGGCCACTTACTTCTCTTCAAAACTACTTGAATCATAATTGCTAAAGTTAGCATCCATAAACACTTCAAAACCATCTTGCATTCTGATAAAAGCCAAGAGTTCATGATTAAGAATCAGTTCTTTGTCATTTAAGTCGTTTTCAATAGCTAATTTAATATTGTCAAAGCCATCCTTGGTTTTTTCTAAAACGGAATAACAACAGGCAAGATAAAAATAAATATGAGGGTCCTTACCATCGATCGCCAATGCTCTATCCAATTCTCTAATGGCCTCCTTAATTTCATATTCCTTCAGGAATTTCATCCCTGCAACTTTGTGTTGATTGGTTTCTTTTCTTTGAAGAATTACTAAGTTGATAAGTATGTTTTCTTTTATAATTTCGCCATCTCTAATAAAATCAAAAACAATTTGATTGGCTCTAAGAATATGAGTTTTGGAACTTACTTTTGTAGTTAAGCAATAGGGAACATCCTTCCCATCTTCCGACAGAGTGAATTCATGTTTGGTTCCTGCAAAAGCATATTTTTTGGATACAATTTGCTTATTAATAACCACTGATTGAACGCCCAACCAATTATTGTGTAGTTCAATTGCTTTGTTATCTATAACGATTATATTATCCGACATTTGTTTATACCTATTGCTTATGAGTCGTTTTTAAAGCTTGTTGCTGTAAACAATTTTTACTTCGAAATTATTGGCAATCTTATTTGAGACTTGTACAAAGGAGATTGATGTACTTTGTTTTGTGCAACTACAGCTTCTTTCTCATCATAATTATTACCTCCTGTATTCAAATTACGCGCAAAGCGAGGGAAATTACTACTAGATATTTCAATACGGATGCGATGCCCTTTCTTAAAATAATTACTTGTAGACATAGGTGTTAAATCAATTTTATACACCTCTCCCTTTTTCATAAATACTTCTTTTTCATAACCTTCTCTATAACGAGCACGCTGAATAGTTTCATCTAAGTTATAAGCAGTACCATCTGGGTGAACATCAATAATTTTTATTGTGAAGTCGGTATCTTTTACATCAGAAGACACATATAAAGAAGATTCAATAAAACCAGAAACTTCAACACCTTCATTTAAAACATCAGTAGTATATACTAAAATATCATCTCTTTTTTCCATTTGCTGTTGGTCGAAAGCACCACCTTTAACCGCATTTCCTGTACAACAAACATTACCACCATAAGAATTTACCGGATTCATTGGATCGTAAGTAAATGCGTCTGGATTATCTGCTGTTGGTTTAGAAATGGTTAATTTCCCATCTCCTGAAGCACTATTTGCAGCACTTTTACTATCTAAATAGTAAGTCACCATTTTTGTGCTTTTTGGCGGCCATTCTTCAGCGGCTTGCCATTTATTACTTCCCATTGTATAATATTGTACTCTAGGTGTTTTAGATTTAAAATCATTTTTTTCACCTTTAAGCCATAAATCGAACCAAGCAAAGATTTGTTCTTCATAATTTAAACGCGCATCACCCATATTGCGTTCTCCTACAACTGTATTTTCAGTAGCTCTTGTATAGCGACAATGTAATGTAGGTGCTATAACTAAATATTGGTTATCTCTTACTTCTTTAGTTTTACCATTTTTACGTACATTATTAAATAAAGCTAAATTTGGGCTAATAGACACATCATACCAAGAAGCAAACCAAAAACTAGGCACAGCCAGTTTCATGTTATCATGATATAAACCACCTTCAAACCACGCTTTATCGTTTGGTTTACGTCCAATCATTTTATCAAAAATTTCGCGCTTACCATCTATATTTTGTATAATATCTTTAAGAGGTAAATGGTTAAAAGCTTCAGTCATATCTACGTCAGGATGTTCTGGTGCTAAATCATAAAACCTAGAAATACGAATTAAATCTTCTTGAGTCGCTTCTTTAGGGATTCTTGGTTTAAATTTATCATGTTCTACACTGTATAACCATGAGAAAAATAACATTTGCTCTACGCCACCGCGATACCAATTTCCTTGTTCATTGTAATCGCCTACTTTACCAACACCGGCTCCATAGCTTTGAGGTATCATTGCAGCATGTGAAGGGTGATCTAAAGCTGCAACAGCCATTTGCCATTCTGCAGTAGAAGAACAACCTATTGTTCCTATCTTACCGTTAGACCATGATTGATCTTTCATCCAAGAAAAGGCATCATAACCATCAGTTAATGGCACACCTAATATGTCCCATTCACCTTCAGAAAAATAACGTCCGCGTTCATTTTGAACCACATAGGCATAACCTCGGCTTACATATTTATAAGCAGTTTCAGCGACTCTTGTGCTCTCTTTTCCATTTCGCCAGGTATTAAAATTATATGGGGTTCTAGAGAAAATAATAGGCATCTTTCCTCCTGTTTTTGGTCTATAGATATCTGTAGCCAATCTTACGCCATCTCGCATAGGCATCATTATTTTTTGATCTACTATGGCAATTTCTTCTAATTTCTTAAATGCATCGTCTTGAGCTTCAGTATTTAATGAGGTAGCAAACAGTGTGAGGGCAATGAGAATGTACTTTTTCATATTTAGAGAGTTAGTAAGGATTAACAGGTTAAAGTTAATATAATTATCAATAAAGTAGTAACTTTAGGCTTTTAATTCATTTTTTTATAATTACAATTTCAGTCTTAAAACATGAGAATTCCCTCCCTTTTATTTTTAGTTTTTCTAGTTTCGTGTAAAACAGAAACTAAACCACAAACACAATTTGATATTCTAAAAGCTAAAGCAGAAAACATAACCATAATTAGAGATAATTATGGAGTACCACATATTTATGGAAAAACCGATGCTGATGCTGTTTTTGGTTTATTATATGCACAATGTGAAGACGATTTTAAAAGAGTTGAACAAAATTACATATGGGCCACTGGTCGCTTAGCAGAAATTGAAGGTGAAGATGCTTTATATAGTGATTTACGAGCAAAACTCTTCATGACTAAAGAAGAAGCTATTGTTAATTATGAAAAAAGTCCAGAATGGTTAAAAAAACTTTGTAATGCATTTGCTGATGGAATAAATTATTATTTATTAACTCATCCTGAAGTAAAACCAAAACTTATTACTCATTTTGAACCGTGGATGCCTATGTATTTTAGTGAAGGCTCAATTGGAGGTGATATAGAACGAATTTCTACTCGAAAAATAAAAGCTTTTTATACTGGTAATATGTCTATTTCTGAAGCTGAAAAAATAGCAATTGCTATAGAAAACAAAAAGAAAGAAGAAATTGAACCTCAAGGATCTAATGGTATTGCCATCTCTGGTAAATTAACTAAATCTGGCAACACCTTACTTTTAATTAACCCTCATACTTCTTTTTTCTTTAGAGGAGAAGTACATGTTGTAAGTGAAGAAGGATTAAATGCTTATGGTGCAGTTACCTGGGGGCAGTTTTTTGTTTATCAAGGTTTTAATGAAAAAACAGGTTGGATGCATACTTCTACCTATACTGATGTGATTGATGAATTTGAAGAAGATCTAGTAAAAATAGAAGGTAAACTTATGTACAAATATGGAGAAGAATTGAGACCTGTAAAAACATCTGAAGTCACTCTAAAATATAAAGAAGGAGCTGTTTTAAAAGAAAAGACATTTCCTATGTATAGAACACACCATGGTCCAATTACACACCAAAATAACGACAATTGGGTTGCTACAGCAATGATGTGGGAGCCTATAAAAGCGCTTGAACAGTCTTATATTAGAACAAAACAAACTGGCTATGCTGGTTTTAGAGAAATGATGGATATTAAAACAAATTCATCAAATAATACTGTTTATGCAGATGCAGAAGGTAATATTGCTTATTTCCATGGTAATTTTATTCCCAAACGAGATGTGCAATTTGATTATACAAAACCTGTTGATGGTAGTGATCCAAAAACAGACTGGAAAGGGTTACACCCAGTTAACGAAGCTATAATGTTATTAAATCCAAAAAACGGTTGGTTACAAAATTGTAATTCTACACCTTTTACTGCTGCATTAGAGTTTAGCCCTAAAAAAGAAGATTATCCAAACTACATGTCATTAGACCGAGAAAACTTTAGAGGTATTCATGCTATAGGCCTCTTAAAAGACAAAAAAGATTATACACTAAATGGTCTTATAGAACTAGCTCACGATTCTTATTTACCAGCTTTTGAAACTTTAATTCCTGGGCTTATTGCTGCTTATGATAAATTGAAAGAACCAAAAGAAATAGCATTACCTATAGAAGTCTTAAGAAATTGGGATTTTAGAACCTCTAAAGAATCGGTTGCGATGTCTTTAGCACATCACTATGGTGTTTTATATGGCCGTAAAGGAAAACGACCTAATGGCGCTATGAATGAAATGGCTCTTTTTAATTATTTTGGTAATAAATCCCCCTTAAAAGAAAGGTTAACGCTATTTGCTGAAGTAATTAAAAATTTAGATAACGATTTTGGTACTTGGAATACACCTTGGGGCTCTATTAACAGATACCAAAGAATAAATGGAGCGATTCGTCAGCCTTTTAGTGATAGTAAACCAAGTATTCCTGTTGGTTTTGCCTCTGGTCGCTGGGGAGCTTTGGCTGCTTATGGTGTGCGTTATACTAATAATACTAAGAAAATATATGGCACACGTGGTAATAGTTTTGTTGCCGCAGTAGAATTTGGCGATAAAGTAAAAGCAAAAACAATGTTAGCTGGCGGGCAAAGTAGTGATCCATCTTCACCGCATTTTGGAGATCAAGCACAACGGTATACAGACATCAAATTTAAAGATGCTTTATATTATAGAGAAGATGTTTTGAAACAAGCAAAACAAACTTATAAACCTGGAGAGTAAAAACACATATAAGTAATAAAAAAATGCTAGTTCTATACTAGCATTTTTTATTTATATTCATTAAACTACTGCTTTTAATAATACTTATAAATATTTAAAAATTAGAATATTACTATATTCCAGAAGCGACATTAGATAAATTATTCAAAGCTGTTTTTATTGTTTCTAGAATAGTATCGTTTTCTTCTATTCCATGGCGTAGTTTTAAAAATTCAGGCTCATTATAAGACACTTTTATATCTCCATTCTCATCTTCCCAAACCAACATTTTTTGAGGTAAATCTATAGCAGTTGTTATTTTATTTTGCATTAAAGGTGTTCCTAAATTTGGGTTTCCAAATATAACCAATCGAGTTGGCCTTAATTCTAACCCAGCATTTGTAGCGTTCTCTTCATGATTTACTTCTGCTATAATTCTAAGATTAGGATTATTTTCAATAGTTGTTTTTAAAGTATTATAAGTGTCCTCAAAATTTTGTGTACTAGTTTTTGTAGTGATACGCTCTCCAGAAATCATTGTGATGCTTGGGGATACAATAATTTCGCCTCCGCTAGCAGTTGTTATTATACCTGTAAGTGCATTACTAATTGTAGGTAAAGTTGCTACATCTTCTAACTGATGTCTTTTTGTTAAATAATCTGTAGAATTAAAACCTAAATACACATCATCATTTTCATCTTGATATGTTAAAATCTTTTGTGGCAAATCTAAACCAGCTAATTGATTTTTTTGCATTAAAGGAGTCCCTAAATTGGGGTTTCCAAAAAAGATTATACGAGCAGGTAATAATTCTAAACCAACTGAAGCCGCATTAGCCATATGATTAACCTCTGCTATAATGCCAATATTAGGATTTGCATCTATTGTGTTTTTTAGTGTTGTATAAGTAGCATCAAATGTCGTATTACTTATAGATAGTGTTAAGCCCGAAACGGCTACAGGTGTTGGCATATTAGGATTTTCTGTTGGTGTTTCATTATCATCGTCTTTACAAGTGGACAACAATAACAAAGCAATGATTATTAGTTTAAATTTCATAATTAGTGTTTATTTTTTGTTAAAATAAAATCAATATTAAAATTACGTATTAAATTAGACTTTGGATGCTAAGATTTTATTAAAAAAATTAATTTAATCTCTATGCCATAAATAAACCATTTTAAATAAAACTTCAAATGAAAAAGAACTTAGTTATTATCGCATTAGCAATGATCTCATTTACTACTTATGGTCAAAAATTTGCAAAAATCGACAAGAGTATTATGGATGCTGCTTTTTACCCAGCAAAGGCACCTATTCGTGTTTTTGAAAAAAATGATGAAAAGAGAATGGCTTTAGAACCAAAAATTAGAGTGCTATATTCTAGACCTTTAAAAAAAGGAAGAACTGTTTTTGGTAAACTTTTAAAATATAACAAACCCTGGAGAATTGGTGCAAATGAATCTACAGAGATTCTTTTTTTAACCGATGTTAAATTTGGTGATACCGATGTGAAAGCTGGTCGTTATTCTTTAATTGCTATACCTACTGCTACAAATTGGACTATTAAGCTAAATACTCAAAATGATGGTTGGGGAGATTATTCTTATGACTCTAGTCTGGACATCGCAAGCGTTACTGTTCCTGTTCAAACTAGTAATAAAGAAATAGAAGCATTATCAATTGCTCTTTATGAAAAAACCACTAATGTTGTTCATTTAAAAATTGGCTGGGATACAACGTATACAGAAACACCAATTACACTTAAATAATAAATCATAAATCTAAAATTTTAAAAGCCAGCTGAAACTCATTTTTAGTTGGTTTTTTTTGAAAGAGTATTTAAAAAATTCACATAAAAAGAATAAAATTGCTTAAAAACAGATACTTTAGAATATCTAAAATGGTTGAAATGAATTTGACTTATCAGAAAATGGAAAACTGTTTCTTGTAAGACACATAGAAAGTATTGAAAAGATATGAATTGGAAAATTTGTTTTA
Source organism: uncultured Flavobacteriaceae bacterium (assembly GCA_937959395.1). Taxonomy (GTDB): domain Bacteria; phylum Bacteroidota; class Bacteroidia; order Flavobacteriales; family Flavobacteriaceae; genus JAHDGB01. The sequence continues at coordinate 18,095 of CALGLR010000123.1, read as the reverse complement.
TCATAATAGTCATGTGCTTAGTGTCTTCCTGTAAAGAAAAAATAAAAAAAGAATTACCTGTCACTTCTTCAGATGTTGAAATAATTACTACTGAATATGTAAATAGGGATCATCTTATTGAAGCAGAAGAGTTGCAAAACTTACTAAGTGAACCCAAAATAAAAATAGTACACTTCGGTAAGCCTGCTCAATATAAAAAAAATCATATTAAAGGTTCTGTAAATGTTTGGCGCAATGAAATTGAAGATGTTTCACATAAATTAATAGGAATGATGTGCTCTAAAGAGCAATTAGAAAATTTGTTTAGTCGTTTAGGTATTAATAATTCTGATACCGTTATAGTTTATGATGAAGTTGCAGGAGCTGATGCTGCAAGGTTATGGTGGGTTTTAAAAAATTATGGTTTTAACAAAATTAAAATACTTAACGGAGGAATTACTAAGTGGAATGAAATAGGAGGCGCTTTAACAACAGAATATGCTGTAGTTAAAAAGAGTAAATTTAAACTTGCTAAAAACCCGCCAATGACATTTTACGCTACTAAAGAAGAAGTCGTAGCTGCTGTTAATTCTAAATCTACTTTAATTATAGACACAAGAACTTTAGATGAATATACAGGAATAAGACAAAAACGTAACGCTAAAGCTCCAGGCCATATTCCAAATAGTTTCTTAATAGATTATGCAGATTGCGTGAACTTCTACGGAAATAAAAAGTTTAAAAATTATACAGAGCTAAAAATGATGTATGATAAAATTACGCCAAACAAAGAGCAGTTAATAATTACATACTGTCATTCTGGTGTGCGATCTGCACATACTGCATTTGTGTTAACAGAATTATTAGGTTATAAAAATGTAAAAAATTATGATGGCTCTTGGATAGAATGGTCGCAATTTGAAGATTTACCAAAGAAAAAAAATAGTATAACAACCGTATTTCAATAATATTTACTAAGTGCGCTAACACAAACTAGTCATAATAAAAATAGAAGTGTTATCAATTGATTTATATAAAAAACAGTTAAGATATAACTTATACTGAGACTTCATACTTAAGTAATAAATCATGAAAATTAAAATATTAAAGCCAACTAAAATTCGTTTTTAGCTGGCTTTTTTTGTTTGAAAAAATTAATAAGGAGCCCTTTTCATAAAATGACCATTAATAGTAAAACACCTTCTATTAACATTAAAAATAATTATTAGTATGCAAATTTTATTATTAATTACATTTATAGCCACTTTATCGTCTTCAAAAAACGAGACTATTAAGTTGTCTGGTACAATTATTAATACAGAAAAAAAATCCTTTCTGTTTGGAAAAAGAGGGGATCCAACACAGGAAATAAGTATTAACAATAGTAATTTTATTGTGAATACGAGACTTTTAAAAGAAGACTATTATTTACTCGATCATAGATTAATCTTTTTATCACCAGGCTTTGATAGTTATATAAAATTGTATGTATGAAAAAGTATTACAACTTTTATCAACTTTGAAAAACATTCTTAATTTAATACTTATTTTTAAGGAAAATTTTAAGAATAGCTATGCATCACTTATTAAAACCCACTTTAATACTATTATTTTTATTTACTATAATAGTTAACGCGCAAATACCAAAGCCTTCTGAAATATTTGGATTTGAAGTTGGTGCAGATTATAAATTGGCTGATTATGATCAGATGCTAGATTATTATGAAAAACTAGCAGCTTCTACAGATCGTGTGCAAATGATTGATATTGGTAAATCTGTAATGGGGCGTCCCATGAAATTATTATTTATTTCAAGTGAAGCGAATATGAAATCTCTTGATAAATGGCGAACTATTAGTGAAAAACTATCTCGTGCTAGAATTAGTAAAGATGAAGCTGAAAGACTAGCTGATGAAGGAAAGGCAATTGTCTGGATAGATGGCGGCATGCATGCTACAGAAAAAGCACATGCGCAAATGACTTCAGAATTAATGTGGCGTATCGCTTCTGAAGAATCTAAAGAAATGCAGAAAATTAGAGATAATGTTATTACTCTAGTTGTACCAGTAATTAACCCCGATGGTGTTGATATTGTAGTAGATTGGTATAAAAAAAACTTAGGAACGCCATACGAAACTTCAAACCCACCTATACTCTATCAAAAATATGTGGGACACGATAATAATCGCGATTGGTTTATGAATAATATGCCAGAAACAAAGGCAGTCACTACTATATTATTTAATAAATGGTATCCGCAAATTGTGCATAACCATCACCAAACCTCTCCGTCTTGGACACGAATATTCCTTCCGCCTTTTAGAAGTCCTGTAAATCCAAATATTCACCCAGGAATTACAACAGGTGTAAATTTGGTTGGAACTGCAATGGCAAACCGTTTTGCAATGAAAAAAATGCCTGGTGTTATTTCTGGAACAGCTTTTAGTATGTTTTGGAATGGCGGCATGCGAACAACACCTTATTACCATAACCAAATTGGTATTTTAACTGAAGTTGCCCACGCTACGCCTACACCACGTTATTTTGATCCTAATAAAAAACCTAAAAACGTAGGCGGAATAGCATCTAACGGTACTGAGATTTTTTATCCATACCCATGGGAAGGTGGTGAATCGCATTTTCGTGATGCCGTAGATTATATGCTTACCTCTTCTATGGGAATTTTAGATTTAGCAGCCGATAAGAAAGATGAATTTTTATATAACATCTATGATATGGGTCGTGATGCCATAGAAAAAGAATCTGAAGCTTTTGCATATATTATACCTAAAGAACAATGGAACCCCAGTGAAGCACTAAATCTTACCAATATTTTAATGCAAGGCGGTATTGAGGCGCATAAAGCAACTAAAAGTTTTAAGGCTGGAAATAAAAAATATGAAGCAGGAACTGTAATTCTTTATGGTGCACAAGCTTTTAGACCTTTTTTAACCGATTTAATGGAGAAGCAAGACTATCCAGATCAGTTTTTATATCCTGGCGGCCCACCACAACCTCCTTATGATTTAGCAGGTTGGACGCTACCAATGCAAATGGGAGTTACGGTAGATCGTATTGATAATGAATTTAAAGCTTCACAAACATTAATAACAAACAAATTAGTACCAGATGCTGGCCGTGTTTCAGGAACTAATAATTTCCTTTTTTCTAATAAAGATAATCTAAGTGCACTTGTAGTGAATAAGCTTCAAAAGCAAGGATATTTAGTAAAACAATTAGTAAAAGATAACAGTAGTCATAAAGCTGGCTCTTTTGTTGTTTCTGGTGATAAAAATTTAAAAAATAGTGTTTCCGAATTAAGTAAAAATTTAGGAATCGATTTTAGTGAAACTACTGCCGTTAATAGCAATAATTATAAAACATTAAATAAAATTAAAGTTGGACTTTATAAATCGTGGCAAGCCAATATGGACGAAGGTTGGACACGATGGATGTTAGAACAATTTGAATTTGATATCGATACCCTCCATAATAATGATATTAAACAAAAAGACTTGTCTAAATACAGTGCAATAATTATACCGTCTCAAAAACCAAAAAATATTCTAAATGGTTATACTGAAAGTAGTATGCCTAAGAAGTTTACTGGAGGTATCGGTTTAAAAGGCATGTCTGCATTAAAAGGATATGCAGAGGCTGGTGGTTCTCTTATTTTCTTTGATGCGGCCAGTGATTTAGCAATAGAGCAACTAGGATTACCTGTACGTAATGTGATTTCTAATTTATCTTCCAATAAGTTTTTTATTCCAGGATCATTAATTAGAACAAAAATAGACACGAAAAATCGATTAGCTTTAGGAATGATGGACGAAGTTGCTGCTTCTTTTAGCCGAAGTCGTGCTTTTCAAAAAATGAAACAACGTAAATCTGGAGAAGGTGGTAAAGAAGATATCGCTGATGCTCCAAAGGTTAAAGTAAATGCTGTAGCCACTTATGCTTCAGAAAACATATTAATGAGTGGTTGGGCAATGGGAGAAGAACGTTATCTTAAAAATAAAACAGCACTAATGCATGTTCCTTTTGGACAAGGTGATGTTGTTTTATTTGGTTTTCGTCCACAATTTAGAGGACAACCACGTGGTACTTATAAACTTATTTTTAATGCTATTTATATGGGAGCAGAAAAAGAATAATTTCACCTCAATTTAAGACTTAATCTAAAGGGATGATCTCCATTTTGCATACAACATTATGAATATTCTTTAATTTAAATATAGCGGAAAACGAATCGCAAATACAGTTTTAAATCATAACTAACTTTTAATCAGACTAAAACAATAATTACTTGTAAATATTTTGTAGCTTTAGTATGTAAACTAATACCATTTTTTATTTGAAATGACTGTAAAATAAAATGAATATTTTTTGCTTTATAATGCCGAAGAAAGTGAAAAAGAGCGTTTTATTACGGTTATCTCAAATAAGAAATAGTCTAACCATCCCATTATTATGCTAACGAGTATTAAGTATAGAGTTCTTTTCATTTTAGTTTTAGTAAGTGTTATTCCATTAGCAGGTTTTGTGGTGTGGGAATACAATCAATAGACAGCTTAAGCCAGCGAAGTTTCGAGCAACTAAAAACGGTTCGGGAAATAAAAAAAGAGAGATTGAATGGTATTTTTCGAAAATAACAACAGAGACGGGTTTATTTTCGCAAAGTAATTTTGCTGTAAATGCAATGAAAGATTTTAAAACAGCTTTCACAGAAATGGATGGAGCAAAGCTATCACCAAATTACGTAGAAGCACTCCTTTCACATTACAAAGAACAGCTAACAGATATCCCTAATATTGGGGAAGAGCATGAAATAAATATTGAAAATTTAGTCCCTACTAATGACAGAAGCATCCTTCTACAACATCAATATTTAATGAATACCAGGTCAAATTTTGAAAACCTGCCCTATTTTAATATTCATAATAAATATCACAAATCACTATCTTCCTTTATCGAAAGATATGATATATATGACTTATTTATTATAGAAGATAAAACAGGATATATTGTATATAGCGTTGCTAAAGAAATCGATTATGCAACTAGTTTATTGTCTGGCCCTTTTGCCGATTCTAATATTGGTAGGCTTTATCGTAAAATACGTTACACGGGTTTAAATAATGAAACTATGATGTGTGATTTTGAGCGTTACATACCCTCTAATTATGCCCCAGCAGCTTTTATTGCCGCTCCAATTTTTGAGGACAATATAAAAATAGGAACACTTATCTTACAGGTTCCCTTAAGTAAAATTAATGAAATAGCAACTGGCACAAGAGCTTGGGAAGAAGAAGGGCTTGGTAAATCTGGAGAGACCTATATTGTAGGTAAAGATTTTAGTATGAGAACAGATTCAAGATTTATTATTGAATCGTCTGAAGATTATTTAGAATCTATTAAAAAATCAAAAACGGCCACTCAAAATGAAATTAGCTTGATGGATCATTATAAAACATCGGTATTATTTCAAAAGGTAGAAACTGAACCGGTAAAAAAAGCATTAGCAGGTCTATCTGGAACCATGATCACTCCAGATTATAGAAAAGTAGAAGTCCTTAGTTCTTACAGTCCCATAGCTATAAAAGGGATGTCATGGGCTTTCCTCGCCGAAATTGATTCTAAAGAAATATTTCTATCTATTAGGCAAGGCGCTCGAAAATCCATTATTATCTTATTAGTTGTTACTTTTCTCGCTTTCATAGCTTCACTTTTATTAGCTCGAACAATATATAGGCCTATTCGTTCTCTAGCAAAATCTGCATCAGAATTAGGTAAAGGTAATTTTGATGTGCAAGTTGCAATTAAACATAAAGATGAATTAGGAGTTTTAGCTGAAACTTTTAATAACACCGTTTCCAATCTTAAAAAAGGGAGACAAGAAATTATATCTAAAAACGAATTACTTAAGAAACAAAAGAAAGAACTTGATACTAAGTCTGAAAACTTAATAAATTTAAACGATCAAATTTCAATATTGAATACTTCTCTAGATCTAAAAGTTAAAGAAAGAAAACTAAAGAATTGCAATGTCAAAATGAAAAACTAATTGAATATGCGAATTTTAACTCCCATAAATTAAGAAGTCCAGTTTCTACAATACTAGGGTTATTAGATCTTATTAAACAGGATCCAAATGAAGAAGATTTGAATGATTGCATCAATTTATTAGACAAATCTACCAAGCAATTAGATCAATTAGTACATGATGCACAAAATTTATTGCAAGACGCAAAATTTATAGAAGAACCTAATGTCGTAAAAAAATAAAAGCCTGTATTTTTTTTATTTTACAAGCCTTGTTTTTGGATAGGCAGAATACCAACCAAACCAAAACGCATTAAAAGTGTTGATGCGCTTTAAGGTTTCCCCTTTTCCGTTTTCTAAGCGGTCTTCAAAGAGCATCCATACGTTACCATCTCTATCTATAACTTTATTGTCTTTATTATAACTTGTAAACTTGTTAGTATTTAATTCATAAACCCTATTTGCTCCAGAACGATCTGTAAGAACAATAAATTTTTGATCTTTAATAGCATCTACATATAAATTGTTTTTTCTTAAAAAAGAGGTGGAAATAGCTAAAGATTCTTCTGGATATTTATCTAATCGAATAGCAAGAATAGAGGCTTTGTTTTTTAATTTTTTATTAATAGAAGGCACATTAAACATGAGCTCGTCTGTTGCAAAATAATCACGGTAAGCAATACCTTCGCCATAATCTCTATTAAAACCTGTATTAAGATCTAATACAGAAGTTTCTGGATGTCTTGTTTTCCATTCTTCCCATGTTGTGGTTACCACACTTAAATAATCTAGCTGTATTCCTTTATTTACTAGAGGTCCTACCACTGGTTTTCCCCAAATCGTATTCCATAACGATTGTGTTTTTTTATCATACATTAATTTGTTAGATCGATATAAAAACCCGCTAGTTCCTAATTGGTAATTCACACCCTCAAACTCTGTCTTATATAAAATTACAGTACCGCATAATGTACAGTATACTCCAGCAACGGGGATCCCTCCTACTGTGTCTGTAAATAATTCATGCCATGCTAAAATACGTTTAGGATACGCTCTATAATCTCCGTTAATAGCAATTCCAAATACAATATCGGTATCATTGAGATAGTTAGCAGATTGAGCAACAATCATTTTTGGCTCACGTAAAGGAGGTATTCCGTCTTGTTTTACACCTCCCCAACGTATTTCATCAAATCGAATAAGACTATTTGTTTCTCTATTTAAAAAATACTCTGAGAACCTTTTATCTATTGCGCCAAGTAAATAGGCTTTAAATTTATGATAATAAGTAGTTGATACGGCTTCTTTACTCCACAAATACTTATACCAAGCATTAAAATCAAAAACAAATGATTGATTTGTATGTTTTTCTAACAAGGCCAATAGTTTTACTTGAAGCCTGTAATTTTTACTAAAATATAAAAGTTCAAGAACCATTATGCTATAACCTGGCTTCCATGTTTCATCTATATATTTTATCGATTTATCATGTACTGCTCTAACATTTGATGACGCAATATTTATAAAATGTGTATATTCTATTAAGTCGTTATTAGATTCATTTTGACTTTCTATAGCTAAAGGAAATCCAATTAGCAAAAGAAGTGTAATTATTATTCTCATAAAACCTTTTATTTAAGTTAGACTCGATTATTTACGTATAATTACTGCTAGGTCTATTTATTAACACTTTTTTATAAAATTTAAGACAAGAATTCAACTATAAGTAATACTTTTATTTGCTATTAAATTCTTCCAAAAATAAGTTGCTAAATGAAAGACGTTATAAAATTAAAAGACGCATACAATTCCACTGATTTTAGAAAGATTGGTCATGAACTTATAGATCTATTAGCCAATCATCTTGATACGGTCCAATCTGGAGAAAACAGTGTTGTTTATCCGCATCAAGAACCTAATAAAGAATTGCAATTTTGGCAAAACGATTTTGAAACGGAGCCTTCAAATACGTTAGATTTATTTAAAACCATAATAGCACATTCTACACAGTTACAACATCCAAAATACATGGGGCATCAGTCTGCTGTCCCCGCTCCTATTACAAGCCTTGTTGCTTTAATGGTTGATTTTTTAAATAACGGAACTGGAGTATTCGAAATGGGACCAGCTTCTAATGCTATGGAAAAAATAGTTACCGATTTTACTTCAAAAAAAATTGGGTATAATGAAAACGCTTCTGGAATATTAACTTCTGGCGGAACATTAGCTAATTTAACAGCTTTACTTGCTGCTAGAAAAGAAAAAGGACCAAACGATGTATGGGAAGAAGGTCATAAAAACCGTCTCGCAGTAATGGTTTCAGAAGAAGCACATTATTGTATTGATAGAGGCGCAAGAATTTTAGGGTTAGGAGATCAAGGGATTATAAAGGTCCCTGTTGATAAAGATTTTAAAATTAGAACAGATCAATTATCTAAGTGTTTAGAAGTAGCAAAAAATAATGGATTACATGTATTTTGTATGATTGGCTGTGCCGGCTCTACAGCAACTGGTTCATATGATGATTTAGAAGCTTTAGCTGAGTTCTCTATGACTAACAATTTATGGTTTCATGTAGATGGCGCTCATGGTGGTGCTGTAGTGTTTTCTAAAAAACACAAAAACTTAGTAAAAGGAATAGAAAAAGCCGACTCTATTGCTATCGATTTTCATAAAATGTTAATGACACCAGTTCTTAACACTGCATTATTGTTTAAAAAAGGAAGTGATGTTTACAAAACATTTGCTCAAAAAGCTCAATATTTATGGGACACACCAGAATCTGAAGAATGGTACAATTCGGCTAAAAAAACATTCGAATGCACTAAACGTTTCTTATCTGCAAGTCCCTATATCATTTTAAAAACTTTTGGTAAAGACATTTTTGAAAAAAACATAGATAAGCTTCACGATTTAACAAATGAGCTTGTACAGCTCCTATTAAAAGACAATCGTTTTGAATTAGCAGTAGTACCAGAATCTAACATTGTTAATTTTAGGTATGTATCAAATTTAAATGATACAGAACTCAATAATCTAAATTTAAACATTCGTAAACAACTTATAGAATCAGGGAAATTTTATATCGTGCAAACTACAATTAAAGAAAAACGCTATTTAAGGTGTACAATTATGAATCCTTTAACGAGCAAAACAGATTTTGTAGAGTTGTTAAATGACATTGAAAAGATAGGACTTCAAATAAAAAAAAGGCTAATTCTATAATAGATTTAGCCCTAGCAATTAGTTACTAATATATAAGATACTTAGGAGATTTTTAAATTATTAATCGCTGCTTTAGCATCAATTAAAGATTGTTCTAGATTCGTATTCGTTGAAGCTACTTTTATAAATTCAATATCTGTGATGCCAACAAAATTTAGAAAAACACGTAAATATGGAGTTACAAAATCATAATCACTATCTAAAGGTGTCCCTCCAGTAGCAATAATAACATAAGCTTTTTTGTTTTCTAAAAGGCCTATTGGAAATCCTTCTCCATATTTAAAGGTAATTCCTACTCTAGAAATTAAATCAATATAAGCCTTAAGCGCGGCACTAACATTGAAGTTATACATTGGTACAGCAAATAGATATTCATCGGCTTGAGCAAATTCAGTAGCTAAAGTATTTGAACCAGCTATTGCCGTTTTTTGTATATCGGTTTGTTGTTCTTCAGGAGTAAAATATCCATTAATTCGGTCTTCATTACCAAATGTTACAAGCTCATCGTAATATAAATCTCTTTTTTGTACTGTTTTAGAACTTTCGTTTTCTAATCTTTCTTGAAGTATATCTGCTAATTGTCTAGTAATAGATGTCTTTGTTCTTGGACTACTGTCAATTCTTAATAGTGTTTTCATAAATGTTTTTACAGTTCGAAATAGTGTTTTAAAATTAATTTAATAAGTAGTCGGAAAAAAATAAAAAACCTGTCGTAATAATTATTAATTACAAATTAAGAGCATGATAAACAATACTTTACTTTAAATATTAAACATATACAGTGATCCTATCACTGTATAATAAACGTATATTAAAGTAATCCTCTAATAAACAGCCAATTAATAATGAAAATTAACTAAAAACATTTATTATTATGAGGAATCTAAAAAAAGTATTCATTAGTAAAAAGTCTGTTTTAAAATTTTATAATATAAAAACAGTCCTTTTTTGTTTATCGGTTTTAATATTAACATCGGCAACAGGACAGTCTATTGTACAAGAACACGGACGCTTAAGGGTTCTTGGAAACAAAGTCGTAAATAAGAATAATCAAACGATTAGTTTGGCAGGAAACAGTTTGTTTTGGAGTAATTTTAGTGAAGGCGCTAAATTTTACAATGCGCAAACAGTAAACCATTTAACCACGAACTGGAAAACAGATATTGTTAGAGCCTCTATGGGTGTTGAAGATTTTGGTGGTTACATTTCTAACCCTACAAGAGAAAAAAACAAAGTAAAAGCGGTTGTTGATGCTGCAATTAATGCAGGTGTATATGTAATTATAGATTGGCATTCGCATAATGCAGAACAATACCAATCGCAAGCCATCTCTTTTTTTACAGAAATGGCAGAGCTTTATGGTGATAACGATCATGTTATTTACGAGGTCTATAACGAACCCATTTCACAATCGTGGCCAGTAATTAAATCGTATGCTGAAGCTGTTATAGCTGCTATTAGAGCAAAAGATCCTAATAATTTAATTGTTGTAGGAACACGTTTCTATTCTCAAGAGGTTGAAGAAGCTTCTAATAACCCCATAAACAAACCTAACATTGCTTACACTTTACACTTTTATGCAGGAACACATCGACAAGCTCTAAGAGATAAAGCAACCCGAGCAATTAATAATGGTATTGCTTTATTTGTTACAGAATGGGGAGCTGTTAATGCTGATGGAAATGGAGGAGCAAATACTTCTGAAACGAATCGTTGGATGGATTTCTTAAGAGATAATAATATAAGTCATGCCAATTGGTCTGTTAGTGATAAAGCAGAGGGTGCTTCTGTAGTTGGTGCAAACTCAGGAGTTTCCGGGCTTGTAAATAATAATTTAACAGCAACAGGGAATTTCGTTAAAAATATTATTGAGAATTGGAATGATAATACCACTGGTGGAAGTTCACAAACACCATTTAAGACTTTAAATATTCCAGGTTTAATACAAGCCGAAGATTATGATAAAGGAGGACAAGGTATTGCTTATAATGACACAGGCGGATCAAATAACGGAGGAAAATACCGAAATGATGGTGTAGATATCCAAAACACCTCAGATTCAGGTGGGGGCCATAATGTAGGTTGGACTGCTAATGGTGAATGGTTAGAATATACTATTGCTTCAACTTCATCTGGAACTTATTCTATTAGCTTTAGAGTTTCCAGTAGTTCTTCTTCTTCTTCTTCAAAATCTATAAGTGTTTCTTTAGGAGGGTCTAATTTAGGTTCTATTGATATTCCAAATACAGGTGGATGGCAAAATTGGCAAACTGTTAGATTAAATAATATCTCCATTCATGGAGGATCAAATAAAGTATTACGTTTAAATATAAATGGAGGTAGTTTCAATATTAACCATGTTACATTTGCTTCTTCTTCAAATAATAACACAAATTATACTATTAGAGCCCGAGGAATTACTGGTCAAGAACAAATGAGGTTAAGTGTAAATGGTAACAATATAAAAACGTTTACTGTAAGTACTTCTTGGCAAAATTACACAGCTTCTACTAGTGTACAAGGCACTCCAAGAATTACATTTATAAATGATAATGGTAGCAGAGATTTAGAACTGGATAATCTTAAAATTAACACCACCACTTTTCAAGCAGAAAATCAAACAGTAAATACAGGTGTTTGGCAAAACAACTCATGTGGTGGCTCAAATAGTCAATTTATACATTGTAATGGTTATATAGAATTCACTAATTCTTCGAGGTTAACAAGTTCAGGAAACGAAATAAGTGAATCAAGCAATTCTTTAGAGAAGCTAGTTTCTATATATCCTAACCCTTCAAAAAGTACAATTACAATTAATTTAAATGATAAATCTTCAGAGATTATAGAAGTAACGTTTTATAACAGTATTGGTAGACTCATAAAAAGAATACAGCTGAAAGAAAATCAACAAGATGTTGATATTAGTAATTTTTCATCAGGAATTTACTTTGCAAAAGTAGTTCTTGATGGAAAGGTTGCTACTAGAAAATTGATAAAGCAATAATTTCATGCTTTTTGACTTTCCTATTTTTTAATAAACTTAACGGTTTTGTATATAATCGTTAAGTTTATTTTTTATTAAAACAGGTAATGTGTTAATCTTTCCAACCCCATGGTGCTTCTGGAATAGAAATAGGCTTAGTAAGATCCATTACTACTTTAAAAACACGATCTGTACCTAAACGTCTTAAATTGTAAGTAAAAGAAGTCTCATTAATCGTGATCCACCAAACATTAGTAGCTGCAGCTGGAATTATTTTTTGGGTATGTTCATCTGCAGAAAAAACCTGAATATTAGGGTTTCCAGAATTAGTAGTTATGCCTCCATAAAAGTTAACAGCATCTTCAGTTCCATCTTCATGTCTATGGTCATGTTGTAATGCGATACGATCGTTTTTATAAGTAAGAATCCAGGTTCTAGATTTATTTTCTCCTACAAAAAAGGGAATTTTCATTACAGTTTCACTGCAAGAACGTACATGCATTATTAGTTTTTTTCCACCAAAAGCTTCATCTTCTTCTGGCAAAGCAAGTGATCCTTCGTAAGCTTTTCCACAATGAGATTGTAACGTATCCCAGAATTGTTTTGAAGGATTTTCATTTTGTGCCAATCCATTTAGGGAAATTAAAAACGTGAAAAATAAAAGTGAAATTTTTGATAACATATTCTTTGTTTATTGAATGGATTGTAAAGGTAGCGCTAATTCTAAAATTAAAATTAAACAATAAAAAATCGCAAAAACAGAATTAACTCAAATGTTAAGAGTTATTTATATTCTGTTTTTACGATTTTAATTCTTACAAATCATAATACTTGTAAGAGACTCATCTGTTTTTATTTAAAAGATGAAGTACGAACTCCTGGTGTAGGGAAATTTGCATCCATTCTACCTTGATTAACTGCTTGAAGTCCTCCAATATTACCTATTCCATTATCTGTAAAATTTGCTGGATCTACTGGACTTACCTTAGCGTCATCTACAAAACCTGTACGTTGTGTAAAGTGTCGATTTCCTCCAGAATTCATAATATCATTAGGTATTACAGGGCTATTATGTCCATCTATAAGAATAATGTCCCATAATAACGCATGAATAATTTCATGAGCTAAAGTTTCACCTAGTAAACGTCCATAAACCTCACTTGCAAAAGCTTCTAATATTGGATCTCCTCCAACACCTTGAGACTTTAACTGGATAAACAATGCTTGAGTTTCAATATCCAATTCTGTTGGATTTACCCCTCCTCCTGTTAATGGTTCATCATAAGCCCCAGGAAAAATACTAATTGTTCTATTAGGAATAATATTACCAACTTCTCCAGGAGCTGGATTTGTTTCTCCGAAAGTATTTTTACTAGCAGCATCTATATTTCTAAACGTAGCTGTTGTAATCATATTAGCTGGTAAATGTGCTGGTGTTGCTTCGTTAAAAGCTCCTAAGTTCCATAGTGTACGTACATTCGTTTCTGCTAAGATGCTGTCACAAGTTTTCTTAGCAATACTTACGATCTCATTTTTCTTAGTAATTAAAGCTATATCTGTTAACGCTTGATTAAAAGTAGCAGCATCTTCGTTTATAGTTACAAATTGAGGAATACTTAAAGGTAGTTTTAAACTTTGAACAACGTTACTACTCACATCTCTTACTTCTACATCTATATTGCTTAATCCTGGTTTAATTCCTAATACGTTTACTGTATCTCCAATACTCGCATTTGCGCCAGCTTCAAACGTAAAATCTCCTACATTACTTGGTGGAACACTCCAACGAATAGAACCGCCTGCAGGCATGTCTGGAACACGAACTGAAAAAGTAGTTGTTCCTGTTTTACTTCCGCCAGCTGGAGCTGCTGAAGTTGCAGGATTAAAACTTCTAGAGTTTGCATTTAAATCCGGATTTGCAATAATATTTGGAGTATCAGATTTTGAATCATTTTGAACTGAAACCGTTTCGCTACCAAGCGGCGTTGTACGTGATACATTAATATTACCTGAACCTGAATCACTAGCTTTCGAAATTGCCTTTTTAATCTCTGGAGAATTTGTTAATGATGTATTATCAGGATTAGGTTTTTTACCAACCACACTATTAGAAGCATCTGTATACGTATCTAATACTTTCTTAATTTGTCCATTAGTTTCTTCATCACTTAAATAACCTTCCTTATTCAATTTTTTAATTTGTTCTATTTGTTTAGCGCCATCTTTTTTCTGATTGGCCATAACAGCAAGGTTTGCAAAGTCTTTAGAAATACTAGCAAGATCTGTTACACTTTTCGATGTGGTTTGTAGTGCACCTAATGCATTCGCTTGCGTTCCTGCTAAACCAGTTAAGTCTTTAAATGAATCTCCTTTTCCTAACAATCCATATGCAGCAGCTAAACTTGTTGGGTCTGGTGCACTTGGTGCAGACTGCATATTGATAATGTTAGTTGGTAAATCTTTAGCTTGAAGATTTCCTGGATCACTTCGTCTACTTGCAGTAGAAACCGCTTCAATTTCAGTTGGTTTAGTTCCACATGGCTCATCACTAAAACGCCAGTGACGTGTATCGTCTATTTCTTCACAACTATTGCATTTTCCCATTACAGATTCTGCATAAACTCCTTTAGTAGGTACGCTAACTCTATAAGGATCTAACTTTGTTGTTGGTTGATAATACTCTAATAAATCCTCTACATTTTTAAATACAGGATCTAAACGTTCCCCTGGAATAACCTTTAACACCAAGTTATTTCCAACAATTCCCATGACTTTATTCTCAACCACACTAGCGACACTTCTGCCTCCGCTATTTGGTGCGATATAACCATCTAAAAGCCCAAATAAGCGACTAGAATCCATACTAGCCCAAATAATTTTATGAGACATCTCCATATACTCATTTAAGAATGTTACTAATGCAACTGCAGCTTCTTGGTCTTCCTTTTTTGGATTTCGAAGTTCTTTTGTATTTAAAGGTGTATAAATTAATGCAGCATCTGTTACGATTCTAAGTCCATCGGTAAATGAAAACTCTAATGAATTAATAATATCGTTATTTATACGGCTTTTACGTACAATATATTCACTTAAATGTTTTGTACGGTAATGTAAATACGCAGAACGCAATATAATTTTAGAGGAAGGTTTTACATTTGTATCAGCTCTAAAACGTAAGTGTTTAATCTGGCTTCTAGTAATATTTTGTAAACTGTTATTTGCAATACTCACTTTAAGATGCGATCCTCTTTTATAATTAGATAATAAAGTAACATCTAAATCTAATTCTTCTTCTGTTCCATCATCTGCAATGGCATAAAAAAGCAGTTTATCAATAAATGCTCTAACAATGTCTGGAGCATACTGTTCTTCAAAAATAGCATCTTTTTCAGCTTCAGTAAGTGGTACTTCTCGTTCTAAATGAAAAACCATACGTCCAAAAAACCATGGAAAAGGAATAGATAGGTCATATTCTTCTGTTTTAGTCGCTTCATCTATTTCTCTAATAAAAGGCCTTTCTAATTCGAATGACATTGTGAAATGCCCAGTAAATTCTTCTATAACCTCATTTGCGTAAGTGCCATTAGGAAGATCTGAATTTACATATCTAGATTCAATACGCTCAATAGCATCAAAACCTCTTCGTAATTTTCGTCCGTAAATAGCTCTTCTTAGCGTGTTTTTCCATCGTAATACTTTATTATGATCAAAATGACTCATAGGCATAGGAACAAAAAGACATTCCTGCACATCTACTAATTCTTGCTCTATGGCATAATGTTTAAGGACTTCAAAATACTCAACCGTCATAGCATGACAGTGGTTATTGTTTTTAATAACTTCAGTTTGCACGTTAACAGATTCGTTTTGTCCTACAGTTTGAATGACTATACTTCTTTGACTTCGTAAACTAGAAGCCGATTGAGAGGTGTTATCCTGTAAACTATTTAAGGAATTTGCTGAAAGGTTTCTTGACGAGTTTTGTGTCGCTGTAGATTTTGAAGACGCTCCGGAATGTGAAATACCTCCAGCTACTCCAAAAACAACACCTCCTAAAAACCCTCCTATTCCACCACCAATACCAGCGCTAGTAGATTTTGTTTTATTTGTTGAAGAAGCATTTATAGATTCTCCGAAAGAAGAACTCATAATTTCGGTAATGTCTCTATCTCTCGATATTTGAGCTTCCAACTCTTCAGAAATTTCTTGTGCTTCAGTTCTAGCTCCTAATTCATTTCTATCCCAATCTACTATCGCTATTTGCTTTTCTTGGCAAGGCGCTAAAGGTAAACTGTATAATAAATCACCTAGTGAATAACCATCTGCTTTCCATTTTTGTTTAAAATGCAAAATGTGACCATTGGCAATCGTTGTATTTTCATAAATGGTAGGAGTTTCATCCCAATCTATACTATTTTCTACACTTAAATTAACACGACCAGGATGATTTTGAATGTATGCACGCTCTATTTCTTCTACTCTACGAATCGCTAAATACACTTGACGTGTTAATGCTGTTAATGTGCTTTTTATCTCATCATAATTCTCGTAGAAATAATCGTCTACTAATTCTGTAGTGATATTTAATCCAGAATTATAAAACGTATAAAATTCATCTAGCAAAGTTACAAATGATGAAATGCTATCAAGAAAAATAGTATAATACGACCGTATTTCTAAAATTTCTCCTAAAGAAAAAATACTTGTATTTCTTAATATTTCTTTTAAATCTTTAAACTTTTGTATAAGACATAAAATCCCCATAGTGTCGGCTTTAGCTTTAGGAGGACACGGTTCAAAATCTAATCCAGAGCCTTCTTCTGCTTTAGCCAATTCAATAGCAATCCGCCTTAAATAACCTAACATTAGCTCTTGTACTTGAGACTCCTTAGTCGTTTTATCTATTGCTTGTAATAAACTTTCTACTTTTAAACCTGCTGCTTTTAGTGATTTAGAATCTACAGATTCTTTGTCTATGAGTTTTTCTAACTCAAGAATAACAGTATTATATAGTTTCTTAGTTTTAGCGTCCATCTCAAGTCCAATCTTGTTTTTTTCAAGATGTCCAATTGAAGCCTTCAATTCTTCACGATTTAAAGTGTCTTTCATTGCCAATTGCTCGCAATAACTTTTAGCTTCTTGCACGCCAGTTTTTCCGCAATAAGCTGCTGCTAATTTTTGATGAAGATCTAATAGTTTTTTCTTACGTTTCTGCTGTTCTGAAGCCAGCCTTATAATATCAGATCTATTCAACCCTTTATTTACAGCAATAAGATCGTTAGTGTTAATTTGAAAATTAGAATTAACTCCAGTATTCATTTTAAGCAAATAGTTTGGAAATACTTTTGCTTGAAATTTTGAAGCTGTAAAACCTTCAGCGTTGCTTGTAACACTAGAAAGACCAGTTGTAGTATTGTTTTGTTTGTCTTCTTCAACAGTATAAGGAATTAATGATAATGAGTTAAATGAATTGTTTAACCTTCCAACAATTCTAAATATGTTATTTGAAATATCAAAAAGCTCATTTTTAATCTCTTAGGGTTTAATTCCCCGATGCTTGCATCGATCGTTAAAAGCGTTATTTTTGGAGATGTCAAAGAGTAAATATATCCATAAATCTCACAACGTTTCGGTTTTGTTGTATCATTTAGTTTTTCCTTCAAAATATAGGCGATTTGTTTTTAACAATTTGATTGATGATAGTTTGGTTTCTGTTTGTGAATCAATTTCTTTACGCTATGAGGTTCATTTTTTGGAAATAGGGACCGATAAAGATCACGTTCATTTTTTAGTTCAATCAGTTCCAAGTAAAAGTGTAAGTTCATTGGTAAAAATGATAAAAAGCATTACAGCAAGAGAATTATTC
>CALGLR010000122.1 GCA_937959395.1 uncultured Flavobacteriaceae bacterium | reverse complement strand
AATCAAGAAAAAATATTTACAGTTATATCTCAATGAGTTTGTCTACAAGCTCAATCGAAGATATTTTGGAGAAAGAATATTCGATAGACTAGTAATAGCTAGTATTACAACTAATGGACATTAAGCGGATATACAATTATTTTATTACAGTATTATACTGTAAAGATACAAGTCAACTTTAGAGAAATAGCTAGTAGAGGCAAGAGTAAACTATAGATATCTTGTACTCAAATAAATTTATACAAAAGCAAAACAGAATAACACCATACACAAAACCGTCTTTCTAAACATATAAAAAGACGGTTCTAATATTAAAATTGTGTTCTATTACTTTATAATTGGTGGTGCCCCGCCAAGAATCTCTTCGTTAGCATAAGACTCAAACTGCTTAAAATTATCTCTAAAAAAATTAGCTAATTTATGTGCTGTTTTATAGTACCCTTCATCATTATTCCATGTTTTACGAGAACTTAATACTTCTGTAGGCACATTAGGACACGTTCTTGGTTGCTGTAAACCAAATACAGAATGTATATGATAATTACCTTTGTTTGCTGCATCTAAAGAACCATTCATAGCTGCAGTAATCATTGCTCTAGTATGTTTTAAAGCCATACGTTTACCAACACCATAAGGACCGCCAGTCCAACCTGTGTTTACCAACCAAACGGTAACTCCAGATTCTTTCATTTTACGACTTAGCATCTCTGCATATTTAGTAGGATGCAAAGGCATAAAAGGCGCTCCAAAACAAGCCGAAAAACTTGGTATTGGTTCGGTAACTCCTGCTTCTGTTCCAGCTACTTTTGCAGTATAACCAGAAATAAAGTGGTATGCTGCTTGTCCTGGTGTTAATTTAGATATTGGAGGTAATACTCCAAAAGCATCAGCAGTTAAAAAGAAAATGTTTTTAGGATTTTTCCCTATAGAACCTTCTTGTATGTTTTCTATGTGATGAATTGGATAACTAACACGCGTATTTTGTGTTATAGAAGTGTCTTTAAAATCGACAGCTCCTTTATCATTCATTATTATATTTTCTAGTATAGCGCCACGTTTAATAGCTCCGTATATTTCTGGCTCTTTTTCAGCAGATAAATCGATAACTTTTGCGTAACATCCGCCTTCAAAATTAAATACAGTATTCTCTTTTGTCCAACCATGCTCATCATCGCCTATAAGCTTACGATCTGGATCTGCAGATAATGTTGTTTTTCCTGTTCCTGATAATCCAAAGAAAATAGACGTATCCCCTTCTTTA
Source organism: uncultured Flavobacteriaceae bacterium (assembly GCA_937959395.1). GTDB lineage: Bacteria > Bacteroidota > Bacteroidia > Flavobacteriales > Flavobacteriaceae > JAHDGB01. The sequence goes on along the minus strand of CALGLR010000122.1, from coordinate 8,362 downwards.
CCAACATTAGCACTACAGTGCATTGGTAATGTATTTTTAAAAACAGGTAATATAAAGTTTAATGCAGAAAAGATACCTTTCTTAATTTCTCCAGTATATCCTGTACCTCCTATTAGTGCTATTTTTCGAGTAAAATCTAAAATGGCAAAATTATGTTGTCGCGTTCCATCTACTTCTGGGTCTGCCATAAACCCTGGTGCATTAATAATAGTCCATTCTGGTGTGAATGTTTTTAAGTCTTCATCATCCGGGCGAAGAAACATATTATAAGCAAACATATTACTCCAAGGATATTCGTTTATGACACGAATATTAAGTTTATAATCTGTATCTGCACAAGCATAACTATCTCTAACAAAAACCTCTTTGTTCGATAGGTAATTTGTTACTTTATCGTATAGTTTTTGAAATTTATCACTATCATAAGGAATATTAATATCTCCCCACCAAATACGATCTTTAGTAATATCATCATTAACGATAAAACGATCCTTAGGGGATCGTCCTGTAAATTCTCCAGTATTTATTGCAATTGCTCCAGAATCTGCTTCTTTTCCTTGTCCTTTTTCTAAGACAATATCATGTAGAGTGTCTGGCGATAATTGATATTTTATATTGGCATTCTTTATGCCATATTGATCTAACGAAATCGTTTTCGTTGTTGGTGTATGGTTTACCATAATTATTGTGTTGTTTTAATCCTGTAAAATTACTAATAATATAAATAAAGGCGGCATAAATACAAATTAATTAGGCTTATCTTTTATAAAACCCATAATCATTATACTCCAAGCTATTATCAATAATAAACCCCCTATTGGTGTTAAAAAGCCAATTGTTTTAAAATCAAAATCCACTAACTTATTAACAGCCAGCACATAAATAGATCCTGAAAAAAGAATAACGCCAATAACTACAAAACTAAATATCCTTTTTTTTATTGCTTGAGAAAGGGAAGTTGTATTCCCTACAAACAACAACATTAAGGCGTGATACATTTGATAACGCACTCCTGTTTCGAAAATTAGTATCGATTTTTCTGAAATTAATGCTTTTAAGCCATGAGCACCAAAAGCCCCTAAAAGAATACTAATTAAGCCAATAATTGAAGCTGAAATTAAAATTTTACGATTCATTATTTAATGATATTATTTTACGATTCATTATTTACCCAATACATTTTACTAAATTCGTATAAAACTACTCAACAAAACTCATTATGCGAAAGATTTTAATTATTGGATCTGGAAAATCAACATCTTTTTTAATTAAGTACCTATTAGATAAGTCTCAAGAAGAAAATCTTCATATAACTGTTGGAGATATTAATATTCATAATGCGAATAAACTTATTGGCTCACATGAAAACGCAAATACAATTACATTAGATGTTTTCGACAAAAACTCTCGTGAATCTGCAATCCAGAATGCAGACATAGTTGTATCGATGCTTCCTGCTCGTTTTCATATTGAAGTTGCTAAAGATTGTATTACCTACGGAAAAAGTCTCGTTACGGCCTCTTATATAAATGCTGAAATGCAAGCTTTAGATCAACCCGTAAAAAATAAAGGTTTAGTCTTTATGAATGAGATTGGTGTTGACCCAGGGATTGATCACATGAGCGCCATGCAAGTTATAGACCGTATTACAGATAAAGGCGGAAAAATGATTCTTTTTGAATCGTTTACTGGTGGGTTAGTTGCTCCAGAAAGTGATAATAATCTATGGAATTATAAATTCACCTGGAATCCAAGAAATGTTGTGGTTGCAGGGCAAGGCGGTTCTGCTAAATTCTTACAGGAAAAGACTTATAAGTACATTCCCTATAATCGTTTATTTCGACGTACAGAATTTCTTGAGGTTGATGGTTTTGGTCGCTTTGAAGCTTATGCTAATAGAGATTCTTTAAAATATCAAAATGTTTATGGATTAGGTGATATAAATACGTTGTATAGAGGTACTATTCGTAGAGTAGGTTTTAGTCGCGCTTGGAATTTATTTGTTATTCTAGGGATGACAGATGATAGCTATATTATTGAAGACAGCGAAAATATGAGTTATCGCGATTTTGTGAATTCATTTTTACCATATAGCCCAACAGATTCTGTAGAACTTAAGTTTAGACACACCTTAAAGATTGATCAAGATGATATCATTTGGGATAAACTAATCGAGTTAGATATTTTTAGCGCAAAAAAAATGGTAGAACTAAAAAAAGCGACACCTGCTCAAATTCTTCAAAAAATATTAATGGATAGCTGGACTTTAGATGAAAAAGATAAAGATATGATAGTCATGTATCATAAATTTGGTTATGAACTTAATGGTAAAAAACACCAGATTGATGCTACTATGGTAACATTAGGAGAAGACCAAACTTATACCGCGATGGCTAAAACTGTAGGATTACCAGTTGCGATAGCAACGTTAGCCATTCTAAATGGAAAAATAGCAACACCAGGAGTACAAATGCCAATTAGCAAAGAAGTCTATAATCCTATTTTAAAAGAACTCGAAGATTATGGAATTATTTTTAAAGAAAAAGAAGTACCATATTTGGGGTATAACCCTTTAAATATTTAATCCAATATTTATTATTGTTTTATAAATCGTTTCGTAATTTGTTGATCGTCTAATTTAATTTTTATGAAATATAACCCGCTTGATAAAGCCCCTATATCAAGTTTACTTTCATTCTTTATATTATTCTCAATGACTACAGTTCGACCTAAATTATCTAAAACTACAAATGATGCTTTCTTAATTTGTTTTGAATAACTTATATTTAATATGTCATCTGCTGGGTTAGGATATATTTCAACCAGTTCATCTAGTGCATTATCTTTGGTCGACAACACATCTCCGTTACGTCTTAACAAGATTCTATTAGCCTGCCAAAATTCGTCGCTACCACCTTGATCTGAAAATTCTAAAGACAATTTACCATCTACAACATCAACGTTAGCCTCTCTATTAAAAAAAACATTGGGTTGCGTGTTTACATTACTAAAAACCACTTCTCCTTCTGCTTTTACCTGTATGTTATCATGAGTAAAATCTTTGTCTCCAAAAGTAACTAACACATTCCAATTACCGTTTACAACTCTAGCTTCAAATACTCGCACTTCTTTAGATTGAACTAAATCTCTATTGATATCATTTGGTCCATTACCACGATCTCTAGATTGTAATCCTTCTGTATTATTCCATCCAAAATTAATTCCTTTTGTCGTATTAGAGACTCTTATATATTCATTAAATACTTTAGAATTTGACGTTCCTAAATCAAATCTATATTCCTCTTCTTCTGCTATTTCTGGTAACACATTTGCACAAGGTATGGTTTCATAAACCATTTCCCCAGAGTTATAATATAATCGATCATTTATCGTGGAAAAATTATAATCATCACTGGTATGAGACGCTTGGCCATTAAAACGCTGTTTTACATTTCGCCTGTATATCGCTTTATTTGGTACAGCACACCTATATTCATCTAGATATAAACCAATGTTTTCAAAAGGAATATTAGGCGCATAGGCAGGTCTTGGTTCTTTAAACTTAAAATTAAGATTATTGGGATTCTGAAATAAATCTAGACCAATACTCTTACTATCTCGAACACCTTCAACCCCATTAGCGCCTACAATATCTTCATTATTACTCCAAAACAAGTTCTCATAATATCTGCATTCGTAAGGTCGCATTCTATTGTTATTATTATATTTATTAAATACTATTTTCATTTTTGGATATCTATCTGTCCAGAATGGTTCCACTCGTTCGTTCCAATTTTCTGTAGTAAGACCATCTTTCCAATCTGAAGTTCCAATAGCTTTAAGCATTCTACCTATATAGTTATTTTTAATATTTTCTTCTGGATTATTATTAGTAATATAATCCATCGCTGTTTGATAATTACTTCCTGTGTCATCTCCATTTCTAATACCTATAAAACAATCTAGTAACACGTTTCTAAAAACACTATGACCTGCGCCTTTATTCATTTTAATTGATTCCCATCCGCCTTTATATAGCACATTCTCTATAACAGATTCTCCACCATCGAAATCATCAGAAAAAAAAGCAGCACGTCCCAATAATTTAGGAACACTCATTATATGATGAACAAAATTATGTTTAATGGTGTTGCCATAAGACCAAACTGCATTTCCTGTATAAAATGCACCGCCATCACCTTCCTCTATTCCTACATTGAATGCCTCATTACGTTCTATAAGGTGATCGACTCCAACATGGGTAACAGGCTGCCCATTCATATTATGAATAAGATTGTTTCTAAAAATATTACCAGCTCCATTAATGCCACAAGCTCCTCCATAAAAGTCCTTAGAGAATACTTGGGTAAAATGACAATTTTCTACTTTGTTTCTTCCATAAATTATGGAAGTAGATGTTACTTTACCGCCTTGTAAACGCGAGCCTCCTCCATCATATATATCACAACTTTTAACAGTACTATTAGTTACATCTTTCCAGATGTTAAATGCGGTCATATGTTCTGCAATAAATCTAAAACGTACTCCTGCCACTAAAATATTATCACTGCTACCAATTACATTTATTGCTCCTTTACCACCACCTTCTTGTTTGCCAAGGTTTTGAATTGTCATTTTTTTCACGGTAATATCACTAGCATCTCTAATTTCGAATAATTGCGGTCCTGCCCAGACACCAATATTCGTATTATTATCTCGTGTCTCGTCAAACCATACATAAAGTTTTGAATCCTCAACATCAAAATACCATTCCCCTGGTTCGTCAAGCTCATACAACATATTATAAACGAAAAAACGCCTTATTTTTCCTGTTCCTCCATTTAATAAACCATATCGGGAGCCATCTACAAATTTAATTTTACCTGAAGCATTAACAGAATGTAATCTATTATTTTCCTTTAGCCAAACTGCAGACATGTATCCTTTGGTTGCAACACGTTTAGTTCTTTGTATTTCTGAATTCCATTTTTCTGAGTTAATCGTTTCTACCATATTAAACACAGCACCCTTAGGATCGTTATACGTGCCTTGCGTATTACCAATCTCTGAGCTTGTATCTATCGTATTTCCCCGTATGTGCGAAAACCCTATATTAGGAAAACGCGCCAGAGTTTTCATTTTATCGTTTATTGAAATTTGAGCTGTTGGCTTGTCTAAAAGAGCAATTAAATCTGGATCGTCAATCTTTAAAGACTCCACCTTCCCAACTGCTTTAGGATTTAATCTGTCTAATTCTGCTGGAGTTGAAACCATTTCGAATCCTTGAGAATCAATAAATTTATTCCCATCAAAAATAACAAGCTCATCATTATAACCACTGAAGCTCATCCCATTATCTTGAGATCCTAAATTACAGGTTTCATCAAAACTGTATCTCCCGCCTCGTATCCATATTGTTTTTGCTCCTGTTTCTCTGGCTTTATCCCTTGCCCCAATTAATGTTGCTAAAGGCTCATCTATACTACCACTATTAGTATCACTACCATTTTCAGCGATAAACAATTCACTTTGCGCTTTTAACGGTGAAGAAAAAAACAGGGTAAAAAATATAACGATATAAAATAAATAATTCTTTTTCATAAATCTAAATCAATTATTACAGGTTGAAAATGAGGTTTTTGCAAAATAAACAAAAAAAATAATACAATAGTGCATAATTAAATCAATAATACTAATTATTAATAATTAAAGCAATTTGAATTGAATTCGCTAATTACAATATGTTACTATATTTGTACTTTTATATTTTGAATTCTTTCTTTCTTCAAAAAAACCATCTAAATATTCAATAAAAAAACTATGAAAATCATAAATCAAAATATACATATAGACGGTATAGACAAAAAAATACTTCGTGCTTTAATGGAGGATGCCCGAACTCCCATACTCGAAATAGCAAGACAGGTTGGTATCTCTGGAGCTGCCATACACCAACGACTTCGTAAGCTAGAAAAATCGGAACTCATTTCTGGTTCAAAATTTATAATTAATCCTAAAGTTTTAGGGTATACAACCATGGCTTTTGTGGGTGTTTTTTTAGAAAAGGCAGTAAGCAACCCAGAAGTGGTAAAACAACTCAAAAAAATACCTGAAGTTATCGAATGTCACTACACAACTGGAAACTGGAGTATTTTAATAAAAATTCTTTGTAAGGACAATTCGCACTTAATGCATTTATTAAATGGCAAAATACAATCTATAAGCGGCGTCTCTAGAACAGAAACTTTTATTTCTTTAGACCAGCAAATAGATAGACAGATAAAAATTTAAAAAGCTCCCATGAAGGGAGCTTTTCTTTAATTATAATGATTTTATACTTCTAATCTCTAGACATAAATATTTGCAAAATGTACCAGAATAGTAACATTAATGCTGCAAATAAACCTAAGGCTGCAGGAATGTACTCATTCTCTGAGTATTTAGTTATTAAGTTTGAGGTTTGATATAATATAGATCCTCCTGCTAATAAACACATCGCTACAGAAAACCATAATCCTAAATCAAATCCAAATAATGCTCCTGCTACAATTAATCCCATTGCAATAAAAAAACTAATGGTTAATCCCGCTTTTAAAAATGAAAAATCTTTTTTAGTCACAAAAACTACTGCTGTTAAACCCGTAAACAATGAAAGTGTAACAATAGCTGCTTGCTGAAGGATTTCTGTTCCGGAATCCATATAGAATGCAGCGATATATATCATTGGAACGAAAATAAAAGCTTCGGCTAAAATATATAAACCAAAAGCCAAGTATTGTTTCGATTTATCGGCAGATCGTAAAGCCATGCCTTCTGCATAATTGGTAATAAACATAAAACCGCCTAACATAATAAGCCATTTATAGCCATCTACCATAGAAAGCGCGAAATTAACAATAGCATCACTTTGAAGTAATAAATATTCAAAAATAATGAACACGAAAACACCTCCTGCAACATGTGCATAGGTTTTCTTGTAAAAAGTAACGCGTTCTTCTTGAGATAATGCACTTACAAGTAATTTAGCAGGCGCTTGGTTTTCGATTGGAGTTTCCATAATTACATAAAAATTAATAGGTTAAGACTAGTAATATAGTAAAAAAAAGGAAACCGAATCATTTACTAATTGTAAATAACTCGGTTTCTTATTGTATTTAGAAAGCAAATTAATCTCTTCCCATAATTTGCATCGCCCAATATAATAGTGAAGCTAAAGCTCCTATTGCAGCAACTAAATAAGTTCTAGCGGCCCATTTAAGTGCATCTTCAGAACCTTTATATTCTTCTGGTGTCACAATATTTTTGTTTTTAAGCCAAGCTAAAGCTCTGTTACTTGCATCGTATTCTACTGGTAATGTAATAAAACTAAATAAAGTTGCAGCTCCCATCATAATTAATCCAGCAATAGCAACATATTGTCCCATAACTCCCATGGCTTGACTCGCCATTAAAGCAATACCTCCAAAAATAACCCATTGAGACATTTTTGATGTGACTTGTACTACTGGCACTAATTTAGAACGCATCGTTAACCAGCTATAAGCAGTCGCATGTTGTACAGCATGTCCAACTTCATGAGCTGATACAGCTGCGGCTGCAGCATTACGTTGGTTGTAAACCACTTCACTTAAATTAACCGTTTTATTTGTAGGATTATAGTGATCTGTTAATTGTCCAGGTGTAGAAATAACCTCAACATCTGTAATGCCATGATCTGCCAGCATTTTTTCTGCAATTTCAGCACCACTCATTCCGTTTCTTAATTGTACTTGAGAATATTTTTTGAATTTTCTCTTTAATTGTCCGCTAACTAAACTACTTACTAATGTAATTGCGCCAATCAATATATAATAGGACATCATTCCTCCCATGGTTTTTATTGTTTTAAAGTTTATATACTTAAAGATAACAAAAATAAAGCCAATTTTATAGAAGAGACCATTTTGTCAGGCACAACACATTCATTTCTTATCATATTTAATTTTAAAATAAACGAGTAAAAATGATGAAATAATAGTAATTCCATTTGCAAATATCATAGATGGGCTTTCCTTATAAACTCCATAAACTAGCCATAAAAGAATTCCAACAAAAACAGTATTAACATAGGTAAAGACAACCCAGAAACATCTTTAGTTTTCCATGTTTGATAAACCTGAGGCAAAAATGCCGCCGTAGTCAATATTGCAGCTATAAACCCTATTATTTCTATGTTTAATTTATATTATAAACCTATCATATAACTAACTAAGCCACATTATTATAATTAGCAAGTAATATTTCTGTTTTTTCTTTTAATTTTTCAAGTTGTATTAATCTATTCCTTAAATATTCTTCTTTGTTTTTGGTAATATATTCAGGG
>CALGLR010000121.1 GCA_937959395.1 uncultured Flavobacteriaceae bacterium | reverse complement strand
ATACCTAAACTGAGTTATGGGCTTTAAAGCACCAATGTTTTTTAAAGTTTGATTTAACTGTTCCTGTTTTTAATACAATAAAAATAAGTAATTAAGTCTGTTATCAATATAGATAATATGGGCTTGACCATTGATGGACTGAATTCGATGTAAGAAAATTTACGTCAGTCTGAGTGATTTTTCGATAGAAAATCGTATCGAAGACAAGTAGATTTTCAATCAAAAGCCTTGTCATCCTGAGCCTGACGAAGGGTCGATACAATTTTTCTTCGTTTCTCTGCAAAAAAATCAATCAATCTGACGGCTTTTTTAAGCCAGATCCTTTCTAACTTAGGTTAAAGTCATTAATAAGAAAAAGCAACACATCGCTTTATAAAAGTTCTGTGTTGCTTTTCAACTAATTTAACTAACCAACCAATAATTAAACGGGTTAATTCTACTATTATTTCGAATTAACATTTTTTTATCATTTATACCAGTCATAATTTAAAATGAGACATTATTAATTTGAATTATATTTTGTTCAGATTAAATAGAAATCGAAGATTCATGAACTCGTTAAAATAAAAATATAAAGTCGTGAACTAAAATTTAAGCATAGCATTAGTTATGTTTAATTTTTATGTTGAAATATGAGCAATATAGAAACAAATTAGATGGTTTATTTTAAGTTATAATTAGTGTCATGCTTTATTTTCGACTAAGCCGCTTTGATTTCTAAATACTAATTTTTCATCAAAAGCATCTAAAAGAATAATACTATCTGTAGTGATTTTACCAGCTAATATCTCTTTACTTAACTGGTTTAATACGTCTTTTTGAATAACTCTTTTTACAGGTCTTGCTCCATATTCTGGATGATATCCTTTGTGTGCTAAATATTTAATAGCCTCAGGAGTTGCATCGAAGGTAATGCCTTGTTTCGCTATCATTCTAGTAACATTTTTAAGCTGTAGTTCAACAATTACTCTAATATTTTCTTTAGATAATGGCGTAAATAGTATTGTATCGTCTATTCTATTTAAAAACTCAGGACGTACCGTTTGTTTTAATAGCTCTAGTACATCTATTTTTGCAAGTTCCATAGCAGAATCTATATCTTTTGTAGATTCAAAACGATCTTTTATAATTTGACTACCAATATTAGAGGTCATAATTATAATCGTATTCTTAAAATCTGCAGTACGGCCTTTATTATCTGTTAAGTGTCCTTCATCTAAAACTTGTAATAAAATATTAAATGTATCTGGATGCGCTTTTTCAATTTCGTCTAAAAGTACAACAGAGTAAGGTTTTCTTCTTACGGCTTCAGTTAATTGTCCGCCTTCATCATAGCCTACATAGCCAGGAGGAGCGCCAACAAGTCTACTTACAGCATGGCGTTCTTGGTATTCGCTCATGTCTATACGAGTCATTGCATTTTCATCATCAAAAAGATATTCAGCTAAAGCTTTTGCTAATTCCGTTTTACCTACACCAGTGGTTCCTAAAAATAAGAAAGTGCCAATAGGTTTTTGTGGGTTTTGTAATCCAGCTCTGCTTCGTCTTACTGCATCACTAACAGCAATAATAGCTTCTTCTTGACCAACAACGCGTTTATGTAATTCGTTTTCTAATTTTAAAAGTTTTTCTCGATCACTTTGTAGCATTTTGGTAATAGGTACGCCTGTCCATTTCGCAACAACTTCTGCAATATCATCGTAGGTTACTTCTTCTTTTATTAAAGAATTTTCGCCTTGTTCTAGTAATTGCTTTTGGAAATGGTCTAATTGTTCTTGAGTTTCTTTGATTCTTCCGTAACGTAGTTCTGCAACTTTGCCATAGTCTCCATCGCGTTCAGCACGTTCAGCTTCAAGCTTGAAGTTTTCAATATCTAATTTTTTTTGTTGAATATTATCTACAACTTCTTTCTCACTTTTCCATTTTGCATTTATTTCATTCCGATCTTCTTTAAAATTAGCTAGATCGCTTCGAAGTGTTTTTAGTTTTGTTTCATCTTTCTCCCTTTTTATGGCTTCAATTTCAATTTCAAGTTGCATTATTTTGCGATCTAAAACATCTAGCTCTTCTGGTTTAGAATTTATTTCCATTCGTAATTTTGAAGCAGCTTCATCCATTAAATCAATAGCCTTATCTGGTAAAAAACGATTTGTAATATAACGTTGAGATAGTTCTACTGCACCAATAATTGCATCATCTTTAATACGTACTTTGTGGTGGGTTTCATATTTTTCTTTTATGCCTCTTAAAATAGAAATAGCGCTTTCTGTATCAGGTTCTTCTACCATTACTTTTTGGAAGCGACGTTCTAAAGCCTTGTCTTTTTCAAAATATTTTTGATATTCATCTAAGGTTGTTGCTCCTATTGCTCTAAGCTCTCCTCGAGCTAAAGCCGGTTTTAATATATTGGCAGCATCCATAGCGCCTTGACCGCCACCAGCTCCTACTAAAGTGTGAATTTCATCAATAAATAAAACAACATCACCGTTACTAGAGGTTACTTCTTTTATGACTGCTTTTAAACGCTCTTCAAATTCACCTTTAAATTTAGCGCCAGCAATTAATGCGCCCATATCTAGCGCAAATATTTGTTTGTCTTTTAAATTTTCAGGAATATCTCCATCTATAATTCTATGAGCAAGCCCTTCTGCAATTGCTGTTTTACCAGTGCCAGGTTCACCAACTAAAATAGGGTTATTTTTTGTGCGTCTTGATAAAATTTGAAGTATTCTGCGAATCTCTTCATCTCGCCCTATTACGGGATCTAATTTTCCGTCTTGCGCTAATTGATTTAGGTTTTTTGCATACTTATTTAAAGCATTATAAGTTTCTTCTTGACTTTGAGAAGTCACACGATCTCCTTGTCTTAATTCTTCTATAGCAGCTTTTAGATTTTTTTCTGTTACACCTTGGTCTTTTAGCATTTGTGCAATTTTACTTTTAGTGCTAAAAATGCCTAATATTAAATGCTCAATCGAAACAAAATCATCTTTCATTTTCTTTGCTATCAGCGAGGCTTCGTTAAGTCCTTTATTTGCTTCTGGTGATAACATAATATTTCCTCCGGTAACCTTTGGAAGGCTTTCAAGTTGCTTATCTATAGTTTGTTTTAATATAGATATATTTATGTTTAATTTTTTTAAAAGAAATGGTACCACATTCTTGTCCACTTCAAAAATGGCTTTAAATAGGTGTTCGTTTTCTATTTGTTGATGGCCATAACTTTGTACAATCTGTTGAGATTGTTGTATAGCTTCTTGGGATTTTATGGTGTAATTATTAAAATTCATATACTTAAATTTATTAGTTGCATTTCAATTACCCTACCAATATACTTTGCAAGACAAAATGTCTTTATTTAGTTGATTTGCAATGACTTTTTGTCATTAGCATGTGATTTCACCTCTTTTTTTAGAGTAGGTATGTAAGTCATTTTTTTATTAATCTTTGACATATAATTTAGTGTTTCTATAAAGCTAAAGAAAATAAGATAAAAATAAGTTTAATAGGGCTATCTAAAGTCGTTTACTTTATTAAAAAACTAAAATCTAGATACACTTTAAGGATTGTAAAGAAGAGATTTAATGGTTAAGAGATATTTGTTTGTTTAAAAGAGTCAAAATAAAGAATTTTATTTGGCTCTTTTTTTATGTTTTAGTATTGTTCTTCTGTCTTATTAATTACTGTATGCATCCTGTTTTTGAATGTTATACGGTTCAATAACTTGGCAATTGTAGATTCTCATGATCCATAGTATGTTTTGTATCGTATTAATCCATAGACACAGCAATATTTTAATATGTAATTAATGTGTAATATTGCATCACGTCTATAAAAAATACGAATACAACGATTATTTTGTCCTACTGTCTATTTTATGCAATAAGTTAATTTAAATCACGTTGAACCAAGATAAAACAATAAAGAAACAGCTATTAATTTCTCAACCAAACTAAGGCTGCTTTTTAACTTAATTACATAAATAATATGAATTTAATTAAAAAAATTTTTGGTGGGGATACTTTGGAAAAAGTAAAAAAAGAATTACCATGGATTACCTTAAATAGTGTAGACCAATTAGATGTAATAAAAGAAAAATCTAAAGTTAAAACGCAGGTAATTTACAAGCATTCCAAAAAATGTATGGGTAGTGAACAGGTTATGGAGCGATTTGTTGATAATTATCAACTAACGGCAAACGATTTAGATTTGCATTATTTGGATTTGAATGACTGTGAAGAAGTATCTAATAGAACAGGACAAAAATTTAATATAGATAATGAATCCCCTCAATTAATAGTTTTGAGAAATGAAGATGTTGTAATATACACTTCTAATCAGGCTATTAATATGATTAATTTAGAACAATTAGTATAAGTCTTAAAGGTTTGTAAGTTAATCCTATATAAGGCGACTTAAGATATATCTCTATTAGCTTTTTTAAGTTAATTAAGCAATGGGAGAAAATTGTTAAGAAGAAGTTATTCCCTCGAAAGAGGGGATAATAAAATTACTACTAAATGGGATTTATAAAAAAAATATTTGGAGGTTCTAGTGAGCCTAAAGAAGAAAAAATATTGCCTTGGCTAAATTTAAAGACATTACCACAGCTTAACGCAATAGAAAAAAAATCAAAAACCAAAACACAAGTTGTTTTTAAACACTCTACACGTTGTGGTATTAGCACAATGGTTATGAACCAGTTTGTAGCTAATTATAATTTAACAGAAAACGATTTAGATTTGTATTACTTAGATTTACTTAGTTTTAGGGATGTATCTAATGAGGTAGGGTATAAGTTTCAAATTATGCATCAATCTCCTCAAATGCTAGTTATACGAAATGGAATTGCCGTTGCTCATGCTTCTCATGGAGCAATCAATGAAATAAATTTAGAACAATACATTTAATACCAATTCTTGTTTGAAATTAATGTAAAAGAAAATGATTATTTTTTATTTAAATGAATTACAAAAATAAGACATAGCCATAGTTACGTTTTCTTTTTTTAATAAAATAGAAAGTAAAAAAGAAGGTTTTATTACGGTTATTTCAAATGAGAAATGGTATAAGTGTAAAATAATTATATAAAAAACTCCCGATAATATTCGGGAGTTTTTTTATAATAGATTAATTATTACCTAAACCTTTGACCAGTAATAATCTCTTTAAGTCTAATCTTTAAGTCTTCACCAGTATCATATATCATTTGCTCGTTACTAGGGAAATTAACACGCCTGTTGTTTAAAAAGCCAATTAAACCTTGGTCTAAAGCACGACGATCTCCTCTTGATGTTGCATAAACATGTTCAAATATAAACTCACTTTCCAGTGGGAAAGTGTCTATGTTTTGGTTCGTTTTTACATCTTTAAATACTACGTTTCCTCTAACGTAAGAGGTTTTCAATTGTTTAGATTCATAATACTCGCATCTTACAGTTGCGAATTTATCAACCTTTATCTTATTGCCTAGACTATCTTTTACAACATTCCCTTCTTCATCTAATGCATATTTCCAGCCATCGACAATTTGCTTTTCTCTAATAATTTCTCTTTCTTTTACTTGTTCAGGAGAAACATTAATCGTTCTAAAATTTACACTCATTGCATAATCATAGTTAACAGATAGATCTTTGGTACTATGGTAAATTGTCCAAAAATTATTTAATCCATACGTATTAAAGTTTAATAACTCGCTTTCTAAGCGCTTTGGAATAACTTGCTGAGTTTGGTTTTTCACATCAACAACTACAAAGTCGATCCCTTTAAAGTGAGCTTTCTCCATTAATTGTTTTACATCCTTGTAATTTGGATTTATTTTTTGAAGGTATTCTAAATCATCATAAGCCTTTCTACTATCAGATTTATTAGGTGTATTTAATAAATTTTTAGCATTATTATAGATATAATTTGATGCTTTAGTTTTATAATCTATAATTTCTTTGCTATAGTTTGAAAAAGGTAATTTCACTTCTTTTCCATTAACATATAAAGGCAATACAGGCTTAATAGATTCTTGACGAGAATCTAAAGTACTGTAAGCTTCATATATTTTCTCATAATTTGAAGGGTTACCATCTTTTTTAAGAAAGTCTATAGATTTTAAATCGCGATCAACAACTTTATTAAAAGCATCTTTTAACAAATAAATATAATCTGCTTTTCGCTTTTTGTCCTTATTAGTTTTAAGCTTATTTAATGAATTGGAAATAGCTTGGTCGTAATTACCAGAGCTCAATTCTTTTTCTATGCTTTTTGCTCCTCCACAAGAAACAATTAAAGCCATAATGCTAAGTGAGAGTAATAATTTCTTCATAATACGTTTGTTTAGTTAAGTATGGGGTATTTCAATAGTAATGCCAAACACTAAAATAATGTTTTGTTTTATGAATTTTAGGTGTTAATGTATTGATTTTAAATTGTGTGTAATTTTTATTTTTTAGATTCAAATATTGGTAGTAATTGAGTCGAAACTTCTCCAAAACCAATTCTAGTACCTTCTTTTTCACAAAAACCTCGCATAATTACAGTGTCATAATCATTTATGAATTTTCGGGTAGAGCCGTCTGCCATTTTTATAGGGTTTTCACCTCTCCAAGTTAGTTCTAACATCGAGCCATAAGAGTCTGGTGTCTTTCCAGAAATAGTACCACTTCCCATCATATCTCCAGAATTTATAGGACAACCATTTACTGTATGATGTGCTAATTGTTGAGACATGCTCCAATACATGTGTTTAAAATTAGAACGACTAACAATGGTTTCTTTTGCTTTTTTTGGTTGAATAGCAACCTCTAGATTAATATCAAAACTCTTCTTCCCTTTTTGTTGCAAGTAATCTAATTGTTTTTTTAAAGGCTTAGGACCGTTAACTCTATAGGGCTCTAAAGCATCTAGTGTAACTATCCAAGGTGAAATTGAAGACGCAAAACTTTTAGCTAAAAAAGGGCCTAAAGGGACATATTCCCATTTTTGAATATCTCTAGCGCTCCAATCATTAAAGAGTACTAAACCAAAAATATATTCTTCGGCCTCTTCAATAGGAATAGATTCTCCAAGGTCATTAGCATCTGTAGTTATAAAAGCCATTTCTAATTCAAAATCCACCAATTTTGATGGTCCAAAAACAGGTGTTTTAGCATTAGCAGGTAACGTTTGGCCTTTAGGTCTGTGTACAGGAATTCCAGAAGGAATTATAGACGAGCTACGTCCATGATAACCTACAGGAATATGTAGCCAATTTGGTAATAGAGCATTATCAGGATCCCTAAACATAGTCCCTACATTAGTAGCGTGCTCTATGCTAGAATAAAAATCGGTATAATCTCCTATTTGAACAGGCAGTTGCATTTCTATTTCGTCTAAACGGAATAAAACGGCTTCTTTGTGTTTTATATTGTTTTTCAATGAATCATTTTCATCATCGAATATCTCTGCAATTTTATTTCTTACTGCTCTCCATGTTTTTCTTCCATCTGCAATAAAATCATTTAAAGAATCTTGAAGAAAAATATCATCAGTAAGTGGTATCTCATTAAAGTACCCTAATTGATGGAGAGCGCCAAGATCTATAGCGGTATCTCCAATTCGTGTACCAATGGTTATAATATCATCACGGGTTAAAAAAACACCAAAAGGGATGTTTTGTATAGGGAAGTCCGAATTTTTATCGACATGTAACCATGATTTTCTATCTGGGTTATTAGCTGTAATAGGCATAGCTTAAGTTTTAATTAGTGATTTGAATGTTAATCAAACGTACATAAAATTTTGATTTTAAAATAATTTCAGCTTAAAAATAATTTTAAATAATGATCTTTTAACATATCAACAATGACTGTTAATATTTCGTATTAAATATCTCTTTTTTTAAATCTATAACTAATCTATTTCTTATTTTTGCAACTTACTTAATAAGAATTAATTATATGCAACGCGACGAACAAATTTTTGAATTAATAGAAGCTGAAAAAGAGCGCCAATTAGATGGTATAGAACTTATTGCATCAGAGAATTTTGTAAGCGACCAGGTTATGGAAGCTGCAGGATCTGTACTAACTAATAAATATGCTGAAGGCTACCCTGGTAAACGTTATTATGGAGGATGTGAAATCGTAGATGAGGTTGAGCAATTGGCTATTGATAGGGCTAAAGCATTATTTGGGGCAGAATACGCTAATGTACAACCGCATTCTGGAAGTCAGGCAAATACTGCTGTATATCATGCTTGCTTAAATCCTGGAGATAAAATATTAGGTTTTGATTTGTCTCATGGTGGGCACTTAACTCATGGTTCTCCTGTTAATTTTTCAGGAAAATTATATAATCCTGTTTTTTATGGAGTTGAAGAAGCTACTGGAGTTTTAAATTATGATAAAATACAAGAAATAGCAACAAAAGAGCAACCAAAGCTAATTATAGCTGGTGCATCTGCTTATTCTAGAGATATTGATTTTAAACGTTTCCGTAAAATAGCAGACAGTGTAAATGCGATTTTATTAGCAGATATTTCCCATCCAGCTGGATTAATTGCGAAAGGTATTTTAAATGATCCTATACCACATTGTCATATTGTTACAACAACAACACATAAGACACTACGTGGCCCTAGAGGAGGAATGATATTAATGGGAAAAGATTTTGATAACCCTTTTGGAATAAAGTTAAAAAACGGAAACTTACGTAAAATGTCTTCACTATTAGATTCTGGTGTTTTTCCAGGAAATCAAGGTGGGCCATTAGAGCATATTATCGCAGCAAAAGCAATTGCTTTTGGCGAAGCATTAACCGATGAGTTTATGACATACATGTTGCAAGTAAAGAAGAATGCAGATGCTATGGCTAAAGCTTTTGTCGCAAGAGATTATAAAATTATTTCTGGAGGAACAGACAATCATATGATGCTTATTGATCTTAGAAATAAAAACATAACAGGAAAAGATGCAGAGAAAGCATTAGTAAAAGCAGATATTACTGTAAATAAGAATATGGTGCCTTTCGATGATAAATCACCTTTTGTAACTTCTGGTATTCGAGTAGGAACTCCAGCAATTACAACTCGAGGTCTTAAAGAAAATGATATGGAAGGTATTGTTGCTCTAATAGATGAGGTTATTATGAATTACGAAAATGAATCTGTACTTGAGACTATTGCCGCTAAAGTAAATGCAATGATGAGTGATTTGTCTTTGTTTGTGGTTTAAGCACAAGTTGCATTATAAGATATAAAAAAAAGCTGTCTTAATCTAAGATAGCTTTTTTTTATATCTTATAGTTTTTTATTCTTCTTTAAACCCTAAAATCGCATGGTAGTTCTAACATTAAAAACGCGTGGTGTTAAAAAATTAGGGATTGCAAATTGACGTTTAGTATTAACGTCTCTTACCCAGGTATTTGTAATTGAATTCTGTGCATCAAAAATATTATAAATTTCTAAACCAAAGGATAACTCTTTAAATCTTTGTTTCCAACGTTTATCATAGGTCTTATTAGCATCTACAAGAACAAATTGAAAACCTGCATCTGCACGTTTGTAATCAGGTAATCTACTTTGAAAAATGTATGGGTCTGCAAAACTAGGAGATCCACCCGGAACGCCTGTACTGTACACTAAATTTAAATACATTTTCATCGAGGGGACTCTAGGGACATAATCTTGAAATAAAGCTGCGAACTTTAAACGCTGATCAGTAGGTCTCGGAATAAACCCTCTATTATCTAAATTTTCTTCAGTTTTTAAATAACCTAAACTAAACCAGCTTTCTGTACCAGGGACAAACTCACCATTAATTCTTAAATCTAAACCATATGCATATGCTTCTGCATTATTATTAGCACGATAACGAATACGCACATTTTCTACAGTATAAGAGTTGACATCGTTTATGTCTTTATAATAAACCTCACTTGTTAATTTAAAAGGACGATCCCAAATGTCGAAACTATAATCATTTCCTAATACGAAATGTATGGATTGTTGAGCTTTTACATTGGTCTGAATTTCACCGTTTTGATCTCGTAATTCTCTATAAAATGGTGGCTGATAATATAAACCACCACTTACTCTAAAAAGCATGTCTTTTTCCCAATTAGGTTTAATTGTAAATTGACCTCTTGGGCTTACAACAGTTTGGTTATTGTTTTCTAAACCGTCACCACTTACGCTCCAATTGTGTGCTCTTATCCCAGCATTGTACCAAACTTGACTATTACCTAAAGTATCTCGTTTACTCCATTGTAAATAGGCTTGAAATCTATTTATTTGAGTTTCATTTTTTGCTCTTACATTTTGGAAAGGAACTAGAGGGCCTTCAAAAGGTGTATAAGGTTGATCATTAAAAATAGTGGTTCCAGGGGGTCTAATTGAAAAACCAGTTGAATCAATGATTTCCCATTCAATTAAACGATCACGAATGTCTTCATTAGTGTATTTCACACTCCATTTAATTTCATTTTCTTCAATAGTATAAGTTCCTTTTTGTTCTATTGTAGATATTAATGCGTCTAAATCATTTCTTCCATGATTTAATTGGCTACCAATACCTTCACTAAATTCTACTTCACCTAAATCGTCGTCTCCAATATTACTATTAGGTTCTCCTATTCGGTATTCGGCTAAAATATCAAAATATTCTTCTTCTATGGTGTGGTATGTTGAAGCTACTAAATCTAAAGTTAAATTGTCGTTTACAGTATAAGTGCCATTAAGAGCTCCAAATAAAGTTTGATAACGATCACGTTCTTGTCCTTGATAAAAAACTAATAGAGCTAATGGATTGTCTAATGTTCCAAAATTAGTTTGTCGTGTTTGTGGCTCATTGTTGTATATGTTTATAGAACCATTTCCAAGAAAACTTAGTTGAAATTTATCATTAAACGTGTAGTTTAAATAAGTTTGCGCATCTATAAATGCTTGATCAAAGTTAGCTTCTATTTCTCTAGAGTTTACAAGTAAACTATTATTTCTATAACGTAAACCTGTAATAGTCGTTAGTTTTTCGTTTTTATTTATTGTTTCTAAGGCAACACTACCACCTAGGAGGCTTAAATCTGCTGAAACTCCAAAATCAATAGGTTTTTTGTAGGTAATATCTAAAACAGAAGAGAGTTTATCTCCATATTTTGCTTGAAATCCTCCAGACGAAAATTCTACATTTTTTACCAAGTCACTATTTACAATACTTAAGCCTTCTTGTTGGCCTGAACGTATTAGAAAGGGTTTATAGACTTCTATACCATTTATATATATTAAATTCTCATCATAATTACCACCACGCACAGAATATTGTGTACTTAATTCATTAGTAACTACAACTCCAGGTAAAGTTTTTAAAATGCTTATTAATCCGCCATTAGTCCCTGGTATTTTTTTGAGCGCTTTAGTTTCAATGGTGACTATACCTTCAACATCTTTACGTTTTTTTGAATTTAATACAACTTCTTCAATTTGTTCAATGCTCACACTCATTACCGGGTTGAAAACATAAGCTTCTCCATTTTTCAAATTAAAAGTAGCAGTGATAGACTTCTGACTTAAGTGAGTAAACACAGCAGTAATATCTGTATTTGCAGGTATTTTAATAGAGAAAAAACCATTTTTATCGGTTTTAGTTCCATCACCATTACTAATTTTTATGTTTACATCTTCTAAAGGAAAGTTGTCTTCGTTTAATACTAAACCTGTTAATGTTCCATTTTGTGCTAATGAAACCAGTGGAAATAAAACCACTAAAATTTTGAATAAATCACCAAGTCTTTTCAATATATATCTATTTATTTCCTGTAAAAAGTTGCTTCATATGTAGTGCTATTTCCTGCATTATCTGTAACAATTACTTTAAGGTTATTCTTAGTTTCTATAACGACACCATCGTTAAAATCGTGTGTTAATGTTTTCTTTTTATAATCATATTCCATTAAAACCCACTTTCCATTTACTGTAGCTCTATAATTGGAAACACCAGAAGTAATGTCATTAATCTTTAAGGTTAAAAAACGATACTTGCTTAACCATTTACCATCATTAAAGTTTTTGGGCTTTATAGTTGGGGCGATAGTATCTAAAGCTAATGCATAACTGCCAAGGTTTTTAGTTCTGGTACTTAAAATATTTCCTTTTCTCTTAGTTGAACAATAAATAGGCAAGTTTGAGTTTTCCATTAATCGTGCTATATATAACTTTTCTTTATGTAAAGTATTGTAATTACTTATATCATAATTTATAGTAAATGATTTTTTTGCTGGCACAATAGGTTTGTGAAGTGTTAAAGTATCACTATTTACATTAAAATCGATATAAAAATCTTCATAAAACGTATTTTTTGAAAAATTTACAGAAATAGCATCTTTAGACAATTCTTTAGGTTCATTTGCATAAACATAATATGGTGTTGTTAATTTAGGTTCAACATCTTCAGGGGTTCGCATTATTCCCTTAATATTTATATCTAAATTAATGGTATTGTCTTTATAATCTGCAACCACCACTTTGTAAATAGAAGCTGTATTATCTGCGATATCTACATACCCATCGTTTTGTGATTCACCATACAAGCTAAGCGGATTATTAGTTTCTAAAAATAATTTTTGAAGCCTTTTCTTTTTTTCTATATAATGCTCATAGTCTATTAAACGATTAATATGCTTTGTCTCACTGAAAGAGAAACGTTTAAAATTAATTTCAAAATTTTGCGCACCATTATGAAATGTTTTAATAGCATAAACTCCATTTTTATTTGAAGCTTGATCTTGTCTATCTACAGTTTCAATAGCAAAACCTATGGTGCCACAAGCTTCAATAGTCTCAATGTTATAATCACCATCACCTTTAGGAATTAATCTTAATTTTTGTTTTTTATTAGATCCATTAATATGAGCGTTTTCACCAATAGGGTAGGCGTAGATACTACTTATAATAGGATTTGTTGTGTCTTTTACATCTGTTCCAAAAAGCATTGGATTTATAGGTCTTTCAGCATTATCTCTAATTTCATAATGTAAATGTGGTCCACCAGAACTTCCTGTGTTACCGCTATAAGCTATAATGTCTCCTTTTTTTAAAGTAAGCGTATTTGCATCTGGAAATAACTCGATTTGATAAGATTCTTTTTTGTATTGCTTTTTCTTTATATACGCTTCAAGGGTAGGAGAGAAGTTCTGTAAATGTGCATAAACCGTAGTATAGCCATTAGGGTGAGTAACATATAAAGCTTTGCCATAACCAAAATGAGAAATTTTAATCCGACTCACATAACCATCTGCAGCGGCATAAATTTTAAGCCCTTGGCGCTGCTGTGTTTTAATATCTAAACCAGAATGAAAGTGATTAGATCGTAGTTCAGCAAAAGTACCTGCTAAAATTATTGGTATATCTAGCGGCGATCTAAAGTAGTCTTGAGGGTATTTTGATTGTGCTGTAGTACCTATAGTCACAAAAAGTAATAGTATTAAAAGGTATTTCATTTACATTTTTTAGTTGTTTAATTCAAAGATCGTACCTATTTATATTGTGTAATACAAAACTAAGAATAATCACGCGCCTATTTTGCTTATTTAAAAAATAATAATAGTAATTTTATATAGAAAAATAGGATTGCTAAGGTAAAAATTTGTTAACGTTTTACAAAGATTACATAAATTATTGAGACATTACATTGATATTGAGTTACTATACTAAATTTCAAAATTTATGATAAAAAAATTGTTAATTTTATTGAGTTGAATTAGATTTGTAATAATAAGTATTGTTTTTAGTAAATGAGTAAAATTGAAGACCTTGTAATCGCTTTAGAACGTAAAACTAATAAAGTTATACAAGAATCGAATGATTTAAAAAAGTCTAATATAGAGTTAGTTAGCTCTCTTAAGGCCGCTCAAAAAACTATATATAGCCAATCGGCAGATTTGATTGCTTGGGAAGATAAATACCAAACACTAAAGATGGCAAATACAATACTAGGCAGTGATAATGATAAAAGAGAAACCAAACTCAAAATAAATACATTAATAAGAGAGATAGATCATTGTATTGAACAACTCTCTGAATAATGAAGCATAGTAAACATGGCAGAACTGCTTAAAATAAAGATTTCTATAGCAAATAGAGTCTACCCTTTAACGATTCCGCCTAGTCAAGAAGAAGGATTGCGTAAAGCAGCGAAGAAGATAGAGACTATGATTAAAGAGTTTGAGCAAAATTATTCTGTTAGAGATAAGCAAGATGT
This sequence comes from uncultured Flavobacteriaceae bacterium, assembly GCA_937959395.1. Classification (GTDB taxonomy): domain Bacteria; phylum Bacteroidota; class Bacteroidia; order Flavobacteriales; family Flavobacteriaceae; genus JAHDGB01. Next base: position 7,004 of record CALGLR010000121.1, on the reverse strand, counting down.
TTTAGCAATGTGTGCTTTACAATTTGCCTCTCAAGTAGAACAAAAGATATTAGATAAAGAGTATACTAACGAGCATGTTGAAGAGAAACTTACAATTATTAACCAGATACTAAGCTCGCATTTAAACTCTTAAGTTCTTTTAAATAAAATTAAAGGTTACTGCCTACATTAATTATTTTTTTGATAAACTCAACGTTAATTCTTTAAAAAGGGTGAGTTGAAGTTGTAAAAGCGTGCTGCTAGTACTATTTATTTAGTGTCTTGAGCAGATACTTGATCAGCTTGTTAGCCCTAAACTTGTTTTTAAGGAGTTTATACAAAACCAAAATTAGTGTAGGCTTTTTTATATTCTAAACTAACGAGAAATATGGATAATAATACGATAGTATTAGCAATAGGAGGCATAGCAGTGGGAGCTATTATTGGCTTCATTGTAGCAAAAATACTTGAAAGAAATAATGCTTCTAAGCTAGTTAAACAAGCTCAAAAATCGGCTTCATCAATTGTAAGAGAAGCTAAAAGTGAAGGTGAAAGCATTAAAAAAGATAAAATTCTTCAAGCAAAAGAAAAGTTTATTGAACTTAAAGCAGAGCACGAAAAAGTAATACTTTCTCGAGACAAAAAAATGTCTGAATCTGAAAAGAGAACACGAGATAAAGAATCTCAGATATCTAATGAACTTTCTAAGGCTAAAAAAAATAATGATAGTATAGAGGCTAAGGTTAAAGATTACAATCACCGTCTTAATATTATAGAGAAGAAAGAAGAAAAATTAGATAAGCTACACAAGAGTCAAGTAGAACAGTTAGAAGTTATTTCTAGTCTTTCTGCTGAAGAAGCAAAATCTCAGTTAGTAGAGTCTTTAAAAGGTGATGCAAAAACCGAAGCAATGGCTTACATCCAGGGTAAAATGGAAGAAGCTAAAATGACTGCACAGCAAGATGCTAAAAAAATAATAATCAATACTATACAACGAATAGGTACTGAAGAGGCCGTAGATAATTGTGTTTCTGTTTTTAATATAGAATCAGATGACGTTAAAGGGCGTATAATTGGAAGAGAAGGACGAAACATTAGAGCTATAGAAGCAGCTACTGGAGTTGAAATTATTGTAGACGATACACCAGAAGCTATTATATTATCATGTTTTGATTCTGTAAGACGTGAAATTGCTCGATTGTCTTTACATAAATTGGTTACAGATGGAAGAATTCACCCAGCTCGAATTGAGGAAATTGTAAAGAAAACAACAAAGCAAATTGAACAAGAAATCATTGAAGTAGGTAAACGTACTGTAATCGATTTAGGAATTCATGGTCTTCATCCTGAATTAATAAAAATGATTGGGCGTATGAAATACCGTTCTTCATATGGGCAAAACTTATTACAACACTCAAGAGAGGTTGCTAAGCTTTGTGGGATTATGGCTGCCGAGTTAGGTTTAAATTCAAAATTAGCCAAACGTGCGGGATTATTACATGATATAGGTAAAGTTCCAGATGCAGAGTCTGATATGGAAACTCCACATGCTATACTTGGAATGCAATGGGCAGAAAAATATGGAGAGAAAGCTGATGTTTGTAATGCTATTGGAGCTCACCACGATGAAATAGAAATGAAATCATTATTATCTCCAATTGTACAAGTATGTGATGCCATATCTGGAGCGCGTCCAGGCGCTAGGCGTCAAGTTTTAGATAGTTACATTCAACGTTTAAAAGATTTAGAAGATATTGCTTTTGGATTTAATGGTGTAAAAAAGGCCTATGCTATTCAAGCAGGTAGAGAATTACGTGTTATTGTAGAAAGTGAAAAAGTTAACGATCAAAATGCAGCAGATTTATCATTTAGTATTTCTCAAAAAATTCAAACTGATATGACGTATCCGGGGCAGGTAAAAGTCACAGTAATAAGAGAAACTAGAGCAGTAAACATTGCTAAGTAAATAAAAATAAGTTTTATAAAGCTATATTAAAAGCCTAATCTATATGATTGGGCTTTTCTTTTGGTAAAGTAATTGTAAAAGTACTTCCACTATTTACCTTACTATTTACAGAAATAGTACCGCCAAAAGATTCAATTTGAGTTTTTACTAAATATAAGCCTACACCTTCTGCATTTTCATTAAGATGAAATGTTTTATAAAGACCAAAAAGAGAACCACCATGCTTCTCTAAATCGATACCTAAACCGTTATCAGCAATTTTAATGATAGTTTCGATGTTATTCTCTGATGCGCTAAAATGTATTGAAGGGACTCTATCTGGATGTTTATATTTTAAAGCGTTAGAGAATAGGTTATGTAATATGCTCTCAAAATACGCTGGATTGAAATTAATATAAAGATCATTACTAATCGTATTTTTAATAATAGCTCTATCTTTAAACACTAAAACTTCGAGTACTTCTATAGTATTATCGATAAAGGTATTAACATGAAGTTTTTCTATTTTATTTCCTTTGTTTGATTGAACAGCAACAATATCTTGTAAATTATGTATCGTTCTATTTAAAGAGCCAGAGAGTAAATTTAAATAATTAATTAAGTTGTTTTTTTCTGATTCAGTATCTGCTTCTTCATAAAAGCCTAATAAGCTTTCAAAGTTACCGGCAACTTCTTTAAGATTGTGAGTAACTATGTGAGCAAAGCTTTTAAGTTTGGTATTTTGTTTTGAAATTAAATCTATAGTTTTTTTTAAATGCTCTCGTTCTTTAATACGACTAGTTATATCTGTATGCATGCCAATAATTCTAATGGCATTTCCATCACTATCTTTTTCTACAATCTTTCCTTTATCTGCAATCCATTTATAGTTTCCATCTTTACATAATACTCTATGTTCATTTTGATATATAGGAACTAATCCATTTAAATGGTCTTGAAAGTCTTGAAAGTATTTTTTTTTATCTTCTGGGTGAACGCGATTATTCCAATCTTGAGGATCATTGCCAAAAGTAGAATCATTTTCGAAACCTATAATCTCTTTAGATTCTCTAGAAAAAATAATATTGTTATTTCGGGCATTAAAATCCCACACACCTGTCCTAGAGTTTTCTAGAGCAAATTGTAGCTTAAGTTTTTTATACTGTTCGGTTATAACATTCATAATGAATACTATTCATGAGGCTATATTTAATGTTTAGTTAAGGGATTAGAATATGTAAAATATGGAAGAAATAGCAGTAATTAACAAAATTTACAGGTTTTTCGATGAAATACACTATTGTCTAGGATGGAAATTTTCAATAACATCTTTTAAATGACTCCTGTCTAAATGCATATAAATTTCAGTCGTAGTAATGCTTTCATGGCCTAACATAAGTTGTATGGCTCTTAAATCGGCACCGTTTTCTAATAAATGAGTTGCAAAGGAATGTCTAAATGTATGTGGCGAAATCGTTTTATTTAGATTTATTTTTACAGCTAATTGTTTAACAATAGTAAATATCATTGCCCTTGTTAGCTGTTTTCCTCGTCTATTTAAAAACAAAATATCGTTATATTCTGGTTTTATGTTTAAATGGTTTCTAATTTCTTTTCTATAAATAGTAATGTATTTTTTCGTTGTATCCATAATAGGAACAAGCCTTTGTTTGTTACCCTTACCAGTTATTTTAATGAAATCTTCATCGAAAAAAAGATCTGATAATTTAAGATTTGTGAGTTCACTTACTCTTAAACCACAACCATAAAGCGTTTCTAAAATAGCACGATTACGTTCACCTTCTGGTTTACTTAAATCTATGCCTCCTATAAGACTATCAATTTCTAATTCACTTAATGTATCGGGGAGTTTTCTGCCTATTTTTGGTGAATCGATTTTATCTAACGGATTTGTTTGCCTATAATCTTCAAAAATTAAGTAACTAAAAAAACCTTTTAACCCAGATATTAATCGCGATTGCGTTCTAGCGTTAATTGTTTTAGAAATAGAGTATATAAATGATTGTATAACTTCTGTATTAACGGTTATTGGAGTATGGTTTATGTTATGTTCTTCTACATAGCGTATTAGTTTTTTTACATCAAAACTATAATTTTCGATTGAGTTTTTAGATAAACCGCGTTCAATTTTCAGGTATAATATGTAATCTTTAAGGGCGTTATTCCATTTCATAATATAAAGATATGTATTAATATAATTTTAGAATAAAATCGCTACACATTATATATATGATACATTGTTTTTTTTATCAAGCATTCTAAGTTTTAGATCATTCGATTCTTTATGTTTTTTTACCAAAAAAATCTTATTATGTTAATATTTAACACGTTTTGTCGATACAATATACTTTTTAACTTATAATGAATATGAATAGAATATGTAATTATTTGATAATCAATTAATTATGTTTATTAATCGAATGATTGATCAATAAATTCGATGAAATACTTTTTTTAACGATAAAAAGATTTTATGTTTGTGCTGTAAACTAATAACAAACACAAATCTATTATGAAAAAATTATTATTATTAGCTGCAATAGCAGTAACTACATTAGGCTATAGTCAGTCTAATGAACAAGGAACAATTCACATAAGTTTATTAGGAGGTATTTCTTCTGGTAATGTTACAGACAAGCCAGATTGTGATGGTTGTGAGGATTTTAAAAGTAAATTTTTATCTGGTGCTTATGCTTTAGATCTACAATATGGTTTTACTGAAAATATTAGTGCAGGTATAAGTGTAAAAACAGGTAGTTATTTATTAACTCCTAAAGAATTAACAACAGGTGACGATGGTAGTTTAGATTTCGGTACTATTTCTCAAACAATGTCTAAATTTGACGTTGGATTATCAGCTAGATACTATGTAGTAAATAATGATGATTTCAATTTTTATGCAGGCCCATCATTAGGTTTTTCTTCAGCATCAGATAAATTTGCTGGTATTGATATTTCAGCTGATGGAGGATTCAAAGCATCTGGTTTAAACTATGGCGCTAATTTAGGAATCAACTATTACATATGGGGTAATGTTGGTGGAATCTTTCAAATAGGTTATGAAGCAGGTTCTTTATCAGGAGAGATCAAAGAAGAGGGTGAAGATACTATTGATGTTAAAAGAAGCATTGGTGGTTTAAACATAATGGCTGGATTAGCAATTAAGATACAGTAAGAATAAAATTTTAAAAATAAAAAAAGACTGAAGCATTAGCTTCAGTCTTTTTTTATACATATAATTCGAAAGATCATAAGTATAAAAAGCCTATTAAAGGTTTGAAAAAAAACTATGATAAACATTTAGCTTAAAAAAATTAAATTTCATTTTACTTGTAGATACTAATTTCTGGTTATAGATTTGCGCCTCAAACAAATTTAATAGATAATGAAAAAAACACTAATATTAGCTTTTATAACTTTATTAGCAATAACAACAGTAAAAGCACAAGATGAAAGTAAAGCAGCCGTTTCTGGTGATGGTTTTTCTATGGCAGATATATTTGTATCGGGAAGTGTATCTTTTGGAACAGATAATGACGGTAACTTAAGTTCAAATCAATTTAATTTTTCACCTCAAGTAGGCTATTTTATTGATGATTATATAGCGATTGGTGGCCGTTTTGGATATGTGTCTTCAACGGGAGAAATCGCTTCTATAATTGATCCTAATGCAACAATAGATGATAAAACGACTACCTTAAATATTGGAGCATTTGGACGTTATTATTTTACTCCTGAGAATAATTTTTCTTTTTTCGGAGAACTAGCAGCCGGTATTTCTAATATAAAAAGAGAAGTAGGCCAAGCAGAAGGAAAAGGCAATGGATGGTTTATAAATGCTGCCCCTGGAATTAATTATTTCTTATCGTATAATTTTGCTATAGAAGCATCTGTTGGGCTAATTGGTTATGACTCATTTAAAATAGATGAAGAAAACGCAGATACTCAAAGCGCTTTTAATATAGGAGTAAATTTATCGGATATTAATTTAGGTGTAGTATATAGATTTTAAGCACATATTATATATATTTAAGCCACTCTATTTAGAGTGGCTTTTTTATGCATTAATCGTTGCTGAATAGATTTTAAATTAAGATGAAAAAACTAATTATAATTAACGGACCAAATTTAAATTTACTAGGAAAAAGAGAGACTAATATATATGGTAACCTTACGTTTACTGAGTTCTTTGAAGAAGTAAAAGGTAAATACCCTAATGTAACTTTAGAGTATTACCAGTCCAATATAGAAGGGGAATTAATAACAAAACTTCAAGATGTTGGTTATAGCTATGATGGTATCATTTTAAACGCAGCTGCGTATACGCATACTTCTGTTGGTATTGGAGACGCTGTAAAAGCAATTGAAACTTCAGTTGTCGAGGTTCATATTTCAAATACTTATGGGCGAGAAGAATTTAGGCATCACTCTTATATTTCTGCAAATGCTAAAGGTGTTATTTTAGGATTTGGTCTTCAAAGCTATGAGTTAGCCTTAGAAAGTTTTTTGTGAAAATTTAATACTATTTCACACATAATTAACCAACCCTTTTAGTTTCATTGTGATTTGATTGTGAATAATTAACAACTTAAGAGAATAGATTTGTCGTTAATTTAACTAACAAATCTATGAAAAAAAATATCTTAGTATTAGTATGCATTATTATTTCAACATTTTATACTCAAGCGCAAACAAACCAAGAAAATCCGAAGGATAAGAATATAAGATTTGGTTTGCGTATAGGTTATGAATTTCAGGCAAACGACAGTAATTTAGAATACAAACTTAAGATCCCATATATTGGTGTGTATTCAGATATTAAACTGAGTGAAAAATTAAGTTTACAAATAGAATTAAATTTAAGGTCTGAAAAAAGAGAAAACCTTCTTAATAATGGCTCCAGAGTATCGGTTGATGAGCTTTATTGGTCTCAAAAATAGTTAAAACTATGTACTTTAGTGCATTTCGCTTTAGCTTCTAAAAAACTTACCTTTGATTTATGCCAGAACAAAGGACGAATGGACATAGCGTATCTAGGTTAAGTGTTCATATAGTTTGG
>CALGLR010000120.1 GCA_937959395.1 uncultured Flavobacteriaceae bacterium | reverse complement strand
TTAAAAAAATCAGAGGAAAACCACAAATCAAAATAAACTTTGAAGAGGACTTATTTTCTGTGAAAAAACAGATATAACGCCTGTTTATAGTAGTTCAAAAGCTAATTTAGATCGATCGGTAAAACTTTCGGACGGCAGTGTCTTTAGGTATAATATTTCCGTTTTCATCTACCATTTGAATTTTTGACCCTTTTGTCAATTCTGTAAGTCCGGCAAGTCGGCAAACTTCTTTTACGTGGTCGTTAAAATTTTGAATAGATAATTTATAGGGTAAACCGTCTTCTAATATTTCTTTAGTAGTTTGTAGTATTGGAATAGTTACGTTTTTGTCTGTTTTCTGTTGCTTCAATTCTATGACAGATAAACCGTTTCTTGTTATGAAATTACTTTCATTCAAGTTCAAAAGGTCATTACCTCTCTGTCCTATGTTGCACCCTAATAAAAGCCACTTTCTAACATTCTCTTGTGCTTCAGTATTTAGGTTTGCAAGTTCGATTTGTTTTAATTCTTGCTTATTTAAGTAAACGATGTTCTCGTTTGATGTCTTTGCACTATGTATTTTTTTTAATTGGCTACTAACCTCAACGCCGTAGGTTTCAGCATCAAAACAAACGGTTTTTAAATCTGCTATCTTTTTTGTGGCATAACTATTTTGATAACCTTTTGCTTTAAGTAACCACTTTAAGAAGTCGTTGGCAAATTTTACATCTACATCTTTGACTTTGTAGAGTTGCTTTTTTTTATTGAGTTGTTTTTCTTGGTATTCTGTAAATAACCGTTTTAAGCCCTCATAGGTGTTTATTCTACTTTTAGATAAGCCAATACCGCCTTTTGAATTTCTGCGGGTAGGTGCATTTTCTATTAGTGTAACAATGGCATCAATAACTAAGTCACTTTGCTTGTGTTCATTTGCTCTACCAAAATGTAAATCAATAACGAAGTCCAACCACTCTTTGCCTATTACATCACCATCCTTTATTGCTATGTTGCATTTCTTTAAAACGTAGTTTTTTAAATCTCCTAAATCGGTTGTAAGATTTTTGTTGTTGCCGTTAGTTTGCTTTGGTAGTTTGGTTGTATTACTCCATTCTTTAGGGTTGATATTTAAACCTGTTTTTGCTCGTGGTGTTATCCCACGTTTAACAGATAATTTTAAGTATATAGGTGACATTGCTGATTTACCTAACACCTCGAATTTGATAGTAGCCATATTTTGAACATTTGAACGATGCTAAATTACAACATCGAAACAAATTTGCCAACATTTTGCCAACCGTTTGCCAACCATTTTAAATAACATTCAATTTAATTAATAAATCAAAAAGTCTCTAAAAGGCTTATTTATATTGATTTTTGTAGTATTGAGGTGTATTGCGTGCATTAAAGAAGTAGAATAAAATAATATCTTTCAAGTCCCGTCTTCAGTACTAAACCTCCTTTGTTTATTGACATTGGAGGTTTTTTTATGATTTTTTGTATGATTTTTGTACGGTTAATTTCTTTTAAACTGGCATTGACAAAAGAAGTGACAATTTATTAAATTCTCCTTACACCCTATTTTTATTGGAATTACGGAATCTTAACTTTATTTAATGATACGAATAAACATATACTTTGCTATGAGATTACAAAACTACAATAGAGGGTACATATTGCCCCTATCAGTGATAGTGATAAAATAAAAGTTCAAAAGTTTTCTCTCAAATTATAAATTCAAGCCCCCCAGTCCCCAAAAGAAAAGCCATTTTCCTTTCAACAGCTAAGGGGGTTATTTTAGTATATACCCAAAACTCTCGACTAGAGTGATTTTTTTTATCAAAAAATTCTTGAAATATTAATTTTCTTTTAATTGAAAAACTTCTGTTATATAATAAACTTAAAATCAATTATAAAGAACTTTTAAAGCTTTTTGTTAAATACGGCTGTAATTCATCAAAGGAAAAAAATAATTCAAACGATGGCTCTAAAGCTTTATAAGCTTGGGGATAATCATAAGAGAATTTAAACTCTATTCCTTCAACGTTGCTATCGTTTACCTTTAAAAGATAATTGTTTAAATATTGTTTTTGATACTCCCTATTAGTCGAATCTATATTCTCTTTAAAGCTATTATAATCACTTTTGGATTCATTCTTTTTATAGTCACTTAATTGAGTTCTTAATGAGTTTTCAATCTCTTTTTTAATTTTCTCAAGAAGCTTATCACTTTTATTTTCATCAACAATACTATAAATGTCTTTGAGGTTACCACTTTTTATATCAAAATTATAATAATCAAAATTCATCATTACATAGCCATAAGTTAGCCAACTATGAGTTATACTAAGAATATTGTTTTTGTTATATGTTACATCATATTCATGTTCAACTAAATCAAGTTTTTCTTCATTTAAACAAGATTTAGCTATTGAATCCTTAACTGATTCTAAAATTGAATTAAAATCGGTTTCAACCTTCTTATTTAGAAGTAAAAATGAATTTATATTGTTAGCTATCTTGTCATCAGAACTTTCAATTTTCAAATAGTCTAAATAATAATCATCTACAAACTCACAATTTAGAGTATCTTTTAGCTTTGTAACTGTTACTTTGTTATCAGAGACCTTCTTTTGCCCTTCACAGCTATTTGTTAATATTAAAAATGAAGTTATTATTAATAGTTTTAATTTCAACATATTTATTGTTCGTTTTCTATTGATCTCAGAATTATATTTGAATCAACTATTAGAGATTGTAATTTTATTCCTTTTGGCTCAACTGTACTTATGGGTTTAACTTTTCTTAATTTCTTTAAAAGTGTTTCAGCTTTTACATCTTTAAAATTAACTTTTCTGTAAACTGTATCTGATGCCAATTCAATAAGTTTATCTTCTACCTCTTTTTTTATCTCTTTACTTCCATTTTTATGAGTTTCCTCATAATGTTTATAAACTTTAAAAGCTTTGTCTTCTCTTGCTTTGAGCGTATTATTCTTTCTATTCTCTAGACCGTTATAACCACCATTTATTATTCTGGTTACTTTTTTAATATCATCTTCATCTGCCCAACCAAAAGCATATTTTTTATCAATGCTAACTCCTCCTTTTTGATAAAACCATAATGCAGATTGTACACCGTAAATGACATCTTTGGTATCTGCTAAAAGATCAAAGTTACCAGTGTAATTTACTTTATCTGTAATTTTAGTGAAATCAATATAAGTCTTAGGGTCTTTTGGAAAAGGATTATTCTTTCTGAAATTTGAAAAGGACACATAATTAGCTTTCCCAGTCAATTGCTTAATACCTTTACCACAAAAAATAAAACCTTCTCTCGATAATTCATTTCCATTTCCTAACCCTCTTTTATCATTAGGATAAGTTGCATAAAATCTTGAGAAAAAAGGCATTCTTAAAGCATTATGTTTTTTAAGAATAATTTTAAATTTTAATTCTTCAACTTCTTTTCCTGTTTTATCTTTTACTTTTTCTTTAACCTCTTTTATTGTTAGCTCCTTTAATTTATACTTACCGTACAATTTTCTTACATCAACTGTTACTTTATTATCTTTAAGAATCTTTTCTAATTGAACATTAGTTTTAGAAATCTCCTTTCCCGATTTATCGATAATTTTAAATATATCTTTTAAGTATTTTTTTAAAGAGGTAAGAATTGTATTATCTATTACTTGACTATCACTAAAATATTTTTTACTTAAATTGGAAAAATTATAATTGTGATTTTCTTTAATATTACTCTTCACAAATCCCATCTCCGTACCTACCTGAGCAATAAAGTGAGCTTTACGCAGGCAGGTATCTAACTTATAATCTTTTCGGTATTGATTAAGATATACTAAAATTTTATCTGTAATTACTTTTTCTGCTTTCGGGATGATGTGTTGTATTTGAGCAAGTGTAATTTCTTCCTTACAATGTTTACAAAGCTCAATATCTTTAACCGTTAATGGGGTCTCTTTATATGGCAATAATTCGCCTTTATAATATACTTTAGGGATATAAGTCCTTGATTTAATTTTATTTTCTTCTGCCATGTTTATTGATGTAAAATAGCTTCTCCGTTATCGTTAACAATTCCCTTTAGCTTTATATTGTTTGTAGGGTCATCATCTGCATCCTCAAGGACTATATTTATTTCCTCTCCTTCTTCAATGTTTTTAAGCTTAATGTATAATACTGAATGTTTATTTATCTCGGCTTCTTCAATTCTAGTTTGCTCATCTTCATCAAGCCAATATTGATCTAATATTTTCGGTTCTAATACTTCTTCTTCATTACTAGTAATCGATGTCGCCTCCACATTAGCCGTTAAATCAGTACGCTTCCAGTTTTTCTCAAAAATAAGTTGACCATTTTGCAACATATAACCAGGAGAAACAGTAAAATATTCTTTTAGGGGTTGGTTATCTTCAGAGAAATACTCGTTTGTAAAACTCAAACAGATGGCATCTCCCAATAGGATGGTTCTGCTCTTCCCATTATTATGGTTTGGAGAGATCACTAGTTTAACTTCTTTCATTTCCAAAGGATTAACACTCCAGAGTAAAATATCTGTTCTATTAACTGACTCTATTGTAAAATTAAATAATCCTCCAGTATATTTAGTGCTAGGTCGTCCATTAACATCTGCTGTTTTTTGAAAATCGAAATCGAATTTCAAAATAGTATACTCAATTTCATCTATATATAACTTAGCGTGTATGCTCATTATACTCTTAAATATATTAATAGCTAATTCTTACAATTGCAAATTTAGTATATAATAATTTAAGCGCGTTTAATGATATTCTAAGCTTATCAATTCAATAAACCATTAAAGCCTTTATCTTTTGATAAAGGCTTTTTTTATTATTATAAGTTATGTTTTTATTTAATTCTCTGTAACAATAAACATACTACGTCTATTTTGTTGGTGTTCATATTTACTACACTTTACCCCATTACCACAATGGTTTACTAATTCAGATTCGCCATAACCTCTACCAGATATTCGATCTCTAGCAATACTACCATTTTTAATAATCCAATTTTTAGTCGCTGTATTTCTTCGCGTCGATAAATCCATGTTGTAAGCATCTCTCCCCCTAGAATCAGTGTGAGATTGAACATCTATTCTTACTGTTGGATATTCTTTTAAATAATTAATGATTTTATTTAACTCATATTGAGCATCAGATCTTATGTTCGCTTTATTATAATCGAAAAGAATAGGTCTTAATCCTAATAACTTATATAAATCTGTTCCAACTGAAGCTGGTTGATTTACTACTATTGTAGGAGCTGCAACGGGAGTCGCCACTTTTATCGGATCCATATTTAAGCCTAAATTTAAATCTAATTTCACTTCTGGTTCTATTTCATATGTAATCTCTGCAGGCTCATACCCATCCTTACTTCCTACCGCCTTATAAGTTCCTTCTTCGCAATTAGAAACATAAGTAAACTCACCGTCTTTATCAGACATGAATTGATGTATTTCTTTATTATTAGAATCAGATATAATGATTTTAGCTCCTGCAATTATCGCATTGGTTTTTTTATCCTTAACCTTACCAATTACAATTCTCTTGCACACGTCTATATCTTCCAATTGTATAAATGAGTAAATATCGTCATCTCCTTTACCTCCTTCTCTATTTGAACATACAAATCCTGTTTTCTTAAACTCTTTAATAATAAAACCAAAATCATCTAATTCACTATTTAAAGGTGCTCCAAGATTTTTTGGAGCATCGAAAGAACCATCTGCATTTATATTACTATAAAAAACATCTAATCCTCCTAGTCCTAAATGGCCATCGGACGCGAAATATAATCGCTTATCTGTTATATAAGGAAACATTTCTCTTCCAGAAGAATTAATTTTATCGCCTAGGTTTCTAGGTTTGGAGTAATTTCCATTCTCAAGAATATCTACAACAAAAATATCTGTAGACCCGGTATAACCATTTAAATCTGAAACAAAATATAATTTTTTACCATCACTACTTACTGTAGGATGTCCTACAGAATATTCTTCACTATTAAAAGGAAGCTCTTTAACGTTTTGCCAAGTTTCCTCATTGCCTTTCCCTTCTTTCTTTACTAATTCTGCACTGTATAGTTTTAAGTGATTTACACCTTCTGTATCACGCCCTAAATCTTTTATATACTTGTTCTTCTTTTCTTTTCTTTTAACTAGTTTTTTAGCTTCATCACTTTTTGAGTTTCTTATCTTTTTTATTTTATTCCTATACCCCTTTATATAATTGTTCCTTGTAAAATAAACTTTCTTTTCATCTTTAGAAAAAGCCAAAGTTGCTTCATGATATCTGGTGTTTAAATCTTCAGAGAATTCGTCTACAGGTTTAAGATCTGATTCTAATTCATTTAAATCCCCCAAATACATATTAAGATAAGGTTGTTTATTCCACTCATAAAGTCTAGTATGGAAATTTGAAGAATCTATTGCCGAGGAATAAATTAAATCGTTCTTATAATACATCGCACCAAAATCTGAATATTTTGTATTTACAGTGACATTTTTTAATATAAAATTGGGCTCTATTGCTAATATTGATTCTATATCTATTCTCTTTTGATTTAAATTTTCAAATCGTGTGTCTTCACTTTTTATACGTTTTGTAAATTCTTCCATCCAGCGTTTAGCTTCTACTGTTTTACCAATACCTTGAAGTGAATGCGCATATCTAAAAAGATATTCTGGATCTACCTGCGAGTAGAAATTAGAAATTAATTGATCATAATACTTATGAGCATTTTCCATATCGGTATTAAAAAAATGAGCATCACCTGCCTTTTTTAAAAGCTCTAAGTCGACATCTTCTTTTTTAGAAATTTGCTTTTCGTATAGTTCTGCAGCTTCTTTATACCACATTCTATCAAATAATTTATCGGCTTTTATCTTGCTATCACTAATTGTTTTAGTATTAGTAACTGGAGTTCTATCCTGTCCAAAAACAAAACTTACAGAGCAGAATAATAGTAGTATTATAATTGTATTTTTCATATAAGTTAGTTTTAGAAGAAACGTGGGGATTTTAATTGTTTTTCTCTTGTCTTTAATTCGAATCGCAATAGTAATTCATGAGTTCCTGAATTATAATTAGTTAATTCGGTAAGCGTATAATCATAGGCGTATCCAACCATTAACTGAGGTGAGATTTGAAATCCTAAAAGGCCACTTACGGAGTCATCCCATCGATAAGCTGCTCCAAGTCTTAAACTTTCATTAAACATAAAGTTTGCAGATAAATCGACTATTAAAGGCGCTCCAATAACATGCTTTACTAAAAATGCAGGCTTAAATTTTGTGCTAGCACTTAAATCTAACACCGTACCTCCTATAAAGAAAAAATGTAATCGTTCTGCAGCAACCGATTCTTGAACATCATCATAATGTTCATCGGTTAAAAAATTTGGAACCGAAACTCCTAAATAACTTTTATCACTATGGAGATATAACCCTAAACCTACAGTTGGTAAAAAACGGTTTTTAATATTTTGCTGAAAAAGAATATCAGGGTTTTGACTTTGGCCTCTAGACCAATCAATATTCAGGACTCTTCCTCCTCCTTTTATACCAAAAGACAAGCGTCTTTCATCTGAAACATTAATGGTATACGAAAAGTTAGCGTCTACATAAAATTCATCTGAAGGTCCTAATCGATCATTAACGATAGAAAAGCCTAAACCTACTTTTTTCCCTACAGGAGAATCTATACTAAACGATTGAGATGTTGGAGCGCCATCTAAACCTACCCATTGCGTTCTATGCAATCCTAGTAATGTTAAATGTCCTCTTGAACCAGCGTAAGCAGAATTCACACTCATTGTATTATACATGTAGTTTGTAAACTGGACATCTTGTTGTCCAAAACTCATGTATACAGACAGTAGCATAAATAATCCTACAATTTTTTGATATTTTAAATTCATTTTAAGAATTGATTTAATTTAGAGACAAACCATAATTTTAGAGTTTGCCTCTCTAAATTATTTTTTATCTATTAATATATAACCAACCTGCTTTTGGCTCAGATCCGTCACCTAAATTCAAGATATAATAATACGTTCCTACAGGTAATTTATCTTCTTTATAAATCACTGCTCTTCCATTTGATAAACCATCAAATGTATTATCATATCTATCTTTACTATAAACAATATTACCCCAACGGTTGTAAACCTCTAACCTGTTATTAGGGTAATTATTAATACAATCGATATAGAATGTTTCATTAGTACCATCTCCATTTGGAGAAAACTCATTGTGTATGGTTAAACACTCTGGTTCTATGCTAGCTTGAGCTGAATTGTTATCCAGGTTTACATCTATTTGATCTAAGAACGTTAAAGTTGCTGTATTTAAATACTCATCTATATCGATAACTTCAACTGTAATTTCTAAAATTTCTGATGTACCTCCTATAACACTTGGTATGATCCAGACACCAGCAGCATCGTCATAAGTTCCTGATGTTGCTATCGCAGACTCAAAACCATATCCGGAAGGTAATATTTCTGATATTTCAACAGAGGTTGCTGTTAATCCTCCCAAATTAGAAGCAGTAATAGTAAATACTATTTCTTCTCCAATTAATGGATTCGAAATACTTACTGCTTTTTCTATCTGAATGTCGGTAACTGGTGTATTAATAGTCGTATTGTCTTCATCGTTTTCACTTTGATCACCATCATCATTATCTGGTTCGCTATTAGGATCAAATTGATTACTTGCCGTTATTTGCGCGATGTTTAAATACTCATCATCCTCTAACGTTGGTAAATTAACTGTGGCTTCATAAGTAATCGTTAAACCAGCAGTTGTTACCGTTAAATTAGTCCAGTCTATTATGTTCGTTGTTAATACACCTGCATTACTAATGTTTGTAATATTACTATAACCAATAGGTAGTACATCTTGTAAAGCGACACCTGTTGCAGTATCTGGCCCTGCATTGTTAATTTGTAATGTGAACGTAATCACTTCCCCAACATTTGCATTAACATTGCTCACCGATTTATCTAAACTTAAATCAGACTGTTCGACAAATACTTGAATCTCATCTTGATCATCTTCTGTTGGATCATTATTATTTGGTAAACTATTTGGATCTATTTGATCACTAGCTGTAACTTCTGCTCCATTAATAAACTCATTAAGTGTACCCGTTGGCTCATTTACTAATACATCTATAAACAATGTTTGAGTACCCCCATTTGGAATCGTACCTATTTCCCAAAGGCCTGTAACTTCATCATAAGTTCCTGAAGTTGAACTAGAGAGTATAAAATCGAATCCTACAGGTAATAAATCTACTACTTCAACATTTGTTGCTGTATCCGGCCCTGAATTAGTAACAGTTATTTGGAACGTAATTTCGTCACCAGCATTAGGGTTAATATCATCATCTACTACTGTTTTTAGTAATGATAAATCAGCATTAGAATCTACAGGAATAATTGGTTGATTATCCTCATCATCCTCACTCTGGTCTCCATCATCATTATTTGGTGCTGAATCCATATCAACAACATCAGATCCTGTAACTTCGGCAACATTTAAATAATTACCAGAAGGCAATACCAAGACATCTATTAATAACGTTTCGGTGGTACCATTTGCTATATTACCTATTGTCCAAAGCCCTGTAACTTCATCATAAGTTCCTGCCGTAGTACTAAAGAGTATAAAATCAAAACCAGATGGTAATAAATCGGTTACGACTACTCCTGTAGCATCTTCTGGGCCATCATTCGTAACTGTGATTTCAAAAGTAATCTCGGTACCTACTAATGGGGTTGTGTCTCCATCTACTACTGTTTTTTCTAATGATAAATCGGCCTGAGAAATTATTGGGGTGATGACTTGATTGTCTTCATCATCTTCACTTTGGTCACCGTCATCATTATTAGGCGTCGAATCAATATCAATAGTATCAGAAGCTGTAACCTCGGTTATGTTATTATAATCTCCAGCTGCATTCACAAGAACGTCGATTAATAAAGTTTCTGTAGCTCCATTTGCTATATTTCCAATAGTCCATATACCAGTAGTTTCATCATAAGCTCCTGTAGTAGAACTAAAGAGTACAAAATCAAAACCAGATGGTAACAAATCGGTTACTTCTACTCCAGTGGCATCTTCCGGACCATCATTTGTAATAGTAATCTGAAAAGTAATTTCTGAACCTACTAAAGGTGATGTATCACCATCGACTACAATTTTTGTTAATGATAAATCTGAAGCTGACTCGATTGGAGTGACTATAGCATTTGCTTCATCATCCTCACTTTGGTCGCCGTCATCGTTATTTGGTACAGAATCTATATCGAATACATCAGAAGCAGTTACCTCTGTTATATTTAAATAATCGCCAGTTCCGTTAACTAATACATCGATTAATAGAGTTTCTGAATTTCCTGAAGGAATATCTCCTACAGTCCATAATCCCGTTGTTTCATTATAAGAACCTGTTGTTGAACTATACAATATAAAATCATATCCTGAAGGTAATAGATCTACAACTTGAACTCCTGTAGCATCTTGAGGCCCATCATTAAACACATTAATTTCGAACGTGATTTCGGAACCTACTAATGGGGTAACATCTCCATCAACTACAATTTTCGTTAATGATAAATCTGCTTGTGCTGGTGCTATCGTTATGATATCTTCATCATCATCGTCTGGATTACCATCGCCATCTTCATCTACGGTATTATCGCTTGTTGGGTCACTATCTGGATCGTATTGATCACTGGCTGTGATCTGTGCCGCATTTGTGTATTCGCCTGCTGTACCTGTTGGTGCATTTACTGTCGCAATATAGGTTAAAGTGATTAATCCATTGTTGGCTGGAACACTTAAACTTGCCCAATCAACACTATTCCCTGTTGTGGTTCCGCTATTATCTGCTGAACCTGGCGTTAAGGTATAGCCTGCTGGCAAAATATCATTGACTGTAACTCCTGTTGCGTTATCTGGCCCTGCATTACTTACCGTTAGAGTAAAAGTAACGACATCACCCACATTTGGATTCAGATCATTAATCGTTTTCTCTAAACTTAAATCTGAAGATTGGGGAACAACTACAGCATCATCTTCATCATCATCGGCAATACCATCGCCATTATCATCATCGTTTGGTCCACTATTAACATCACTATCTGGATCGTATTGATCACTTGCTGTAATCTCTGCAATATTCTTATACTCATCTACTGCTCCAGTTGGTGCATTTACTGTCGCGTCAAAAGTCAATACTAATGATGTACCAACAACTGCTGTTAATCCTGTCCAATCTATTGTATTACCTACTGCTACTCCTCCAAAACTCACATTAGTAATACCACTATAACCAGAAGGCACCACATCTTGTACAGCAACATTAGTTGCATCTACTGTTCCTGAATTATTAACTGTTATCGTAAACGTTACTGGGTCACCTACATTTGGAGTCGTATCACTCACTACTTTTTCAAGCTCTAAATCGGACATCTGTGGTGTGAC
>CALGLR010000119.1 GCA_937959395.1 uncultured Flavobacteriaceae bacterium | reverse complement strand
CAAACTATATGAACACTTAACCTAGATACGCTATGTCCATTCGTCCTTTGTTCTGGCATAAATCAAAGGTAAGTTTTTTAGAAGCTAAAGCGAAATGCACTAAAGTACATAGTTTTAACTATTTTTGAGACCAATAAAATTAAGAAATGGTGTAAACAGATTGCACTTTTTGTTTTTTTTACGACACTTTTTAGTTTTAAACGTATTAGTTTTATTATTATCAAAAAAATTAAGTATAATATATTTTTCGTTGCCTTTTGCTTTATAAGTTTCTAATATTTTATACCATCCGTTTTCTAATTCCTCACTAATATCCCCTTGTAAATTATCTTTGGGCCTCTTAAATGGGTCAACCTTTTCTTCATTAGAAAATAGAAACTGAGCATTCTTCGTAATGTAAGCAAGTTTGTTGTTATCAATAGACTTAATATGATAAGAATAGTTATAATTTACATCTTTTTTTAAAGTCTCTTTTAACACACCCAAGGCATGAACCCTTAAATAAGATGGCAGATTTAACTCAAGACTCATCGCTATATGGCTTTCTCCTGCAAATGAAGGATAATAATAGTTTACTTTTTTAATTCTATTATGTGATTCTTTTTGATTATATAATACACCCTCATTATACCAAAATTTACAATGTGAAACATTTTTCACATTCTTAGTAAAAGAAAATACTTTTAGAGCATCTTCGAAACTAAGATTATGCACCAAATTTTGAGAAAACAAACCTTCTAATCCATGTAAAACATCCGGTCCTTGAAAAGATTTTTTTGAAGAAGGTTTTGAAAATGATGATTCTATAAAAAATTAAACACGCCTCAATTTCTTGAGACGTGTTTTAAATATAAGATTGTTAATTATTAAATTTACTTCATTAAATTAATTTCTACACGTCGGTTTAGTGCTCTACCATCTTTTGAAGTATTATCTGCTAACGGATAGTCTTCTCCAAAACCAATAGCTCTTAATCTTGATTGATCTACCCCATTTTTAATAAGGTAAGCCATCACAGAATTAGCTCTAGACTCAGATAAATTTTTATTATTGGTACTGCTTCCTACACTGTCTGTATGTCCTTCTATACTAAATCTTGCATTAGGATATTTTCCTAATATGGTAATAATATCTGTTAATACATTATAAGATTCTGCTTTTATAGTCGATTTCCCTGTGTTAAACAAAATCGTTTTAGCATAAGCGTTTAATGTATCTTGAACTTCCTCAGAAACTTCTGGACATCCATTATTAGCCACTGTTCCTTTTACTTGAGGACACTTATCGTTTTTATCAATAACCGTATCGCCATCACTATCTTTCTCTGGGCAACCATTATTAGCTACCGTACCTGCTTCATTAGGACACTTGTCTTCTTTATCTAAAATAGTATCGCCATCACTATCTTTTTCTGGGCAACCATTATTTTCAACTGTACCGGCTTCATCTGGGCAGCCATCTACATTATCTAAAAGCGTATCCCCATCTTTATCACCCCAAGGACAACCATTATTAGCAACTTCTCCTTTTTCTTCAGGACAATTATCATCTTTATCTAAAACCGTATCGCCGTCTGTATCTGGCCATGGGCAACCACCGTTTTCAGCTGGTCCAGCTTCATTTTTACAGTTATCAACTTTATCCATAACACCATCTCCATCTTTATCTTTAGGTCTGTTTTGATATATAGGCACTTTTAAACCCGCATACACATCGGCAGCTTTAGAGTTATCACTTATTAAAAGTGATAAAATAGAACCAGACCCAAAATAAATTGGTCCAGCTCTCAATCCAGCTCCCCATTGAAAACCACTGTATTCATAAATACTTATTGGTGAATAAAAACTAAACCATTTACTCTCATAACGAGGTGTTAAAGAAATTCTACTTCTTACACTACTAGCATTGACTTTAGTTTGAGAAATCAACGAAAATGTTGTACTTAAATTAAGGTATAAATGCTTTTTAAAAAAATAATCGGCATCTAAATGTGCTGCTGTAGGCAAAACGGCTTTCGTTGTGCTTGTTGAAGAAAGCTCGTTATAAAACGCATCTAGCTTGTCTTCAAAATCATCAACACTATCAAAATCAGACTCGCTAATTGTATTGTTAATATCATAAGCTCTTTCTACACCATCTTTATACTTGATACTTCCAAAATCAGTAATCGAAAAACCTAATTTTAATTTGTATTTATTTAAGTCTTTATCTTTACTAGGATCGCCATTATAATCGGGTCTCCATTCATATACAACGCCTAAATCTGCGCCAAAACCATTAGCACCGCTTACCAAAGAGAAATCGTCTTCTAAATCATCTTCATTACTATTACCATAAGAAATAGTTCCTGTACTCGTTATACTTCCATCTGTAGGCGTGGTCCCATCGGCATCAAAATTAACAGAAACATTGTTTGCACTCGAATAAGCATTACCATACCCTTGTAAGTATTTTAAAGTTAAACCGGCCTTTAAATAATGCTCATCTTTATTCATTATTTCTTGCGCATAAGTCGCTCCAAGTTCTGTCCATCCATTGGTATTAATATTAAAATCATTGTTAGCTATTGAAAAATCTTCACCATCGTTAAAATCATCATCAACATTTTCGAACAATTCCCCACTAATACCTAAAGCATTTGCAAAAATACGAACCCTAGTAAACAAAGCTATTGCACTCTTATCGTTTAAATTAAACATGAAAGAAGGCCCAAGAACATCAACATTTGTAAAGAAATTATTTTTATCCCTAATTGTTAGATTCGCCTCATCGAAATCGTAATTACTATTTAAAGCTCTAGTAAAATTTACTCCTGCATAATCATTACCACCAAAAGCGCTAGCTCCTACTAGATTAATATCTGTTCTAAAACGAGAATCTGCAATATTTGCTGGATTAGAAATCACACCATGTATACCACTATAGTTATCTGAAAGATACCCTATGTACGATTGCGAGTTTACTGTTGAAATAGCGATCAACATAAACGAAATAAGAATTAAATTAAGTTTTTTCATGAAAAATTATTTAAAATTAATATTTGGGCTTATTAAAGTTTAAAACAATATTATAATAGACTTAGGGCAGCTACACAATGCATTAATAATTTTATTTATTTAATAATGCATATTGAGCAAATCTACATATTATCGATTAAATGACCAAAAAACAAGATGAAATATATTAAAAATTAACATTATTGATTTTAAGTAACTCTTTTCCTGCTATCTATTTTTTTATTATTCGATTAGACAATAAATTATATAATGGCTTAGTTTTTGTACTTTACCATCATATTCGTTTTTATTTTACAAATGAAATTACTTAGACACATTATACTATTATTTTCGGTTTCATTATTTGGACAGAATTTAATAGAAACTAATTTTATTCAAGAAATTGATTTAAAAGCTGATACTTTTATTGGTGCAGATAATTTCGGCACCATATATAGCATAAGAGACTATACTCTTTATAAGACTTATAAAAATAAATCGCTTAATTATAGTAACATTCAATTGGGATCAATTTCTTCTGCAAACACCTTTAACCCTTTAAAAATAAATGTGTTTTATGAAGATTTTAATACGGTTATAATATTAGATAATCGTTTAGCTGAAGTTTATAAAATAGATTTCAATACTTCTGAAAGCTATAAAAATATTTCGCATGTATCTACAGGCTCTGATAATACATTGTGGATTTTTAATCAGGACACACAACGATTAGAACTTTATGATTATAAAACAAATAAAACAAGAGCAAAAACACTACCTATACAATCAACAGTTATCGCAATAGCAAGTAATTATAATGCCTGTTGGGCTCTTACTAATACCCATTTATTAGTTTATAATTATACAGGAAGTTTATTACATAAAATAGAAAACACAAATTTTACGTCATTATCTGAAAACAACAATAGAGTGTTCCTTAATTCTGAAAAAAAATTGTATCTCTTAAATGAAGAAAAGAATGATTTCAAACTTATTTCGATTCCAAATTTGTTAATAAATCAGTTTTTCGTAACCAATGAAATCGTTTATATTTACAGCGAAAACAAGCTTTATCAATACCAATTTAAAATAGATTAATATGCACGTTGCAATAGCTGGAAATATTGGCGCAGGAAAAACTACGCTTACAAAACTACTCGCTAAACATTATAAATGGGAAGCCCAGCTAGAAGATGTTGTGGACAATCCTTATTTAGATGATTTCTATAACCAGATGGAAAGGTGGAGTTTTAATTTACAAGTCTATTTCTTAAATAGTAGATTTAGACAAGTTGCTCAAATTAGAGAAAGCGGTAAAGATGTTATTCAAGACAGAACCATTTATGAAGATGCTCATATTTTTGCGCCTAACTTGCATGCAATGGGACTTATGACCAATCGTGATTTCGAAAACTACAAATCTCTTTTCGATCTTATGGAAAGTTATATAGAAGGTCCAGATTTAATGATCTATTTGAGAAGTTCTATACAAAATTTAGTGGCGCAAATTCATAGCCGCGGTAGAGATTATGAAAACTCAATTAGTATTGATTATTTAAGTCGTTTGAATGAACGCTACGAAGGTTGGGTTCATGGTTATGATAAAGGAAAACTATTAATAATTGATGTCGATAATTTAGATTTTGTAAATAACCCAGAAGATTTAGGTATCGTAATCAACAAGATTGAAGCAGAAATTAATGGTCTTTTTTAATCGATTTCGTTAATTCTCGCTCGGGACTATTTTTTTCTAAATAGCATCTATACTTTAAAAGCATTAACCAAAATAATAGTTCCTTAGTCTTATGCTTAATATATTTAACACTAATAAAGAGAATGAAAAAAGTAATAAAACCTACCTCTTTGCTGAGTCAGGTTTTTCTTTAGACTCTTTAAAACCAACTATTGAAGACGCTTTTGTAGACTCAAAAACAGAAGACTATAAATTTAATAGCACCTCTAATAATCTTACTATAGACTTTAATATTAAAGAAGAAAAAAAGAAAATCTCTTCTTCTCGATTTCGCTTTATTCATAAAAATACTATTATTCATGTTTTTTCAGAATCGGTCTCTCTGTCTCAAGAAGACTACAAAGAAACAGTTACTCCAAGTAAAATAAATATTAGAAAAGACAACACTTTTAAGGCGATTCAAAATTATATCTTAACGAAACAGAATGACAATCTATATGCTTTCGATAACAAAGAAAGCATACCATTTATTCAAGATACAGATTCACTTACTAAAAATTATATCTTTCACCAAATTAAAGACCAAGAATACGTATTAAGCATTTTAAATATTAGTAGCATTTCATTTAATAATGAAGAAGAAATCCCGAAAGACATTTCATGGCGATTTGTTCTTACTTCTTTAAGGACATTACTTATTGGAACTTCTGAAAACGATTTTTTTACTACTGATATTTCAAAAGAAAAAATAGAAATAAATGAAAAAACAGGAAAAGACAGTATTTCTGGAACCTCGTTTACATTCTTAACCGAATTGATGAATGACAGTGATTATGTAGCCTTACTCCCAGCGATAAATTCGACTAGTAATCGGTTAAATTCTTTTGCAGATTGTTTACTAAAAAAATATAATAACAAAACTAAATACATAAAATTAGCTTCAACCATATACGGTATAGAACACCAACAATCTGGATACGAAATACACCAATTAAAAAGTGAGTTAATTAAGTATTTAGAAGGCTTTAAAATTAAGAAAAAGCAAGAAGAACAAATCACCTGTTTGTTTAAAAAACGTAGTGCAAATACTAATTATTTTGGAGAGTATCTTATAGAAATAAGTCGTTCCTGGAATTTAGATTATGACATTCTAGAGGTGTTTTCCAAAATTCTATTTCTAGAACGAAACGATCTGTCTATTAAAAATAGTATTTCCTATCAAAACCACTTTAAAAATTTATTTCTAAACAAAGAAAAGAAAGAAGAATCTATTTTTGAATTTAATTTAAACCATGGTAAAGCGCTTGCAAAATCAGGCTTTTATAAAGACGGAATAGGCGTTTACAAAAACATATATAAAACCCTGCCAGACGACAGTATTATTGATTTACTACCTACAAACAAAACAAATATTTTAAAAGGTGAAAGCGGACAACAATTAAAAATAACAATATTAGAATCTATTTTAAAATGGCAAGAGGAAGGAGAAATTAACACTTCAGAAACAACCCTAAAACTAACACAATTACAACCACTTTTAAACGATAGAATCGATGCTCTTAAAAAGCATCCAAAACATAAAGAAAAAGCAGAAACTATTTCCTCTATTTTAAACTTCAAGAACACAAAACATGAAACGATTGCTTATCAAGACCACCAATATGATAAACTAGTAAAACAAGACGTATTAGAAGATATAGTTCCAGAATGCTTTAAAAATGCAAAAGGTTTTTTTGATTCACTAAACGGTTATATTGCCACCATAAAACAACCTAATTATGATGCGGTAATCTCTTTTTCTGACAAGTTAAATACTCAAAATTACCCAAATATATATAAAAGCATTACCAATATATGCTATGCCTTAAAAATTGACACGCCAGAGTGTTATATTGGACGCGCTAATTATGCAAATTCTGTTATTGGAATTGAAGGAAAACCGCCCTATTTAATTATAGGAATTAATTTTTTACAAGAATCGCATACTAAACGGTTAAACTATAATGAAATTACTTTTCTAATAGCTATAGAACTAGCCCATATTTACTTTGAACACTCAAAAATTACAGCTACTGATGTTTGGAGAGGAGCTGCAGAAAAAGGTTTCTCTATTGTTAGCGTATTACTAACATTATTACCTTTTGCGGGTAGCATAGGTGCTATGCTGGGTAATTTTTCTCATATCGATAAATATGCGAAAATTGTTAATAGTGTTGAAAAAGCATCTAATGTTGCTGAAAAGGGGCAAAATATAATGGAAGTAGGAGAAAAACTTAATATTAATTTATTAAGCAAAGACAAACGCAGTTCCAACTCTCAAGACCTGCTTATTACTTCAAGATTAATGGAAATTATTGCAGACAAAGTTGCTTTATTATTTTGTAATGATTTACATCCCGCTATTAAAAGTATTATTAGAAGTTCTAATTCTTTTGAAAAGGAATTACCTAATATAGAGAAATACGGACTATACAAATTATTGGAACGTACTAATGAAGATGACGAATTTTATCATCAAGAAACGATTATAAGAATAAAAAGTTTGTGTTCTTTTTATCTTACCGATACTTACGAAGATTTAAAAAACAAGCTTTACCTATAACTATAATAATCACTTAAAATAATCAAAACCTAGAAAGCACTCTTAATTTATTCTTCCTCATCAAGGATTGTAAAGTCTAATGTATTTAAAAAAGTTCTTATAGATTGTTTTTTATCTAGTAAATGTTGGAAGATATAGTTGAGATTCTCATCTCTAATCGTAAGTCGATGTATATCTCTACCATCAATATCATCAGGGTAAATTCCTACCAAATATTCGTTTTCTAAAATATTTATATCTACTAATAACTCTGTAGAGGACATACCAAAAATTCTTTCAAGAATTTCTGGCATTATCCAAAATCTACCATCAAAACTTTGCTGTTTCCCTCGCTTTACAATAAAATAAAGCAGTTCCCTTGAAATTTTTGGCACTCTTGCTAATCTATTATATAAATCTAATATTTCTTGAAAAGCTTCTTCATAACCATCATCTTTGCTTTCAAAATATAGCAGACCATTTTTTGGAGGTCTATTCGCTATTTTTTCTGCGATATTTCCATAAGAGCTTTCAAAATTACCCGTGGAATCAACTATTTCAAATTCAACTTTTACAATCCTAAATTCTAACTTAAATAAATCAAACAAGCTCTTTAGCTTATCTATGTCTAAAATGACTATAGACTTTAATAAATCATCTAAATCGATAATATCGTTCTCTCCAAAATTCAAGGTATTTTCATCTATCGAATAAGAATTTTGTTTCTTTCCGAGAATGAGAATTTTAAAAATTTTAAATCTATCTTTCTGATCTTTAGTTATTTTTTCTAAGGTTCCATTTACTTTTTCACTCTTTTTATTGGAAGTTATTTGATAGGCAATTTTAGCTTTCTCATCTCCTAAATCAAGCCCTGGATTATTCGACCGCGTAGCTATTTAAATTTATAAGATTTAATCCGTACGTTATATTTAAAACCTCTCTAAAAAAGTCTTCACAAAATAAGCTAAGATCTGTATATCCTAATTTGTTACGTGTTTCTATCTGGTACTTTAATGATGCTACATCGTCTACAATTTTTCCTATAAGTGAACCTCTACTGATCATCTTTCTTTAATTAATTATCTTCAAAACACCTTCATTACTTTCCTTTAAGGCATTGCTTTGTTGCAAAATAGCCTCCATTGCAACCATATCCTCTCCTAAAAGCGTATTACTAAATCCCTGCGCTCTATTAAGCATACGGATGTAAACTGATGGATCTTGGTTTCTGGTTAATCTACGTAGTCCTCCTAAATAATCTTCTCGATAAACCGTTGGAATAATTATTTTGGTTTGTGTTGCAGTCGATAACTCAGCATTCATCATTACACGCGCAATACGTCCATTACCATCTAAAAATGGATGCACTTCACTTATGACAAACATTATATAAGCTGCTTTTGCAAACGGATGAGTTAATGCTTGGTAGTAATCAAAACTTTTATAAAGTGTCCCTGTAACCAATTCCATATCTACAAAAGACGTGTCTCCTGCTTTATTATTCTTATCTTTAAACTTACCTGGCTTTTTATCTTCTCTAGCACTTAATAATATTTGGTGCCTGTACTGAAGTATTTCTACTAATTCCTCTTTAGTTCCTGGCACAATTTTCATGGCTCAAGCCCAAAAGTTGTGGGATTTTGAGATTAAGCAAAAATAGTAGTAAGTCTAAATAAGAAAAAATCTACATTCCTAACGCCTCTGAATTGTGCTCTGAAAGCTTTTATTTTAGCATTAAAAGATTCTGCAGATGC
>CALGLR010000118.1 GCA_937959395.1 uncultured Flavobacteriaceae bacterium | reverse complement strand
TAAATTTATTAGACACATTATACTCAAGTACAACTCAAAAAATAGCTTAGAAATTACAAAATATAAAGAAATAAGTAATTGTAAAATATAATATTGAATGATTGACCAAAATATTATTCCGATGAATAATGCGGGTTAATAAGTAATTTTCTACTGATCTCTAGAATTTTTAGAATAATAAACGAATAAACTAGTCTTCAAGAGAGACCTTTGCCATTACTGGATAATGATCGGAATACTCCACATCATACGTCTTAAAAGCATTGACTTTAAAATTAGTATCGGCTAAAACAAAATCGATACGAACAGGGAAAAACTTAAAATTATAAGTTCTACCAAAACCATTCCCTGCTTCTTTAAAGGCATCTTTTAAATCGCCTCTTATTTCTCGATATACGTAAGAAAAAGCAGTATTATTAAAATCACCAGCAATTAATACTGGATATTTGCAGGCCTTCATATTCTCTAAAAACAGTTCGGTTTGTAACTGTTGCATTTTAAACGTCTCGCCAACTCCTTTAATTAATTCTTCAGAATCTTCTTTAGCCAAACTTTCAACATTAGTATCAATATGCAATGATTGTAAATGAATATTATAAATTCTAATCGTGTCTTTTCCTTTTATAACATCTGCATAAATAGCATTATTTGAAGTATTTGGAAAAGCAACCGAACCTGAATTTATAATAGGGTATTTAGAAAAAATAACCTGCCCATGCTTAAACTTCTTCCCTGATATTTTTTCATATCTATAAGGCATAAACGATAAATCTACATTTTCGTGAGGCCGATATTCTTGAAGACACAAAATATCTGGTTTTTCCTTTTTAACAAAGTTTACTAGTTTTTTTTCTACATTTTTTTCGGGAATCCAGTTGTAAATATTAAATAAACGAACATTATAATTCATGATACTAATATTCCCTTCACTAGCTACAGTTTTTCCTCTAGAAAACTTATATAAAGAACCGAAAAACAAATAACCAACAATCAATATAATTAGAGAAAGTAAGAATTGTTTTTTTATTTTTATTAACCAGTAGACAAAAAATAAAACATTTAATAGAATTAGAAAAGGGACACTTAAACTTAATACAGATAAAGTAGAAAATGTTTTAGGAGGAATTAATGGCAATACGTATGATAACAACAACAGAAAGGCAACAACAGAGTTGAAGAAAAATACAATTTTATTAAAAAAACTTAAGTTTTTCATTTGCCTACTTATTCTTTTCCTGCTCTAAATAAAAACTCTTTCTCTTTAGCAGTTAAG
The DNA here is from genome assembly GCA_937959395.1 of uncultured Flavobacteriaceae bacterium. Taxonomy (GTDB): domain Bacteria; phylum Bacteroidota; class Bacteroidia; order Flavobacteriales; family Flavobacteriaceae; genus JAHDGB01. The sequence goes on along the minus strand of CALGLR010000118.1, from coordinate 14,613 downwards.
CTATCATAGCCACTTTTACTTATTTTATCTAAAATAATATCTATTTGTTTCTGTTTATTAAACGAATCGAAATCACCTTTTGTATAGCCTCCAACTTTAGATTTCTTTTTATGTACCGTTTTTAAGGGTGCTTTTTTATCTTTACTAAACCAACCTGTAACGGTATTCATTAATCGCTCAAAGCCTTTACCAATATCATTTCCTTTAAGTAATTGCTTCGCATAAATATATCCTAATAAAGCACCTCCTAAATGCGCTAAATTACCACCAGCATTAAAACCAAAGAGTCCAAAAACATCAAATACAATTAGAGCAACTCCAACATACCAGAGTTTTAAATTAAATGTAAAAAAACGAATCTCTTTATTGGGCATATATGCACATAAAAAAATCATTAGTGCGCGAACCGCTGCAGAAGCACCCACAACGTAAGCACTACCTTTAAAAAAAGAAGGCAAAATATTATATCCTAACAAAAAAGCTAAGCCTCCAAAAATAGCTCCCAAAAAATAAACATTCAATGCCATTTTGGGACTAAATAAGTTTAAAAACAAACGTGCTAAAAAATATAACCATAGCATGTTAAAAAACAAATGAATGAGATCGTAATGCAAAAAAGCATAGGTAACAATAGTCCACGGTTTAATAATAAAGCTATAAAAATCGCTAGGTAATTCTACCCAAGTATATATACTTCTCGCTACTCGTCTTAGAATAAATGAAACAACAAAAATTGCCACATTTACGGCAATTAATTTCTCTAACACATTAAGACGTGCTAACTTATATTTTATATCTTCCTGTAAACTCACTTAATTCCAACGGTTTTTATTAAACTGCGTTTTTTTCCAGTACCACATGATAAGGAAACCTGTTATAGCACCACCAACATGGGCCCAATGGTTTATATTAACGCCAAACATAGATGATCCTCCTGTAAATCCAGAAATTATTTCATATGCTAGTACTAATGGTATAAAATACTTCGCTTTTATAGGAATTGGTAAAAAGATTAACATTAACTCGTTATTTGGAAACATCATTCCATAAGCAACCAAGAGTCCCATTACACAACCTGATGCACCTACACTAGTACTTCTAAAAATATTTGATATGCTATTATTATCTGATTCGTTAATAAAATCTAACCAACCTGTATTATACATCCCTTTATTAAGTGTTGAGAATAACATGTTTTTATTAACTCCATTTTCTAATAAAGGATTAATTAAATTACTAAAACTGATTAAATCTATAATCAAAGGTAATAACACAGCTCCTAATCCACATGAAATATAAAAAAATAAGAATTTTTTCTTACCCAATATTTGTTCAATTGGACTTCCAAACATCCACAATCCAAGCATATTAAATAATATGTGAAAAAAGAAAATTTGACTACCTCCATCAGATGCTCCAACATAAGTAGCATGCATGAACATATGGGTAATAATTTGCCAGGGTTGAAACAAATCATTCTGAGGAAAATGCATTGCAAATAAATTTCTAAAAACATCACCATAATTACCTATAGTCAATGCTCCCAACCAAAAAATTACATTAATAATTATAAGATGTTTTACAGTATCTGTTATTTTGTTCATCATAGGTTACATAAACTTTTTTTCTAATTCATCAACGGTCATTGTAATAAACGTCACACGATTTGTTGGTGATACATTAGGTTCTTTACAAGCAAACAAACTATTTACCAAATGCTCTTGTTCTACGTTAGATAGGGATTGACCAGTCTTAATTGCTAAACTTTTAGCCATAGATTTGGCTAACAAATCTGTAGCACTAAAATGACTGTCTGGCACTTCATTTTCGACATCGTTTATTAGCTGCTCTAAAATTATAGAAACCTCACTTTCTGGAACACTTACTGGCACTCCAGATATTTCTAAAACTTCATTTTCTAACAAATTAAAAACAAAACCTGTATGTTCTAAATCTTGTTTTAGCTGACGAATAATTTCTAATTCTCTTGATGAAAAATGTATCGTTAACGGGAATAGCAATTGCTGACTCACACCTTCTTTTACAGTAATATGCTGAAGAAAATCTTCATACAAAACACGTTGATGTGCCCGTTTTTGATCAATAACCAACATTCCCGATTTTATAGTACTTATTATATATTTTTTATGTAATTGATACGTTGATTGTTTTTCTTCTACAGCTTTTGGATCATTAAAAATAGAAGCTATTTCTGGTTCACTCTCAAAATGTACTTCATTAAAATCGTTTTGAGATTTAGTGCCTTTAGATTCAAGTCCTACATATAAACTTTCCCAATTAGCAACTGGTTCTTTCTTATAATTACTTGCTGTATAAGATCCTACTTTTTTATCTTCTTGAAAAGGATTAAACCCCGAATCTACAGCTACACTTGGTTCTGTTTTTTGTTCGTAGTTATAGGGTGTATCTAAATTAGAATCGCGCTCAAAATCTAATACGGGCGCAATATTAAACTGTCCTAAACTGTGTTTTACTGATGCTCTTAAGATCGCATAAAGCGTATGCTCATCATCAAATTTAATTTCTGTTTTTGTAGGATGGATATTTATATCGATAGTTTGCGGGTCTACAATTAGATTTAAAAAATAACTGGCATGAGCACCGTCTTTAAGTAAACCTTCATAAGCCGATGATATGGCATGATTTAAATACGCACTTTTTATAAAACGATTATTTACAAAAAAGAACTGTTCTCCTCTAGATTTTTTTGCATATTGTGGTTTTCCTACAAATCCACTAATTTTTAGAACTTCTGTATCTTCTTCTACAGGTACCAATTTTTCATTTGTTTTAGTTCCAAAAATATTTACAATACGTTGTCTATAATTACTTATTGGCAAATTAAATTGCTCACTACCATTGTGAAAACATGAAAAACAAATAGACGAATGGGCTAAAGCCACACGATGAAACTCATCAATAATATGTCTGGTTTCTACCGGATTAGATTTTAGAAAATTTCGCCTTGCTGGTATATTAAAAAATAGATTTTTTACAGAAATAGAGGTTCCTTTAGGGGTTACGACTATATCTTGAGAAACCACTTCGCTACCTTCAATAACTATAGAAGTTCCTATTTCATCTTGCTCTTGCTTCGTTTTTAATTCTACATGGGCAATTGCGGCAATACTTGCTAAAGCCTCACCTCTAAATCCTTTTGTATTTAATTGAAATAAATCGTCTGCAGAACGAATTTTAGAAGTTGCATGGCGTTCAAAACTTAAACGCGCATCGGTTACGCTCATACCTTTACCATCATCAATAACCTGAATTAAGGTTTTACCGGCATCTTTAATAATAAGTTTTATTGTAGAAGCACCTGCATCAATTGCATTTTCTAATAATTCTTTAACTACTGAAGCTGGTCTTTGAACCACCTCTCCTGCAGCTATTTGATTTGCAACGTGGTCTGGTAATAGTTGAATGATGTCTGCCATGAACTATCGAGAAAAGAAAATAGATAAATCAAAACCTATAACAAATAGGAATATAACGACTAGTACAGCTAGAATAATAAGAATGCGTCTGTTTGCATCTTCATCTGGAGAATTTTTAAGTTCATCTAACGCTGAAGTCAATTTTGCTTTTACACTTTTATTAGCACCAACAGTAGTTCGAAAATCATCAAATTTATGTTTCATTTCAAAAGGACTTCCTTCACCTTTATAGAAACGAGGCGTATAATTATAGCGTTTATTTTTTCGTTGTTTAAAAGCTCCCATAAGTTATTAACTCATTTTTTTCTCCAAATAGTACATCACAGCAATAATAATTGCTAGTAAAATTAATAAAAAAGGTAATTTTACAGCTTTAGATTTTCTAACTGGACGTTTTAATAGTTCCATTTTAGATAGGGTATCCTCTTTGGAATCATTTTCGACAGTGTACTCTCCATCTTTAGAGAGTCTCGACTTATATTTAAACTGTTTATTCCTTTTTTGTTGAAACAAGGGTGTGTTTATCTAGAAAAATAATTACTTCAAAAATACTTAAAATACAGGTAAATATGCAGTAACTAACCTTAAAAATTGTTAACAGGTTGTTTAGATTATTGGATTACTGGATAATTAGATAACTAGATTACTCGACCAGACTTAATGGATTACTGTATTACTGGATTACTGGATTATTATATTAATTAATCTGACTTATTAAATTAAATGATCTAGCTATCGAAAAATCTAAAGATCGAAAAATCAATTTCAAGAGTTCTTTCTCAATTCAGCCATTTTTAATGCTGTAACAGCAGCTTCAACACCTTTGTTTCCATGTTTACCACCAGAACGGTCAATAGCTTGCTGTTCATTATTATCTGTTAAGACACAAAATATAACAGGTGTATCACTTTGGATATTTAAATCTTTTATACCCTGAGAAACGGCATCACAGACAAAATCGAAGTGTTTTGTTTCCCCTTGGATGACACTACCTATAGCTATAACAACATCTACATTTTGGTTTTGCATGCGTTTAGAACCATAAATTAACTCATAACTCCCTGGCACATCCCAACATAATATATTTTCAGGTAATGTTCCATGCTCTATTAAGGTGTTTTTAGCACCATCTAATAAACCTTGAGTGATTTTAGCATTCCATTCTGAAACAACAATCCCAAACCGAAAATTTTTCGCGTTTGGGATTGTGTTTTTATCGTAAACTGATAAATTATTATTTACCGTAGCCATAATTTTAATTTGACTTTTAATTAGTCATTGCTTGCGCTTTTCCTATAAACACTTCAGCATTAGCTGCTTCAGCAGATTTAGGATATTCAGCTTTAATTCTATTAAAAAATCCTAAAGCCTCTTTTGGTTTACCTAAATCTAGAGCAATAACTCCAGCTTTATATAAAAATGTACATGCAGAGTATTCATTTGCTCTCATGTTAGCTGCTTCTATATAATATTTTAGAGCCTCTTCATTTTGATTTAATTGTACAAAAGCATCACCTATAGCTCCTTTAGCCATTGGTGCTAAAATTTGATCATCACTTTTAAAATCATCTAAATGAGAAACCGCTTCTTTATATTTTTTCAAATTTAAATAAGACATTCCAGCATAGTAGTTTGCCAAGTTTGCTGTTTGAGTTCCACTATGTTCCTTAATGATATCTAACATTCCAAATTTACCGCCACTTCCATTAAGAGCCAAATTATAAAGCGAGTCTGAAGACACACCACTTACGGCATCATTAAAGTGTTTTTTAGCTTGAAACATATCGTTACTAGCCTCAATCTGAGCAGGTTTCGCTACTAATTCTTTGTATCCTAAATACCCAAGAACTAATGCCGCTACAACGCCAATAATTATGAATATATATTTTTGATTTGCAGCTACAAAATCTTCCGTTTTCGATGCTGTTTCATCTAAGGTATTGAAAATCTCTGCTGTAGTTGAGTCTTGCTCATCAATTTCGATTTCCGTATCTTTTTCTTTTACGGTTTTCGGTTTATATCCTCTTTTCTTGTACGTTGCCATATTCTATTAATTAATGCGCACAAAAATAATACATTTATCCATAAAAAAAAGGTTATTTATTTCTTATTTTTGCATCCATTCGCACTTAGGTAGAAACCACACAGATATATAAAGTCTTTTAGACTAGATGTAATATGATTTTAAAGTCACTTTCCCTTCTTAATTATAAAAATTTTGATTCTAAATCTTTTAATTTTAACACTAAAATTAATTGCCTTGTAGGTAATAATGGCGTTGGAAAAACAAATATTTTAGATGCAATCTACCATTTATCGCACGGGAAAAGCTATTTTAACCCTATTGCATCACAAAATATAAAACACGAAGAAGCCTTTTTTGTTATTAATGGTGATTATCAAAAACATGATGCCGAAGAAAAAATAGTTGTTAGCCTTAAGCGTGGTCAAAAAAAAGTAATTAAACGTAATAATAAGATCTATGACAAATTTAGTGATCATGTCGGTTTCTTACCTCTTGTTATTATTTCCCCAGCCGATAGGGATTTAATTATTGAAGGTAGTGATAGACGACGTAAATTTATAGACAGCGTTATTTCTCAAGGTGATAAATCTTATTTACAATTGCTCATTAAGTATAATAAAGTGTTAGCGCAAAGAAATTCATTATTAAAATACTTTGCTTTAAATAATACATTTAATAACGATACTTTAGAAATATATAACCTACAGCTTACCGATTTTGGGTCTCAAATTTTTGAAAAACGCAACCAATTCTTAGATACATTTACTCCTATATTCAAAGCACGTTATGAAGCAATAAGTAATGCAAACGAGAGTGTGTCTCTAACTTACAAGAGTGATTTATTTGATACTAGTTTAAACGACTTGTTAATTAAAAATTTAAATAAAGATAAAGCCTTACAATACACCAGCGTTGGAATTCACAAAGATGATTTGTTATTTAATATCGATTCACATCCAATAAAAAAATTTGGGAGTCAAGGGCAGCAAAAATCATTTTTAATTGCGCTTAAACTAGCTCAGTTTGATTTTATTAAAGCGCAGAGTGGTGTAACTCCTTTATTACTGTTAGATGATATTTTTGACAAACTAGATGAACAACGTGTTTCTCAAATTATAAAATTAGTAAATGATGAAAACTTTGGGCAATTATTTATTAGCGATACACATGCCGAAAGAACCGAAAAAGCAGTAAAACAAGTGCATCAGTCTTATGAGATATTTAACCTTTAAAGAATAAATACTATGAAGAAAATAGCATTCTACATTATACTTATAGTATTCCTTTCTGCATGTAAAAAAAATACAGAAGATACATTACAACACCTTTCTGGGTATTGGGAGATAGAAAGTGTACTCTTAAAAGATGGTTCTAAAAAAACATACAACTTTAACGAAACTATTGATTATATTGAGATTACTGATAGTTTTAAAGGTTTCAGAAAGAAAATGAAGCCTCTTTTTAACGGCACATATGAGACTTCTAAGGTTATAGAAAAATTTCAATTAAAGATAGAAAATGACAGCTTAAATATTTATTATAAAACACCATATACAAATTGGAAAGAAACTATTTTAGCAGCCTCTAAAACACAATTAAAAATTATAAATAAAAATAACATCATATATTTATATAAACGTTATATTCCAATGACTATTGATTGAATACTATTCCGCTTATTTGAAAGCACAATAATTAAAAAGATTCCTACTTTCGTGGGAAGTAAACATGGCAAAAAGGAACAACAACATATTAAACATCTCTGATGCGCTTAAAGATTTTGTTAAATCGAATAAACTCGAAAAAGGGCTAGATAAGGTGCATGTTAGAGAGTCATGGTCTAAACTTTTAGGCAATGGCGTCGATAATTACACCACCGCTATAGAGTTAAAAAACGATGTATTATATGTACAATTAAGCTCTAGTGTATTGCGTGAAGAACTAAGTTATGGTAAAGAAAAAATTATAAAAATGCTGAATGAAGAATTAGGGAAACAGCTAATCAAAAAATTAATTTTACGATAGTTTCATGTATATTTCTAAAGAATTATTAGAGACTCCAGATAGTGGTTCACCAACATTTATAAAAAGTCAATTCTCTATTCCTTGGTCTATGTCGCGTGCAGAACAATATTGCATGACGCAACTTTTAAGTCATAATAAACCGTCTGTAGCAATAGAAATAGGCACTTATAAAGGAGGAAGTTTACAAGTTCTTAGTCGTTATGCTTCTAAAGTATATGCGATAGATATTTCTAGTGATAGTAGAGATTCTCGATGTGATAATTTTAATAATGTTGAATATCTAATTGGTGATTCAAAAGTAATTTTACCAGAGCTTCTAAAAAAAATAGAAGACAATGGTGAAGAACTTGAATTTATTTTAATTGACGGAGATCATAGTACTAAAGGTGTTTATCAAGATATTTTAAATATCATGAATTACACTCCTAAAAAAGCACTACAAATTCTTTTACATGACAGTTTTAACCCTAATTGCAGAAAAGGAATGAAACTTTATGACTACAATTCGAACAAAAAAGTACATTTCGTTGAATTGGATTTTATCCCAGGAATGTATAATCATGATGGGCTTTATAGACAAATGTGGGGTGGTTTTTCTACTATCATAATGTTACCTGAAGATAGAGAGAAACCTCTTAAAATTTTTGAAAATCAAAAAAAGAGCTATGAAGTTACTTATTTTAAGTCCATTCATTTTTTAAAAAATACATTTGGTTTCTTAAAACCGGTTTATAAACTATTTAAAAAATAATTATTAAGAATAAGCACCTTACATGCTTTAAGTTAGCTACATTAAAATAAATTAATAAATAATAATTACGTAACATATTAAATCTTATATTTGATACTTAATACATTAATATTTTTTTAAAATGAGTAAAGGAACAGTAAAATTTTTCAATGATTCTAAAGGTTTCGGTTTTATAACTGAAGAAGGATCAAACAAGGACCATTTCGTACACATTTCTGGTTTAATCGACGAGGTTAGAGAAGGTGATGAAGTAGAATTCGATTTAGAAGAAGGAAAAAAAGGTTTAAATGCAGTAAATGTAAAAGTAGTATAATCTATTATATATTTAAATCATTACGAATAAAAGCCAGCTATATAGCTGGCTTTATTATTTAATCTAGTTAAAAATAAAACTATTAAGTTAATAATATTTTCATAATACACATACCTTGTATTTATTATTATATGGTCTCTAATACCTATTTATTATACTTATAATTTTTTATTAATACATTCAACACAAAACAACACTCCTCATAATTAACTTATAATCAACAATTTACACTCATGTTTTATGATTTTTATCTACAAAAAAATTAATATTAAAATTTAGATTTATTTAAAAATAATGCATTTCGTCGATTTTTATTGCATTTCAAGGAATATTTTTATAGATTCGCCACATAATTGCCTCTAAATACTTAACCTAAATTATGAAAAAATTTACTTTTCTAGTACTTGCTATTCTAATCTCTAGTATAGCAACCTCTCAAGATTTATATAAGCAAATCCGTATTGCTGATACATCACCATCTACTATTAAAACAATTGCAAATCTAGGGATCGATCTTAGATGTGGAGCTGTAGTTACAGACGATGGTTTACATTTAGAACTTTCAGAAACTGAACTAAAAGAACTAGATGAATCTGGCGTTAGCTACTCTATAGTTATAGAAGATATGACTAAATTCTATCGAGAGCGTGCTGCTGCTGATATGCCAAAAGCTTTAACTGAGCTTAAAGCTGCACAAAGGGAAAGTGCTATTAAAAAATCTAAATTTTTAAATACAAAAAGCTTACGATCATCAGTTGCAAGTTCAGTTTTAGACAACTATTTACAGGATAAAAATTTAATTAACGAAATTGATTGGGGTGTTCCAACTAATTTCAATCTAGGAAGCATGGGAGGCTGCCTTACTGTTAGTGAAACACTTTCAGAATTAGACGATATGAGAACATTATTTCCTTCTCTTATTTCTGCAAGACAAGATGCTTCACCTACAAATGAGACAACTTATGGTAATTCATTTACTAATGGAGGTACTTATCCAACATGGACTGGACAAACAGTAAACTACGTAAGAATTACAGGAAATCAATCTTCTCCCGAAGGAACAAAACCACAAATACTATATACCTCTATGATTCACGCTAGAGAAGCAAGTAGTTTGATGCAAAACATCTATTTTATGTGGTATATACTTGAAAACTATAATGTAGATCCTGCTATTAAAAATTTAGTAGATAATAATGAACTTTATTTCATACCTATTGTTAACCCTGATGGTCTAAGATGGAATGAAGTGCGTGATCCTGCCGGTGGTGGTGGTCAAAGAAAAAACCTAAGACCAGGAGCAGGAGCAAATAACTCTGAACTTAGAGGTGTAGATGTAAATAGAAATTTTGATTATTTATGGGGTACAGCTGGAGATCCTTCAGGTTCGTCTGCAATCGCAGGTAGTGATACTTACAGAGGTCCAAGTCCTTTTTCTGAGCCAGAGTCTCGAATTTTAAGAGACTTTACATTGGCAAGAAATTTTGAAACGGTACTAATGCATCATGCAGCAGCTAACGCCATTCCGCATCCTTATGGAGGTATTCCTACAAAAGTATCTAATCGTGAAGATGAAATGCATAAATGGCATGAAGACATGTCTAAATATAATCGATATGTTTCTGGTGCAACCATATTTAGTGCTGCTAACGGTATTGCAGACGACTGGATGCTTGGTGGTACGGCAGATACGAATGGATCTAATGGATCTGGACGAAACATTTTAGCGTCTACTCCTGAACATGGACATGGCAGTGAAGGAACAGCAGGGACTTTTGGTTCTTTTTGGCCAGTACCTTCAAATTTTGTTCCTATTGCTAAAAGAGCTGTACGTATTAATTTAATGAATGCTTATTATGGTGGTAAATATGCTAAACTACATGATTTAACTCAAAGTGATATTACGACGCTTTCTTCAAATTTACAATTTGGAATAGAACGTTTAGGACAAACGGCAAGTGACTTCACTGTAACTGTTACTCCTATTTCTACTAATATTACTTCTATTACTTCTCCCGCAACACAAACTGGCATGACTATATTAGAGCAACGAAACATTAATGCTGCTTTAATATTAGATTCTGGGATTCAACCCAATGATAAAATTGAATATAATGTAAAATTAGCTAACGGTGATGGTGTTATCTTTTATGAAGCTAATTATGAAAAATATTATCAACCAACAGAAATTTTTGCAGATGTAGCTAACCCTACAGCACTTACGAATTGGACGTCTACAGGAAATTGGACAACTACAGCATTAAAGTCTTATAATGGAACACGTTCTATAAAAGCTGGTAATGCGACTAGTTACCCAATTAATTCTAATAATACGATAACTTCTACAGCTTATGATTTATCTGGTGAAGATGAAGCATTAATTCAATTTCATACACAATGGGATTTAGAGCGTAATTGGGATTTTGTTGAAATTGAAGGATCTACTAACGGTACAACTTGGTTACCTCTAACTGGAAGGTACAATAAGCCTGAAGCACCTACTACAAATAGCGATTCACATGGAGCTAAAACTGGAGCTAATTTTCAATCCTCAAACAGTTCTGGTCGTGTTTATGATGGTGACCAAATGGATAAATGGGTTATGGAAGAAATTGTTATCGATGATACAAATAATAGTTTCTTACATAAAGCAGCTAGTGCTTCTATTCGTTTCAGACTAAGATCTGATGGTAATAACAGACCAGAAAACTACTCAACTACTTATCAAGGATTCTTTATTGATAATTTTAAAATATTAGGTATTCAAATACCATGTGTTACTAATGTGCCAACAGGATTGGCAGTCAACTTAACAACGACAACATCTGCTAACATTAGCTGGGATAACATCCCTTCAGCAACTTATGATGTACGATACAGAGAAATTGGAGAAATAACTTGGATTACAGCAACTGATATTCTTGATAATAATTATACCATCATGAGTCTTACGGGGGCTACAAATTACGAAGTACAAGTGGCAACAAGATGTACAACAACTACTTCTGCTTTTAGCGCTTCTGAAAACTTCACAACAGAGACAACTGTTGCCTGTTCAGGTGGATTAATTTCTACTTTTCCTTATTCTCAAAATTTTGAAGGTACTATAGGGTTATGGACTCAAGGTGTTAACGTAAGTGAAGATGATATTGACTGGAACGTTAATTCCGGAACAACAACTTCTACCAATACTGGTCCTAATGGAGCATCAAACGGGACAAGTTATATTTACACAGAAGCATCAGCAGCTGATAATGGTACCCCAAATAAGGATGCATATTTAATAAGTCCTTGTTTTGACCTAACTGGACATAAAGATTCAGAATTGACATTCGATTATCATATGTATGGTGGAGATATGGATACTCCGGGTAGTGAAGCTTTTCTTCAATTAGAAGTAAGCTTAGATAATGGATCTACCTATACAACGATACCTTCTACATTCACAAGTGTTGACAACCCATTAATTGGTCAACAACAAGGAGCAAATGCAGAAGCTTGGAAAACACAAACTATAGATCTATCTGCATATGATAGACAGATTATAAAATTAAGAATATACGCCAAAACTGGTTCAAATTTTGATAGTGATATCGCTTTAGATAATATAAATTTAACTACAAGTCCTTTATCTTCTTCACCAGTGGCTAATTGCCAAAACATAACTGTTCAATTGGATGCTACTGGATCTGTTACCATATTAGCAAGTCAAATTGATAATAGCTCTACAGATGACATAGGAATTGAAGATTATATAATAGATTTCGATACTTTCAATTGTACGGCTATTGGTGTCCCACAAACAGTAAAATTAACTGTTGTAGATGCTGATTTTCAAACAGATTCATGTACAGCTACAGTTACTGTTCAAGATAATATTGATCCAGTCCCTGATACTGCCTCTTTAGCAACTTTAACAGGTTCTTGCTCTATTACAACTCTAACGCCTCCAACAGCAACTGATAATTGTTTGGGAGCTATTACTGGTACAACAACAACTACAACTCCAATATCGGCTTCGACAACTATTGTTTGGACTTATGATGATGGAAATGGTAATATTATTACTCAAAATCAAACTGCTACTATTAGTGCTTTAGATGATGCGTCTTTTAACTATTCGGCAGCTAGCTATTGTGTTAGTGATACTGATCCTACGCCTACAATTACTGGGATAACTGGTGGAACATTTAGTTCGACTGCTGGATTAAGCTTAAACACCTCTACAGGTACAGTTGATGCTTCGGCTTCAACACCTGGAACTTATACAATAACTTATACTACTACTGGAACGTGTCCTAACAGTTCAGATGTAAGTGTAACCATTAATGCTTTAGATGATGCCACATTTAGTTATGCAGCAGCTAGCTATTGTGTTAGTGATACTGATCCTACGCCTACAATTACTGGGGTAACTGGTGGAACATTTAGTTCGACTGCTGGATTAAGTTTAAATGCTTCTACAGGTGCAGTTGATGCTTCGGCTTCAACACCTGGAACTTATACCGTAACTTATACGACTGCTGGTGCTTGTGCAAACAGCTCTGGAGTGAGTGTAACGATTAATACTTTAGATGATGCTACATTTAGTTATGCTGCAGCTAGCTATTGTGTTAGTGATACTGATCCTACGCCTACAATTACTGGAGTAACTGGTGGAACATTTAGTTCGACTACTGGATTAAGTTTAAATGCTTCTACAGGTGCAGTTGATGCTTCGGCTTCAACACCTGGAACATATACCGTAACTTATACCACTGCTGGTGCTTGTGCAAACAGCTCTGGAGTGAGTGTAACCATTAATACTTTAGATGATGCTACATTTAGTTATGCAGCAGCTAGCTATTGTGTTAGTGATACTGATCCTACGCCTACCATTACTGGAGTAACTGGTGGAACATTTAGTTCGACTGCTGGATTAAGTTTAAATGCTTCTACAGGTGCAGTTGATGCTTCGGCTTCAACACCTGGTACTTATACCGTAACCTATACAACTTCTGGTACTTGTGCAAACAGTTCTGGTGTGAGTGTAACCATTAATACTTTAGATGATGCCACATTTAATTATGCAGCAGCTAGCTATTGTGTTAGTGATACTGATCCTACGCCTACAATTACTGGAGTAACTGGTGGAACATTTAGTTCTACTCCTGGATTAAGCCTAAGTGCCTCTATAGGTGTGATTGATGCTTCCACTTCAACCCCTGGAACATATACAGTAACCTATACAACTTCTGGTACTTGTGCAAACAGTTCTGGTGTGAGTGTAACGATTAACGCTTTAGATGATGCCACATTTAATTATGCTGCTGCTAGCTATTGTGTTAGTGATACTGATCCTACGCCAACCATTACTGGGGTAACTGGTGGAACATTTAGTTCGACTGCTGGATTGAGTTTAAATGCTACTACAGGTGCAGTTGATGCTTCGGCTTCAACACCTGGAACATATACCGTAACTTATACGACTGTTGGTGCTTGTACAAACAGTTCTGATGTGAGTGTAACCATTAATCAAAACACAATAATTACTTTAGACACTCCATCGCTATCTATGATTACCGAGCAATGTTCTGTAAATACTATTACCGCACCAACAGCAACAGGTAATTGTGCTGGAACAATTACAGCTACAACTACAACGACGCTTCCTATTACTAGTTCGACAACTATTGTTTGGACTTATAATGATGGAAATGGAAATACAGTAACTCAAAATCAAACGGTAACTATTAATGACTCGACGGATCCAGTAGCAGATGTTGCAACATTAGCAGTACTTTCTGATCAGTGTGCCATTACAACGCTTACCGCTCCAACAGCAACGGATAATTGTGTCGGTGCAGTAACAGGTACAACAACGACAACGACTCCAATATCGGCTTCGACAACTATTGTGTGGACCTATGATGATGGAAATGGAAATACAGTAACTCAAAATCAAACCGTGACGATTAATGACTCGACTGCTCCTGTTGCAGATGTAACGACATTAGCAGTACTTTCTGATCAGTGTGCCATTACAACGCTTACCGCTCCA
>CALGLR010000117.1 GCA_937959395.1 uncultured Flavobacteriaceae bacterium | reverse complement strand
AATATTATAATCAAAACGGCTCTAACTCTTATTAATAACGATAAATCTGTCAAAAAAAGTAAAAACAACAAAAGGCTGAAAGCCTTACTTAGTAGAGAATACAGAAATAAAATATTACTTTTTTAAATGCTTTTGCCCTGTAAACAGCAAACTAAAAACAAAATAACTATGACTAGAAATTGTACCTTTGAGTATTAAACTAACCATTTATAAATGACATTAAAATCGTTACTCATTCTTGTTTTCTTTACTACTTTCTTACAAGTAGGTAATACCCAAGAAATATCTGTTGATTCTTTGGAGGGGATGTCGTTTGAAGACATTTTAATTAAGTTAAAAAGCACAAATGTTAATGATTCTTTAAATTATAGCAGAATTGCAAATGTTTATTTAAAAAAATCATTAAAAACGAGGGATTCAATCCAAATGTGTAGAGGATATTACTTTTACGCGAGAAACCTAAAACCTGAGACAGCATTAAAATATGCAGATACTATAATCTCCTTATCAAAAAATTCAAAACATGAACTATATCCAACTGCTGGGTATATATTAAAGGCTAATACTTATGAAGATGTTAGCCTTTACGAAGATGCTCTTAAAAACCACATAATAGCTCTTGAATATGCACAAATAAAAAATAATATGGGACATATTTTTCATATTACAGAACGTATTGCTAATTTAAAGAGTATATCTGGCGAGAATAAAGAAGCATTAAAAATCTATAAAAACATTTATAATACTTTTAACACGCATCCTAACTATAAAAAAGAGTATTCTCTCGATTACGCTTATTTACTTTATGGCCTTATAATAGATCAAATTAATGTTAAAAGTTACGATTCTGCAAATATTTATATAAAAAGAGCTTTTAAAGAAAATGAAATTTATAAATCAAAAATTAACAATATACATTATCATGATTTTGTTTATTTGAGTGGCATTAATAACTATTACAAAAAAAACTACTCACAATCTATGGATAGCTTAATAAAAGCCATTCCAAAAATCGATGATCACGGAAAGGCTTTTGCTTATTTTTTATTAAGTAACATTTATAAATTACAAAACAAAAGCGATTTATTTATTAGTAATGCCATTATTGCAGATTCATTGGCTAATAAATCAGATAATACTTCAAAAGAGCTTAGAGAACTTTATGAAAACCTAATCAATCATTATAAAAATAAAAAAGATACTAAAAACCATTTAAAATACTTAAACCGTTTAATACAGTTTGATAGTATCGAAATAAAAGATAGTGAGTTAAAAACTCAAATCTTTAAAAAATACGATACGCCACAACTTCTTAAAGAAAAACAAAAAATAATAAACCAACTTAATACCAAAACCCAAAGAGATCGCAATATAAAAATTGGCTTAATAAGCACGGTATTATTATTACTTGTAGGAGGTGGGTATTACTTTAAAAAACAACGCCTTTATTTAAAAAAATATAAAGCTTTAATCGCAAATACCAAAACTGTAAGCCATACACCAACTCCTATACCAGAAACCAACAAAACAGAGCTTTCTACTGTTGTTTTAGAAGAAATTAACCAAGGTTTACTAAAATTTGAGAACAACCAAGGCTTTTTAGAATCCAAACTCACTTTAGCAAAACTCGCAGAACAATTAAATACCAACTCCAATTATTTATCTAAAGCCGTAAACCTACTAAAAAACGAGTCGTTTAGTAATTATTTACACACCTTAAGAATAAATTATATTGTAGAGCGCCTAAAAACAGACGACACCTTAAAACGCTACACCATTAAAGCCATTGCTGTTGAGGCTGGCTATGGTAATTCGCAATCGTTCTCTACTGCTTTTTATAAGCAAACTGGCATTTACCCGTCTTACTTTTTAAATAAATTAAATAAAGAGGAGGAGCTTGTTTGAATACGTCATGGTGAGGAGCCATAGCGACGTGACCATCTTATGAAAGGAATTTGTGATCTTGAGTCCATATCCCCTCGAGGGGATTATAGGGGTGTAACATCTGAGTAAATTAATAAATCATGATCTAAACTTCAATTCATAAGATTCTTACGTCGGTCATGCCTCTCTCCTCAGAATGACTTACTAAAAACATCTTAGCAAACGTCATGGTGAGGAGCCATAGCGACGTGACCATCTTATGAAAGGAATTTGTGATCTTGAGTCCATATCCCCTCGAGGGGATTATAGAGGTGTAACATCTGAGTAAATTAATAAATCATGATCTAAACTTCAATTCATAAGATTCTTACGTCGGTCGTGCCTCTCTCCTCAGAATGACTTACTAAGCAAACGTCATGGCGAGGAGCCCAAGCGACGTAACCATCTCATGAAAAGAACCTGCGATCGTGAATAGTAATACTCACCAAAAACAATTAGATTTGAACAATGAAAAACTCTCATGTTTACTTAATGACCAATAAAAACAACACCGTTATTTATACTGGTGTTTCAAGTCAATTAGAAAAACGTGTTTATCAACATAAAACAAAGTTTTACAAAGGATTTACTGCTAAATATAATTGTGATCAATTGGTATATTTTGAAGAATTTAATTCTATAAAAGAAGCCATTGAAAGAGAGAAACAAATTAAAAAATACAGGCGTCAGAAAAAAGTAGATCTTATAGAGATAGATAATCCAGAATGGAAAGATCTTTCTGAAGGCTGGGTATTTAATTTTAATTAAAACTAAGGCCTTGAAATTCTCACGTCGGTCGTGCCTCCCTTCTCAATATGACTTACTAAGCAAACGCCATAATGAAGAACCATAGCGACGTGGCCATCTCATAAAATGAATTTGTGATCTTGAGTCAATATCCCCTCGAGGGGATTATAGGAGTGTAACATCTGAGTAAATTAATAAATCATGATTTTAACTTAGATTCATGAGATTCTTACGTTTTGCTGCGCGACACTCAGAATGACTAACTAAAATCATCTTAACAAGCTCTCGCAAATACCGAATACCCTACAAAAACATAGATAAAATGAATATTTTAACGATTAAACGCAGTAAATTCAGATAAAATGTGTATATTTAAGTATTATTACTTAGATGAAAAATGAAGAAGCATAACATATAATTATGCTATTAAAAATAAATATGTGCCCCAATTCTAATCCTCACAAGGCCGCTTCTGTATTATCAAGAAGCGGTCTTATTTTATTTAATGAGTTAATTTAATACATAAAACAATACGCAAATGACTGTAAACTATGAGTATAATAATGATGTCTCTAGCAGTAATGAGTTAGAAGCATTCATAAACGAAAAATTAGAAAAACTATTTATTAATTACGAGTTCTTAGTACGAGCAGATGTGTTTTTTAAAATTGAAAATACACCGCAGCGTAGTAAAGGAATGATAACAGCTATTCGGTTGAGTGCACCAGGCCCAAGATTATATGCTGAAGCAAGTACAAAAAACTTCCACAAGAGCGCATCTCAAGTTATTGATGCTTTAAAACATCAACTTGAAAAACGTAAAAACATAATGCAAACTCATTAATTAAGATTCTTAAAATCTTACTAAAACGCTCCATAAAATTTTGATATGAAATTTTATGGAGCGTTTTATATTACTATCGTAGAGGTCAGTAGATAGGTTGGTACTTTGCAAAACGATTTCACGACTATGTCAGGTCGAGCGCAGTCGAGATCCTTTTTTAGCTTACAGTTCTAGACTTTAGCCTGTCTTAAGCGATAGTCGAAAGGCTTGAACGGACAAATGCATTTATTAACTTATAATCTAGTGATTTATAATTTTTAATTCATAAGTAGTTATCTATTGTCCTCAAATATCATTTATACATAGAATTTACTGTAAAAGAAATCACTCTTTTTTCTATAGAAATAATTACTTTTAAGCTTTGAAATTAGTAAACCAAATGAAAAAAGTTATTGATTTTTTAGAACTCATAAATGAAAAGGCTGGTAAACTAGTAAGTTGGGCTGCTATTTTATTAGTTATAGTAATAAGTATCGATGTGATTTTAAGATATTTATTTCAGTTTACTTATATCTGGATTGTCGAAATAGAAATTTATCTATTTGGCGTTCTTTTTTTATTAGCTGCTGGCTATACTTTTAAACACGGCAAACATGTACGTGTGGATGTTTTTTACACCAAATTATCAAAAAGAGGGAAGGCTATTATCGACCTTATTGGAGGACTCTTATTTCTTTTACCGTGGTGTTATATTGTTATCTCATCGTCTTGGAAGTACGCCCATTCTTCATTTTTAATTAAAGAAGGTTCTGCTCAAGCTGGCGGACTACCTGCTTTATACTTGCTTAAGTTTAGTGTCGTATTAGGTTTTACACTTTTACTAATACAAGCATTGGCAAGCATTCTTAAAGCAATAGATATTATTATAAACCATCGTAACTAATGGAAATATTAGCAATCGTTTTATTTGTCGTTATATTCATTTTAATACTAAAAGGGTATCCTGTCGCTTTTACATTAGGAGGTCTATCCGTTTTATTTGCTTTTGGTATTTCGATATTTGCACCAGATTATTTTTCAATGTCCATGTTTAATATACTGCCTTCAAGAATTATGGGCGTTATTAATAATTATGTACTCATGGCAGTTCCCTTATTTATATTCATGGGAATTATGCTAGAAAAATCTGGTTTAGCACAAAACCTATTAGAAACCATGGCGATGCTCTTTGGTTCCTTGCGTGGTGGTTTAGCAATTTCTGTGATTATTGTTGGAGCGTTACTTGCTGCATCTACGGGTATCGTCGGCGCTACAGTTGTTACCATGGGATTAATTAGCCTACCAACCATGTTAAAACGAGGTTATAAAACCGAATTAGCAACTGGTGTTATCGCTTCCTCTGGAACGCTAGGTCAAATTATTCCGCCGTCAATCGTTTTAGTTCTTTTGGCAGATACTATTAATAGCTCTTCAAGAGGTGCGGAATCTGTAGATGTTGGCACGCTTTTTTCTGCTGCAATGCTCCCAGGAATACTACTAGTAAGCTGTTATATTATTTATATTTTAATAAAATCGTTTGTAAGCAAAGACGATGCACCAGCAATTCCTGCAGAAGAAATTAAAACTTTTAGAGGCGATCATTTTATAAGTAAGATAATTAAAGTATTATTGCTTCCTATTCTATTAATTTTAGTGGTTTTAGGCTCCATATTTACTGGTGTGGCCTCCCCTACTGAAGCTTCAGCAATTGGTGCTTTGGGAGCGACTATACTTACTGTTATTCAGAAAAAATTTAATTTTAAAATATTAAAAGAAGTCGCCCAAGAAACTGCAAAACTAACGACAATGGTTTTCTTTATCTTGTTAGGCGCCACCACATTCACTTTGGTATTTAGAACTTTAGGAGGAGACGATTACTTGCAGGAATTAATCTTATCGTCTAACTTATCTCCTTTACTATTCTTATTATTAGTAATGGTTATTATATTTATTGCTGGTTTTTTTATTGATTTTATAGAGATTATATTTATTATTGTTCCAGTAGTCACACCTATATTTAATGCATTAGATATGAATATGCTATGGGTAGGAATATTGATCGCGCTTAACTTACAAACCTCCTTTTTAACACCTCCTTTTGGTTTTGCGTTGTTCTATTTAAAAGGTGTGGCGCCTCCAGAAGTAAAAACTAGTCAGATTTATAGAGGAATTATACCATTTATTATCATACAACTTATTATTGTTGCCTTAGTGGTTTTCTTCCCTACAATAATATTGAATTAAAAAAGACATTTACAAAATGAAAACAAATAACAGCTTAACTAAAATAGTACTCGTAATACTTATTACGCTATTTTTTTCCTGCGGAAATAATGAAGCAAAAACTAGCGGTACAAACACTGAAGCGAATAAACCAAGTAAAGTATACAACTGGAAAATGACAACAACTTGGCCTCCAAACTTCCCAGTATTAGGTGAAGCGGCTAATAAGTATTCAGAATATGTAAAAGAACTCACAAATGGACAAATTAAAATTAAAGTCTATGGTGGCGGCGAATTAGTACCGCCTTTAGAAGCTTTTGAAGCCGTTTCTAACGGAACTATAGAAATGGGATCTGGCGCTTCTTATTATTGGGCAGGAAAAATTCCAGCGGCACAGTTGTTTTGTGCGATTCCGTTTGGAATGAATAGTCAGCAAGTAACCTCATGGATAGAAACAGGTGGTGGTTATGAACTTTGGAAAAAAGCGTATGCGAAATTTAACCTTGTTCCCTACCTCGCTGGAAATACTGGTGTGCAAATGGGCGGATGGTTTAACAAAGAAATTAATAGTATTGATGATTTTAAAGGTTTAAAAATGCGCTTACCAGGAATTGGAGGAAAGGTTATTGAAAAAGCTGGTGGAGCTGCTGTTTTAGTTGCTGGAAGTGAAATATATACCAGTTTAGAGCGCGGTGTTATTGATGCTACAGAATGGATTGGTCCTTATCATGATTATAAAATGGGTTTTCATAAAATTGCAAAATATTATTACACTCCAGGATGGCACGAGCCGGGTTCTCAAATGGAATTTTTTATTAATAAACAAAAGCACGATGCGCTTCCTAAACATTTACAAGCTGCTCTTAAAGCTGCCTCTGCTCGCATACAAGTATGGATGCTTGCCGAATTTGACAAGCAAAACGCTATCTATTTAGATAAATTAGTAAACGAAGAAGGTGTAGAAATAAAAGAATTCTCTAAAGAAACGCTCGATATTTTAAGAGGTTATACCAAAGAAGTCATGCAAGAAATCATTGGAGACGATCCTTTGTCTAAAGAGGTTTATGAAAGTTATTCAAATTTTCAAAACAAAATATCTAAATGGTCTGAGATTACCGAAAAAGCGTATTATAATAAAATACAGGAGTAATTATTAAATTATAACTTAAAGAAAGATATACACGCCCGTCACTTCGAGTGAATTTACGAAGGGTAACGAAGTAAATTTGTATCGAGAAGCTAATATATCTAAGAACCGTTCTCTATACATTTCTCTCCATTGCATTACGAAAAACACTCGAACTGACGTAAATTTGAACTTAAAACCACGCCCGTCACTTCGAGTGAATTTACGAAGAGCAACGAAGTAAATTTGTATCGAGAAGCTAATTTATTTCAAGAGACGTTCTCGATACATTTCTCTCCATTGCATTACGAAAAACACTCGAACTGACGTAAATTTGAACTTAAAACCACACCCGTCACTTCGAGTGGATTTACGAAGAGTAACGAAGTGAATTTGTATCGAGAAGCTAATATATTTAAGAACCGTTCTCGATACTTTTTTCTCCACTGCATTACGAAAAACACTCGAAATGACGTACATTTAACTTAAATTTACGCCCGTCACTTCGAGTGGGTTTACGAAGAGTAACGAAGTGAATTTGTATCGAGAAGCTACTATATTCAAGAACCGTTCTCGATACTTTTTTCTCCACTGCATTACGAAAAACACTCGAAATGACGTACATTTAACTTAAATTTACGCCCGTCACTTCGAGTGAATTTACGAAGAGCAACGTAGTGAATTTGTATCGAGAAGCTAGCATATTCAAAAGACGTTCTCGATACTTTTTTCTCCATTGCATTACGAAAAACACTCGAACTGACGTACATTTGAATTTGAATACACACCCGTCAATTCGAGTGAATTTACGAAGAGTAACGAAGTGAATTTGTATCGAGAAGCCGCAAAACTTATGAAAACATCCTATGTTTATATTTTAAAATGTTCTGATGATAGCTATTACACTGGGATAACATCAAATTTAACAGAACGATTAGAATCTCACAAAACGGGTAAGTATAAAGGAAGCTACACCTCTACCAGAAGACCATTAACATTAGAGTTTTATGTAGAGTTTACAGATATTACTTTAGCAATTTCTACCGAAAAGCAAATAAAAAAATGGTCGCGTTTAAAAAAAGAAGCTCTTATTAATGGAGAATATGACAAGCTGCCTAATTTGGCTAAAAAGAAATTTATAAAATAACTTTCATAAGCAGTTCTCTATACATTTCTCTCCATTGCATTACGAAAAACACTCTAACTGACGTAAATTTCAACTTAAAACCACGCCTGTCACTTCGAGTGAATTTACGAAGGGTAACGAAGTAAATTTATATCGAGAAGCTAATATATCTAAGAACCGTTCTCGATACTTTTCCCTCCATTGGATTGCGAAAAACACTCAAATTGACGTACATTTTAACTTAAATTCACGCGAGTCACTTCGAGTGAATTTACGAAGAGTAACGAAGTAAATTTGTATCGAGAAGCTATTATATTCATAAGACGTTCTCGATACTTTTTTCTCCACTGCATTACGAAAAACACTCGAACTGACGTAAATTTGAACTTAAAACCACGCTCGTCACTTCGAGTGAATTTACGAAGGGTAACGAAGTAAATTTGTATCGAGAAGCTAACATATTCAAAAGACGTTCTCGATACTTTTTTCTCCACTGCATTTCGAAAAACACTCGAACTGACGTAAATTTGAACTTAAATCCACGCTCGTCACTTCGAGTGAATTTTCGAAGAGCAACGTAGTGAATTTGTATCGAGAAGCTAACATATTCAAAAGACGTTCTCGATACTTTTTTCTCCATTGCATTACGAAAAACACTCGAACTGACGAAGAAGTAAATTTGTATCGAGAAGTTTATGTTTTAAAACGATCACACTAAAATCAATCACTAAAACGATAATACCCACATTTTAAATAAGCGCCTTCAGGGAAACCTATGGGATGATCTATATCGTGCTGCGTTTTTAAGACCACTTTAAAAGGTCTCTTAGATTCTGATAACGCTTTTGTGTTGATATCAAAAAAAGCTTGAGCAAGAATCCGAGACGAGCATGAAGCCAATACTAGTAGCCCATTTTTTGAGGTTAACTTAGCACCAAGAGCTGCTAATTGCGAGTATTTCTTTTTTGCTAACTCTATCTCTGTTTGTTGTTTTGCAAAACTTGGAGGATCTATAACAACAACATCGTATGTTGTATTTTCTTTTATTAGTTTTTTTAATGCTTTAAAAGCATCATCTGCAATTATACTATGAGTTCCAGAATACGCATTTAGTTTTCCGTTTTGTTTAGCCATTTCTAGTGCCTGAGCACTAATGTCTAAACTCGTAACTGCTGTTGCTTGGTTTGCTAACGCGTGAACCGAAAAACCTCCAGCGTAAGAAAATACATCTAGAACTGTTTTCCCTCTGCTCCACTCACCTACTTGTTTCCGATTAAATCTATGGTCTAAAAAATAACCCGTTTTATGTCCTTTAATAACATTTGCAGAAAAATTCACGCCATGTTCAACAAATTGAACCACTTCATTATCTAAAACACCATAAATAACACTTCCTTCTTTTAATTCATGGTTTTTAGACAACTGCAGGTTTCTACTTAATCTTAAAACTACTGTTTTGCTCTTAGAAATTGTAATTAAGTCTTCTATAATAGAATCTAAATAAGGTAACCATATTTCTGAGTATAATTTTACAACGAGTACCGAGGCATAGACATCGGCAATTAATCCAGGGAAGCCATCGTTTTCTCCAAATAAAAAGCGATAGCTATTCGTTTCCGTTTTTAGTAACGGTTTTCTTTTCTCAAACGCTTCAGTGATTCTTTTTCTAAAAAAAACAGCATCTATAGCGACACTTTTCGTTCCGCTGTAAATCATTTTAATAGCTATAGGAGATTGGGCATCGTACAAACCTAAACCAATAACTTTATTTTTGTTTTTTCCGAAGATAACAGCCAAGTCACCTGAACTTGCACCATCATTTATTTTTATAATACTATTTGAAAACACCCAAGGGTGGCCTTGTAAAACACTTTTTTCACCATTAGCACTAAGCTTTACTGCTAATCGTTTAGGCATTTCGTTTTTAGACATTTATGTATTTGTATTATTCTTCTACTGGCGGATGACCATGAATACTTTCATAAATTTCATCAAAATTGCTTCTTAAATTTGCGTTTAGTTTTTTACGATAATCATCTTTTAGCCACTCTACAAAGTTAAATGTGCTTTTACTAATACATTTTGTATAACGCTGAATACGATAATCGATATCATCACCTAATAATTTTGCTAAAGCTAAAGCATCCCAAAGATCTTCGCTGTTTTCAGCACAAATTAATGCATGATGCGCTATAGAACGTTCTAAAACTACTTTTGAAGATTCACCAGATCTTATAGAATCTATATACGTTTTTTTAATATCAAAATAAACATTATTAGATTTAGAAAACTGCTCTCTAAGCTCGTCAGGCATTTCATACCTAAAGTTGTTTTCCAGCTCTTCATCACTTAAAATACCATCTAAATAGAAATTAGGCGACCTAAATATTTTATGCCAATCTAAATCACTTCCCCAAGGTCCAAAACGATGTAAGTTATTCCCTAAATCAATTACAGTAAATTTCGATTTACTTTTTAATATACGCGAACCACGACCAATCATTTGATAATATAGAGTCAATGATTTTGTTGCTCTATTTAAAATAATACAATCTACCGTAGGCTCATCAAATCCTGTGGTTAATATACTTACCGATGTTAATATCGCATCTGGAGTTTCTTTAAACCATTTTAAAATGGCTACACGTTCTTTTTTACTATTATTATTATCTAAATGTGCTATTGGATAACCTGCTCTTCTAAACGTATCATATACATGTAATGAGGTATTAATACCATTATTAAAAATTAATGTTTTCCTATTTTTACAACGCTCTTCATAAGATTGAATAAGCTTGGTTAACATGTCAGTATTGGTATACAAATCTTCTGAAGATTTTACAGTATAATCTCCATTAGCACCAACAATTAAAGAGGTTAATCCAACATTATAAGAATAAATCTCTGCACGTGCTAAGAATTCATTTTCTATTAATGATTGTATCGTTTCACCAACAATTAATTCATCATAATTGTCTTTCATTGGTAAGTTAATATTACTACTTAAAGGTGTAGCAGTAACTCCTAAAATGAAAGATTTTTCGAAAAATTTGAATAGTTTAGTGAAAGAATTATAGTGTGCTTCATCAATAATTACCAAACCAATATCTGAGATGTCTAGCTTATTATCGTTTAATCTATTGTTTAGTGTTTCAACCATTGCAACAAAACAATTAAAATCGTTTTGATCGCTTAAGTCTGCTTTAGAGTCAACAATCTTATTCGTTACACCAAATTCGGTAAGCATATTAGAGGTTTGCTTACATAGTTCTATACGGTGAGTCATTACTAAAACATGTTTTTTATGATGTTTTAGGTATTGTCTAACAATTTCAGAGAAAATAACCGTTTTACCGCCACCAGTAGGTAATTGATATAATAAATGATAATCTTCTTTTGCTTCTTCAAAGCATTTAAAAATCTTATCTATCGCACCTTTTTGATAACTATATAAACTTTTGCCTTCTTTTTGTTCTTCGAGTTCTAAATCGGTAAATGCCATTAAATTTGAGTTTTCAACAAATACAAAAGTACAACGAATTAAAGGGATACGGAAAATGTTTTTAAAAAAAAATATTCGTATTTTTAATGGCTCTATGACAGAGCTTTCCGAAGATTTACAAGCACAATTTAGTGGCTTTTCTAATACACCGCACCTCTTTAAATCTCCTATTAACGGATTAAAACCGTATACTGAGACTCCAAACCGGACTATTATTTTTAATATTGAAATTAATCCTAGAATTAGATTAGGCCTTCGAGTTGAGCGTTTTGTATCTGAAGAATTGAAACAAAATCCTGAAATAAAAATTTTAATTGAAAATTATCAAGTCAAAGAAAACAAACATACTATTGGAGAGCTTGACTGTTTGTTATTAAAGAAAGAAACTCCTATCCATTTAGAAATTCAATTTAAATACTATTTAATAGACCCCAATATAGATGGCTCAGAAATAGACCAATGTACTGGCCCCATGCGCAGAGATACATTAAATAAGAAATTAGCAAAACTAAAAAACAAACAGCTCCCCCTTTTATATGCCAAAGAAACCAAGCCTTTATTAGATGAATTAAATCTTTCCGCAAACAATTTTGATCAGTATATCTATTTTAAAGCGCAATTATTTGTTCCTTTTGGTATTACTATTAAATTAAAAGAACTAAACCCAGATTGTGTTTATGGTTTTTATTTTAATTACTTAGAGCTTCCAAAATTTAAAGATTGTAAATTTTACAAACCCAGAAAAACCGATTGGCTATTAGATGTTTCTCCGCACGTAAATTGGTTAACCTACGAAAAAATACTCCCACAATTAAAAATATATGAAGCTGAAGAATATGCGCCTTTATTATGGCTAAAATATCCTAATGGAGAACTAACGAAATGCTTTGTAGTGCCTTGGTAACATGATTTAACCATTCCCTTTTCACGTCTTAAAACAGGAAAAACACCTTTTTAGCTAAAGGAAAAATCTTCTTCCTAATTAGTAAAACCCCTCTGTTTTTATACACTTCTTTTTTTCAATTTTGTACCGATTATTAATAGCATGACGGAAACCGAAAAGTCATTCGCATTTATAATACCATTTTAACTTCGAAATTACGCTTAAAAATAGTTTCTTTTTTGTCTATTCTTCGTTAAAAAACAGCAACGTAGCTACTGCTATGTTTCGATTTTTTATCTTGAATACCTCAAAAAATAATTCAATTTATAAAAACATGATTTCAAAGTTAAAATGGTATAACTAATGCCGAAAAAAGTGTAGGTATAATTATTAATGATATAGAAATCATGCCAAAATTAAATGAAAAACAATTAATGACGGCAAGACAAGAGTTTAACTCTTTCTTAGCTGTGGGAGAAAAAGATTTTCCTAAACTAAAAATGAAAACTGCTTTAAGTTTTTTTCAAAGTAAAGGAAACACAAGTTTTGAATCACTGGGTTGCGTAGGTTATAACCCAGCATTTAAAGAACTTACTGCAACTGTAAAAATAAAAAGAGCCACTGGCTACTCCGGAAGTTTATGTAGCAATGGCTCTTTAGAATATGTTCGTTTTTATTTAGATTATCAAGATGGTAGCGGATGGCAAGACATGGGATTTACAGCATTAAATGTTCATGATATCCCAACTAAAAAAGATTGTAGTCAAAAAAATGAAAAGCCTATAGATTATGTTGTACGATTAAAAATTAATCCAAAACGTTTACATTGTACTAAAGCAAACCTACCAAAAGTTAGAGCTATTTTATCTTGGAATTCTATTCCAGCAGCAAATGATCCTAACCAAACAATAGGGACTTATATTTGGAGTGATACTAAAGATGAGACCATTCAAATTGCACCATTTAAGTTTATTTTCCCAATCCTCCCTATACTTCCAAATGTTTCGGTTTTACCTATTCCATCTATAGGAGATCTTATAGAAACTGCGACACTAAACCCTAATGCATCATTAGCAAACATTGCAGATACTTTTCCTGATGGTAAAAACCTGTTAAATACCGCTAAAAATGAAATTGTACCTAAAAAAGTTGACTTTTTAGAATTAGCAGATATTTATAAAAAAGCAAAAATAGAACCACATCGATTTGGTTATAAATTATTAAAAGAGGCTGAAGCGACTACCAGCGGGGCCATTCTAAAAAATATCACCAATTTGTTCGCTTCTAAAAAACTTTCTGTTGTAGATAGTCTGTCAATACTAAACAAGCAAGAATGTAATACCAAATATGAGGAGCTAGAATGTGTTGGAGCAGATTATAATCAAGAAGCATTAGTAGGCACACTTCGAGTGAAAAAAGCATCAGGTTATAGTGGTGATTTATGTAAAAAAGGAAGTAAAGAATATGTGTCATTCTGGATTCAAAATGATTCAACTTGTAAATGGAAACATGCCGGAACTACATTTGTAGAAGTGCATGATATTAAAGAAATTCCTGCTGACGGACTCACCTATTCTGTAGTGTTGCCGCATGATTTTTCAAAATACAAAAAGAAATGTACACGTCCGCAAGTACTTAAAGTAAGAGCTATATTATCTTGGAATACACCACCAACTGGAATGAACTGTTCTAATTGGGGTAATGTTGTAGAATCTTACATACAAATTAAGCCACGAATAGTTGTATTTGGAAACCGTCCAAAATTAATTACTGTAGGCGGAATTGCAACAAATAATATTAATAATAGTACTGGTTTAACAGTACCTGGTGCTAAATTTGAATTCAATCAAACGCCTACATTCAATAATAGTCCGTTTGCTGGTAGAATTGTAGTTCAAGGTGTTTCTGCTCCTTATGATGGTATGACTTACAAAGTAAAAATCACGAATTTAGCAACCAATGGAAGCTACTACTTAAATGATGATCTTTTTGTTATAGGTTATAGTGGCGGGAGTGTAATTACAACTAAAGTTACTGCAAATGCAGCTAATGAGTATGAATACCAACCATATACCAAAAACATTAGCAGTATATTGGCACGTTTCTCACCAGGAACTAATGATAAAATAAGGGTAACTATTGAGCATGCAAATGGTACGCAAGACAGTCAAGTTATTCAAATGGATAGTACTATGCCAAAAGTGACGATGTCTATTGATGATGGTGGGAATTGTACGCATTACACTAAAGGAGATACGATTAAAGGTCAATTTACTGTATCCGATAATTATTTAGAGAATTATGCGATAACTATTGGTGCTTTAGGAACTTATAATAAAATAAGTGGTTTAGACCAATCTGGAACAAACAATGGAGCCGGTACTTTTGAAATAGATACCGATGCTAATCAAAATTGTGGGGCGATACATTTAAGAGCTGTACAAAAAACAATTTGGAATAGTGTTACCAAAGGAATGCATTCAGACAGGCACATTACAGTATGTCTTGGTTAGAATTTCTTTAAAATAAGTATTGTGTAAGTGTGTAATACCAATTATGATTTAAAATGAGACATTATTAATTTGAATTATATGTTGTTCAGATGAAATAGAAATCGAAGATTCATGAACTCTTTAATATAAAATATAAAAGGCGTGAACTAAAATATAAACATAGCCTTAGTTACGTTTTTATTTTATGTTGAAATATGAGCAATATAGAAACAAATTATAGGGCTTGTTTTAAGTCATGATTGGTATAGTTTAAGCAGCTCTTTAAGAAGAGCTGCTTTTATAATTTGAATAAATGTTAACTAGTAAGTTAGTCTACATTAATAATCGTTTCTTGTTTACTGGTTTTAAAGACATAAGTATATAACCACATAAGAGTAAATGTTGGGATAATATCTAGTCCAGGCATTATTTCTTCAATAAAAGATACTCCAGCTGCTATTTTTCCTGTTTTCCCTTTATATAGTTTTGTCATTAAATAAGCTGAAGCTGGGGCCCAAAATATATCTCCAAATTCACCAATTCCAGGGAGTATGAAGCTTACATAGCCTAAAGCATCAAAGATGAGTCCTAGAGCCAGTTTATTGTATTTGTTTGTATTGTCAAAATTCATTTGTAAAAATTTATAATTGTACTAATTATAAAGCAAATAGCGTTCCAAAATACATAGTGTCCCGTTTTACTTATTTTAAGATAAGTTTGAGCTAATTAATTTAAGGAATTCTGTTCTCGTTTCAATATTTTCAAAAGCACCTCTAAATCCTGATGTTGTCGTTGTCGAATTCTGCTTTTGTACACCTCTCATCATCATACACATGTGAGATGCTTCAATAACCACAGCAACGCCTTCGGGTTGTAATGTATTATTTATGCATTCTAAAATTTGCTTTGTTAAACGCTCTTGAACTTGTAAACGTCTTGCAAAAACATCTACAATTCTAGGTATTTTTGAAAGCCCAACAATATGACCATTAGGGATATAAGCAATATGTGCTTTTCCAAAAAATGGCAAAATATGGTGCTCACAAAGCGAATACAGTTCGATATCCTTAACAATTACCATTTCATTGTAAGACTCTTTAAACATAGCTCCCTTTAAAATTGCTGCAGCATCTTGTTCATAACCTTGTGTTAAAAACTGCATTGCTTTAGCTGCTCGTTCAGGTGTTTTTAATAAACCTTCTCTTTTTGTGTCTTCACCTAACTCTTCAATTATACTCTTGTAACGATCTCTAACATCATCAGTTACTTTCATATTATACTCTTCAAATTGCTTATACGGCATGTTTAATTTACTGTTTTTAATTTATCGCTAAAATAAGTATTTAACTTGTCTATTTTTGGATTAATAACTAATTGGCAATAGCGCTGTTCTTTATTGTTATCATAATAATCATGATGTTCTTCTTCAGCTTTATAAAACACAACTAAAGGTGTAATCTCTGTTACTATGGGTGCGTTAAACACTTTTTTATCAGTTAACAATGATATGAAATCTTCTGCTTGCTGTTTTTGATCTTCAGAATTATAAAAAACCCCAGATCTATATTGCGTGCCAACATCATGACCTTGCCTATTTAATGTCGTTGGATCATGAGTTGCAAAAAATATTTCTAATAAAGCGCTAAACGAGACAATACTAGGCTTATAATGTATTTGAATCGCTTCAGCATGACCTGTTCTACCGGTACAAATTTCTCTATATGCGGGGTTTTTAATAGTCCCACCAGTATATCCAGATATCACACTTTCAACACCTTCTATTCTTTTAAACACCGCTTCTGTACACCAAAAACAGCCATTTGCGAATGTAGCTATCTCTAATTCTTTACGCTCCATAAATTTATATATTCTACTAAAATAATCGATTTTAACACTTCGAATTGACTTATTAACTTTTAATTAGGATAAAATGTAGATCACAAATTTAGTTTTGCTAATACTAACTATGCATTTTCGTTAAATTACAATATTTCATATATTTGATGCAACCAAAACTACTAAATGATTCGCTTAAAATTAATAAGTCTTCTTATACTTGTAATAGTATGTCTACAAGTTAATTCCCAGAACAAAAAAGTTTATACCATAGCGCGTACAGATAATTCACCTAAAATTGATGGTGTTTTAGACGATGCCATATGGAACGATGCCCAAATAGCAACTAATTTCATTCAATTTAGGCCAGATGTAGGAAATTCCCTTAGTGATGACCAAAAAACCATTGTAAAAATGACTTACAATGACGATGCTATATACGTATCTGCATACCTAAAAGATAAACCTGAAAATATTATGAGTCAAATCACTCAGCGTGATGACTTTGGACAGAATGATTTCTTTGCTTTGGTTTTAAACCCTAACAATGATGCACAAAACGATACGTTATTTTTTGTTTTTGTATCTGGAACACAAGCAGATGCTGTTGCTACTTCTTCTAATGGAGAAGATTTTAGTTGGAATGCAGTATGGGATAGTGCTGTAAAAATAGTAGAAGATGGTTGGATTGTAGAAATGAAAATTCCATATAGAACGCTTCGTTTTACAAAACAAGAGAACCCAACATGGGGTGTTCAATTTCACCGTCATTTTAGAAATTTACGATCGCAATACACTTGGAACCCTATAGATCCCAGTAAAGGAATTCAAGGACTTTACCACGCAAAACTTAAAGGATTAAAGAATATAGAGTCTCCTACTCGCTTAAGTTTCTATCCATTTATATCTGGTATTGTAGATAATTTTGATAGTGAAACAAATACTAGTTTTAATGCTGGTTTAGATATAAAATATGGGATCACTGAGAATTTCACTTTAGATGCCACTTTAATTCCAGATTTTAGTCAGGCAGGATTTGATAATGTACAATTAAACTTAGGCCCTTTCGAACAACGCTTTGAAGAACAACGACAGTTTTTTACAGAAGGGCTTGATTTATTTAGCAAAGGTGATTTATTCTTTTCAAGGCGAGTAGGAAGTGCTCCAACTGGATTTGTTGAACTAACAGGTGATGAAGCTTTAGTTGAAGATTTCCCAAGTAAAGTTAACCTCTTAAATGCTGTTAAAATCTCTGGCCGAACAAAAAACGGATTGGGTATTGGCTTTTTTAATGCTATTACTCAAAAAACTGAAGTAAATATAGAAAACAAAATAACTAACGAAATTCGTAAAGAAATTGTTGAGCCCCTTTCTAATTATAACGTTATTGTTTTTGATCAACAGTTTAACAAAAATTCATCTATTAGTTTAATTAATACTAATGTGACTAGAAGTGGTAGTTTTAGAGATGCCAATGTAACCGCCGTAGTTGCAAATATAATAAACAAAAACAACACACATGGTTTAATTGCTGAGCTTAAAACGAGCAACCTTAATCTTGAAGAAGGAGATCAATCTGGAGCAAGTACCCGATTAGGTTTTGGAAAAAACAGTGGTAAATACCGTTGGTTTTTTGAAAACACTTTAGCCGATGAAAAATATGATATAAATGACCTCGGATTTCAATTTAGGAATAACTTTAATAATTTTAATGTGGGAACATCTTACCAAATTTTTGAACCTACTAAAAAGCATAATAATTTTAGAATCAATCTAAATGCAGAGTACAGGCGTTTATTTAGGCCCGGCACTTATGCAGGTAATCGATTTAGTGGAGATATTTTTGCCGTAGGAAAAAAAAGTTTAACAGCTTACGGTGGAGATTTTGGTATCAGACCAGGAAAACAATATGATTATTTTGGTCCAAGAGTAGATGGACGTTTCTTTATTACAGAAGATTGGATGGGATCTAATGCTTGGATTTCTACAAATTATAACAAAAAAATTGCTTTTGATGGTAGGATCGGTATTAGAAAAACCTTTGAAGACATTCGAAAAGATTATGAAAGATACTTTTTAAGATTAAGCCCTAGATATAGACCAAATGATAAATTACTATTCAGTTATGCATTAGAATACATTACAGAAAAGAAAAGCCGCGGTTTTGTAGATTTTATTGGTGATGATATTATTTACGGACAGCGCGATCAAATTATTATCGAAAATACCATTAATGCAAGTTATAACTTCTCCCCTTATCATGGTTTAGGCTTTAATTTTCGTTATTATTGGACTACTGTGGAATACGAAAATGAATTGTTTAAGCTAGAAGAAAATGGGCGTTTAACTACTGATGATAATTATACTAAAATAGATTTAGATGATCCAGATGTAAACTTTAATACCTGGAATATGAATCTTACATATTCATGGCAATTTGCTCCAGGTAGTTTTTTAACAGCACAATACCGTAACAGGATCTTTAATTTTAATAATAATGGTGTATCAGATTGGTCTAATAGTTCTAAAGAATTATTTGATCAACCTATAGGAAATACATTTTCCCTTAGACTCGTTTATTTTATAGATTATAATGATATGAAGAAATGGTTTAAATCAAAATCAAAAAGCAATTAGTGGTTGTACATGAGTTTATAAAGTAGTATTTTCCGTACTTTAATTTAAAGATGATTCAAGCTAAAAACATACATAAGTATTATGATGATCTTCACGTTTTAAAAGGCGTTAATATTCACATAAAAAAAGGGGAGATTGTTTCTGTTGTAGGTGCCTCTGGTGCTGGAAAGACAACCCTGCTCCAAATACTAGGCACTTTAGATACTATAGACAAAAAGAGTACAGACAGCCTATTAAATATTAATGGAGAAAACATTAAAGCGTTTTCTGAAAAAGAATTGGCGAGATTTAGAAATGAACATATTGGTTTTATATTTCAGTTTCACCAGCTACTACCAGAATTTACAGCATTAGAAAACGTAAGTATTCCTGGTTTTATAAAAGGAAGCCAAAAAAATGAAGTAGAAACTAGAGCAAAAGAATTATTAGACTTCTTAGGTCTTTCTCATCGCTATAATCATAAACCTAGTGAGCTTTCTGGAGGTGAACAACAACGTGTTGCCGTAGCTAGAGCCTTAATAAATAGTCCTGAACTTATTTTTGCAGATGAGCCTTCTGGTAATTTAGATAGTGAAAGTGCTGAAAACCTACATAATTTGTTCTTTAAGCTTAGAGATGAATTTGGTCAAACCTTTGTTATTGTTACTCATAATGAAGAATTAGCGAATCTAGCCGATAGAAAATTAACAATGGTAGATGGTAAAATTGTTCAATAAGTAGCTTTCATACAGTTTTATTATGCTAATTGTTTTTAATTCACTTCTTCAATATCTAAAAAACCCAAACTGCGAGCGGTTAGAGATTTCATTAAGTGAAAAACTCAAAACCCTAACCAAATTACTTCTTATATCATTTATTATATCATTCTCTTTAGGTATTTTAATTAGTATTTTAGGGCATTTAGGTGTTTTTGAAGTCGACTCTCATGCTATTACCAAACTACTTGAGAAAAAATCTAAAATGGTTGTATTTTTAATGGCTGTAATAGCTGCTCCTGTATTAGAAGAATTGTTTTTTAGAGCACCACTAACTTTATTTTGCGATCATAAACAATTTAAATATATCTTTTATGGTTTCGCTATATTTTTTGGATTTATACATATCTCTAATTATGAGATGTCTACAGCAATTTTAATCGCATCTCCAATATTAATTGCCCCTCAAATAGCTTTAGGTTTAATATTAGGGTATACAAGAGTAAAATTAGGATTGGTTTATGCCATTTTACTGCATATGCTTTTTAACGGACTATTAATTGTTCCTAGTCTCTTATTCCTGGAGGTATAGAAATCAGATACATATTATTTACCAACAAACAATGACTAAA
Organism: uncultured Flavobacteriaceae bacterium; assembly: GCA_937959395.1. GTDB lineage: Bacteria > Bacteroidota > Bacteroidia > Flavobacteriales > Flavobacteriaceae > JAHDGB01. The sequence continues at coordinate 31,384 of CALGLR010000117.1, read as the reverse complement.
AGCGAGCTTAAAGAATTTCTAGACACTAAAGTAGAACAATATAATACTACAGAATTTATTGAAAGTGATCCCATTCAGGTGCCTCATCTTTTTAGTAAAAAGGAAGACATTGAGATTAGTGCTTTTTTAAGTGCAACAATTGCCTGGGGAAACCGGAAAAGCATCATTAAAAATGCAAAAAGAATGGTTGAGCTATTAGATAATTCGCCTTACGATTTTGTGTTAAACCATGAAGAAAGTGATCTACAACGTTTAGAACATTTTGTACATCGTACATTTAATGGTTTGGATTTTATAACCTTTATAAACGGATTACAACACATTTATAAATCTCATAATGGCTTAGAATCTGTGTTTTCAAAACACATTACGAACAACTCTTTACAAAGCTCAATTCATTATTTTAAAAACTGTTTTTTCGAAATCGAACACTTACAACGTACGCAAAAACATATTAGTGATCCGTTAAAGAATTCGGCTGCAAAGCGAATTAACATGTTTTTAAGATGGATGGTACGTAATGATAAAACTGGTGTCGATTTTGGTATTTGGAATAGCCTCTCACCTGCTCTATTATCTTGCCCATTGGATGTTCATTCTGGTAATGTAGCGAGAAAACTAGGCCTCTTAAAACGAAAGCAAAATGACGGGAAAGCATTAGCTGAATTAGATACTGCTTTAAGAAAACTAGATCCTAATGATCCTGTAAAATATGACTTTGCTTTATTTGGTCTTGGTGTTTTTGAGGGGTTTTAGATTATTAGTTCAGTAGTCAGTAGTCAGTAGTCAGTAGTCAGTAGTCAGTAGTCAGTAGTCAGTAGTCAGTAGTCAGTAGTCAAAATTAAAAAAACGTATTCAATGAGTATAAGGTCGAGTTTTTTTAATTCAAAAATCTTCAATCGTTAATCTAAAATCGTAAATCACTTTACCCTTTCATCCATGCCTTACGAAGTTCTTTTTGAGCCGTAGTAGCATTAACGATTTCTTTTAAGCTTTGACCTTTTGTATAAGATTGCGTTAACTTTGTTTTCACAGTTACTTCTTGTCCTGCTCTATTTAAACGCACATCAACATCTTGGCCAGGTTGCCACATAAAAACTTTAGACAATACGTCTTGAGCATTTGCTAAAGTTAAAGGTGATCCATCAATTGTTTTAATAATATCTCCAGGTTGCACTCCATTTTCTGCCCAAAAACTATTAGCTTTTACAGCTTCAGAAAATGCTATTTCTCCTGTAGCTTGATTAGGCAAGAATATAAATGCACCGTCATTTTGTATGTAATTCGTTTTTACTTTTGCTTCGGCAATTTCTAACCCTGTCTTTTTAAAGAAATCGTCGTAATTAATAGGCGTATCTCCTACAACATGTTTTTGTAAAAATGCGCCTATAGAAGGATAAGTCATTGCTGTGATTTCATCTATAATCTTATCATCTTCAAAAGGTTTATTCTTACCATATTTATTAGATAACTCTTTCATTAAAGATAAAATACCACGTTGTCCATTACTTTCTTCTCTAAGTATAATATCAATACACATTCCTATTAATGCGCCTTTATTATAGACATTAGTATATTGAGAGGCATAAGGTTCTTCTAATACATTTTCACTCATTTTAGTAAAACTCATCGCATCGTTCATTGCAGAGGCCGCATTTATTTTACTTAATACCTTAGTATAAAAAGCGTCAGCTTCAACTAAACCTTGATCGACTTGAAATAAAGTTGCAAAATATTCTGTTACACCTTCATACATCCATAAATGTTTAGAAAAAGTAGGTTTGTCATAATCAAAATAATGAACATCTTCAGAATGCACACTTAAAGGCGTTACAATATGAAAAAACTCATGAGAAACCACATCCGTCATTGCGCTTGCAATAGCCTCATCTGGCATTGCTTCTGGTAAAACAACAACTGTAGAGGTGTGATGTTCTAATGCACCAAAACCTTTAGGAGCTCCTTCATTTTGGCCTGCTAAATACAAATAAATATCATAACGAGGTGTACTATTAACTGCTCCTAAAAACGTTTTTTGAGCTTGCATCATTTTTTCAACGACAGTTTTTAATTTTGCAGCTGAATGTACTTTGTTTGGTGAATATACACTTAATACTATTTTGATATCTCCTACTTGAAACTCTTCTACATCTAACTCCCCATAAAACATTGGATTATCTGTAATATCAAAATAGCGAGGTGCAACGTAACTAGAAGTAATCGATTTTTTATCTTTACTTGTCGTTTTTGCTGTTTCTTGCAATGCAGATGTTCTTACGAAACTTGCAGGCGCAGTGATATTCAATTTGTATTGATTCGTTTTTAAACTATCAAAATAACCTATAAAACCATGAAGGTTTAAAACATAATTTGTAGATTCTATATTTGTACCCGATGGCGAAAAAGGCGTGTCTTTACCTATTCCTCCTGCAACTTCAATATCAAATGTATCATTCACATAATACATGATTTTATCTAAATTAGTAGCATCACTAATGGTCCATGAATTCACATCTGCTTTTTTAACTGCTAATTCATTTCCTTTATAATCAAAAGCTTTGAAATCATCGACATATTTACCAAAATCGCTTACTGAATACGTTCCTTGAACTACTCTTGGTAATCTATAAGTAACTGTTTCTATAGTAAAACGACCCGGGTTTATAGTAACAGGAGCTTTATCATTAACCACTTGTGTTAAATCTATTGCACTTACAATAGAGTTTTTAGTAGCTAAATCATTACTTACTTTTTTAGTAGAATTACAGCCTACTAGAAACAGTCCAGTAATAGCTAAAGCTAATGTTTGTTTTTTCATGGGTTTGATTTTTGTGTTTAATTGTCTTCTTTAGAACGTATACTTATTTCATTTTAAAAAGTTAGCTTATAAAATGATACAAAAGCAAAAATAGGTTTTGTTAAATGGTTATACAATTAACTTTTTGTTAAATTGCGCCAATGGAACAACCTTTAGTTAGTATTCTTATTCCTTTTAAAAATACTTTTTCTTTTCTACCAGAGTGTTTAAACTCTATTCTTGACCAAACCTACTCCAATTGGGAATTAATTATAGTAGACGATTTCTCTACTGATGAAAGCTATGATTTAGTTCATAATTATGCTCAAAAAGAAGAAAAAATCACACTTTTAAAGAATAAAGCCCCGGGAATTATAAATGCATTACGATTAGCTTTTGAACATAGTAAAGGAGTACTAATTACGCGTATGGACAGCGACGATATTATGCATAAGGATAAACTTAAAATATTAGCTCAGAATCTAATTTCTAAAGGAAAAAAACATGTGGCAACAGGATTAGTAAGTTATTTTTCTGCAGAAGGCATAAGTGATGGTTACAAAAAATACGAGGAATGGCTAAACCGTTTAACACGAACTGGAAATAATTACTCTGAAATCTATAAAGAATGTGTTATCCCCTCCCCGTCTTGGATGATTTATAAAGAGGATTTAATAGCGTGTAATGCCTTTAATTCTAATCGCTATCCTGAAGATTATGATTTAACGTTTCGCTTCTGCGAACACCAATTTAAAATCATCCCTTGTGATAAAATAATACATTATTGGAGGGATTATGGCACTCGTGCTTCCAGAACGGATAGTAATTATGCAGAAAACAGCTTTTTAGAATTAAAAACACACTACTTTTTAAAGCTACATTATAATAATGAAAAAGAATTGGTGGTTTGGGGCGCTGGAAAAAAAGGTAAAACATTAGCAAAGTTACTTATTGCTAGTAATATTCCTTTTGAATGGATTTGTGATAATCCAAAAAAAATAGGAAAGCATATTTATGATAAACTACTAAAACCCTTTACCTATTTAGAAACTACCAAAGATTTTCAAAGCATTATTACTGTAGCTAATGCCGAAGAACAAATTAGTATTGGTGATTATTTTAAAGCTCAAAAGAAAAGACAAATGATCGATTATTTTTTCTTTTGTTAGAGAAATAGAGTCACATAATTAAAGATTTCATAATTTTTCATGTCAGTTATATTTTTTTCATTTGCATTTTCTATATTTGATTAATCAAAAACACAAATGCAGTTTAAACACCCAGAACTTCTTTACGCCCTATTTTTACTGCTAATCCCTATTATTGTTCATCTTTTTCAGCTTCGTAAATTTCAAAAAGAAAACTTTACAAATGTTGCTTTTCTTAAAGAAGTGACTCTGCAAACACGAAAAAGCTCTCAAATAAAAAAATGGTTAACACTATTTACAAGATTAGGAATTCTTGCTGCAATTATTTTAGCTTTTGCACAGCCTTTCTTCTCTAATAAAAAATCACTAAACACAGAAACAGAAACGGTTATCTATTTAGATAATTCCTTTAGCATGCAAGCAAAAGGAGATAAAGGAATTATACTTAAACGTGCGATACAAGAACTAATAGAAGGTATTCCAGAGACCGAAACACTATCTATACTTACAAATGATGATACCTATAGGAATACGTCTATAAAAACAATTACTAATGACTTACTTCAATTGGGTTTTTCGCCAAATCAATTAACTTATAACGCAGCCTTATTGAAAAGCAAGAAGTTATTTAACAAAGATCCATCTACAATTAAAAACATCGTAATGGTAAGTGATTTTCAGCAGAAAAAAGAAAATTTCGAGATAGAGAACGATTCGTCTTACACTATTAATTTAGTTCAATTAAAACCTATTAAAACTAATAACATAGCTATAGACACACTTTACATTTCTAAACGAAACTCTAGCAACTTAGAATTAACGGTTGGTGTAAATTCTAATGAGAACATGGAGAATTTCCCTGTAGCTTATTATAATGATGATAATCTAGTTTCTAAAACCGCAGTATCATCTTCCAATAAAAACAAAGCTGTGTTTACAATACCTACAAACACTATTATTAATGGTAAAATCACTATTGAAGATACTAGTTTACAATTCGATAATAGTTTGTTTTTTAATATAAATGAAGATGCTAAAACAAATGTTTTAGTCATTAATGAAGCTAACGATTCTTTTTTAAAACGTATTTATACAAATGATAATTACAATTATACCGCATTCAAGAACAATACTCTAGATTATAATAGCATAGATAAGCAAAACCTAATTGTATTAAATGAATTAGAAACCATTCCTAATTCGCTTGTTACTGCTTTAAACGCTTTTACTAAAAACGGTGGCGTTGTTATTGTAATTCCAAACACTAATAGCAACATTAAAGCTTATAATACTTTTTTAAACAATTTTGGTTTTTCGCCCTTTAAAGCATTAAATAAAATAGAAAAAAGATTAACTACAATTAACTACTCGCATCCTATTTATAGTGAAGGCGTTTTTGAAAAGCAAATTAACAATTTTCAATATCCAAAAATACAATCTTACTATCCTCAAGACATTGTTACAAGCTCGGCTATACTAAAATTTGAAGATGATAAACCCTTTTTATCCCAAAATAATAATGTCTTTGTTTTTAGTGCTGCTTTAAATAAGGTCAATAGTAATTTTAAAGATATAAATCTTATTGTTCCCACTTTTATAAACATAGCAAAGCAAAGTTTAAATAACGCTAACTTATATTATACTGTAGGAAATGCAAACACCTATGATGTCGCAGTTAAACTACAACAAGATGGCATATTAACACTCGAAAAAGGTGAGCAAAGTGTTATTCCGCAACAAAATTATTTTAATAATAAGGTGAGCATCACTACAAATGAAACACCTATTGATGCTGGTATCTATACCATTAAAAACAAAACTAAAATTATAGAGAATGTGAGTTATAACTATAATAGAGATGAAAGTAAATTAAACTACTTAGACTTATCCATTTATAAAAATGCCACGCTTAATAGTTCTGTAAGCAAATTATTTGATACACTAAAAAGTGACAACGCTATTCATGCCATATGGAAATGGTTTGTTATTTTTGCCCTGCTATTATTAATTATTGAAATGCTCATATTAAAATATTTAAAATGAACGTACTTATAAAATCTGCAACTATAATCGATTCTAAAAGCGATTTTCATAATACAACTCAAGATATTTTAATTGAGAATGGTAAAATTTCGAAAATTGGGAAAACAATAAAAAACCCTAATAATTATAATGAGATTAAATTAGAAAACCTTCATGTGTCTCAAGGTTGGTTTGATAGTAGTGTTTGCTTTGGAGAGCCCGGTTATGAAGATAGAGAAACTATTGAAAACGGAATGCTCACAGCTGCAAAGTCTGGCTTTACAACAGTAGCTTTGCAACCTAACACACACCCAATAACAGACACTAATTCTGCTATTAATTTCGCAAAAACAAAAACAGAAAAATCACCAACTAATCTATTAACGGTAGGCGCTTTAACAAGTCTTAGTAAAAGTATTGATTTAGCTGAATTATTCGATATGCATACTGCTGGAGCTGTTGCTTTTTACGATTATAAAAAGCCCATAGCAAATCCTAATCTCTTAAAAATAGCTTTACAATATACCAGTAGCTTTAATGGTTTAGTTTGCTCTTTCCCCTTGGAAACTAAAATATCTGGATCTGGTGTAATGAATGAAAATGTGACAAGCACAACCTTAGGTTTAAAAGGAAATCCGAATTTAGCTGAAAGCCTTCAAGTCGCTAGAGATTTATTTATTTTAGAATATACTGAAGGAAAACTACATATTCCCACAATTTCTACAGCTGAAAGTGTTCAATTAATCAGAGAAGCCAAACAGAAAAAACTAGACATTACTTGTAGTGTCTCTATACATAATCTATTTTTTACAGATGAAGTACTAACCGATTTTGATACGCGCTTTAAAGTAAATCCGCCTTTGAGAACTCAAAAAGACATCGATGCTTTAATTGAAGGCGTTAAAGATGGTACTGTAGATTTTGTTACTAGCGACCATAACCCAATAACTATTGAAGATAAGAAAGTAGAGTTTGATCATGCAGAATACGGCACGATAGGCCTTGAAAGTGCTTTCGGTGCATTAAACACATTATTTACAACAAAAAAAACAATAAGCATACTTACAAAAGGAAAACAACGTTTTGGAATGGAAAACAAAACAATTAAAGAAGGGGAGCAAGCCGAATTATCATTGTTTAACCCCGATACAAAATATACGTTTACCAAAAATCATATCTTTTCTAAATCTCACAATAGCATATTCCTAGATCAAGATTTAAAAGGAAAAGTATATGGTATTATTTCTAATAACAAAAAAGTATTATAATTTATGGACAGTAATATTATAAGCGAAGGCAAAACAGCTGCCATTATAGCTTATTTAACAATTATTGGATCTGTTATCGCTATTATTATTAATAGTGATAAAAAAAACCCTTTCGCATCATTTCACATTAGACAAGGTTTAGGTTTATGTTTAACTTATATGATTTTGGGCTATTTTGTTGGTCAGTTCGATAACTGGTCAATTTCATTATCTTTTTGGATTGGACTAGGCATGTTATTTATATACGGTTTAATCTCGGCTATTAATGGTGAGACTAGAAAAGTTCCTATTCTAGGAACACTTTATCAAAAAATATTTGCAAGCATAGGTAACTAATGAAAGAACTATCTCTATATCACATCGTACGTGAATCCTCTTTAAAAGAAAACGCACCTCTACTCCTATTGTTTCATGGTTATGGTAGCGATGAAAACGATTTGTTTTCGTTTGCTAGCGAATTACCAGAAGAGCTATGTATTATATCAGCAAGAGCTCCTTACACAATGCAACCTTATGGAAATGCGTGGTATGCTATTAATTTTGATGCAGAAAATGGCAAATGGAGTGATGATGAACAAGCAAAACTATCAAGAGATTTAATTGGTAAATTTATAGATGAAGTTATCGCTAAATACCCAATTAATAAAGATAATATTACGCTTTTAGGATTTAGTCAAGGTACCATTTTAAGTTATGCTGTAGCCTTAACCTATCCTGAAAAAATAAATAATGTCATTGCCTTGAGTGGTTATGTAAATGAAAATTTATTTGAAATTAAACCTGAAGAAAACTACAAGCACTTAAATTTTTATTGTTCTCATGGTAGCGTCGATCAAGTTATTCCAGTAGATTGGGCAAGACAATCGCCTAAATTTCTTTCTGCATTAAACATAAAAAACCAATACAGTGAATTTCCTGTAGGACATGGCGTGGCTCCTCAAAATTTTCATGAATTTAAAAATTGGTTAGAGCAATTAATTTAAAGGGTATATAAACGATTCTAACAAATTAAAGCTAAGTTCACTTTTATTATTAAATTCATATTTAATTAACAGTTCACCAGAAATTTGTCCATCAGTATAATCTGCAATAATCCATTGGTGGTTTAATATTTTTACAGTATTAATAAGTACTTTTCCACCATTCATAGAAACATATGGTATCAAAGGGTGCTCTTCTCCTTCATAAGCATTTAAATCATGTAATTTATCATCTATTAAAGGAATCATTGTTGTATAATCTAAACCTTGTCTTTCTAGATAAGTAATAGATGCATCATTATTCTCCAGACTAAATTGAGAAAGCTCAAAGTTTTTATCTTTTAATTTAACTATAGAATCTTTATAAAGTGTTACTTGCTCTTTGGCACTTGCTACTTTAGCATTACTATCGTCATAGATATTTTTAGAATTCACAAATTGAAATAAGAGAATTAATAAAGTAAATATGAATAAGTACATAAAAATTTTGTTCTTCATAATCGTATTTTAATCTTTAGTTTAAGTTATAAATGTATGCTAAATTATAATAAATAAGAAGTATCGAATTAAAGATTTAAAGTAAGGCCGTCGTAGGATAAAAACACATTCTCTGGTAAACTTTTTTCTACATCATCGTGAAAGCCTAATAAATGACTTATGTGCGTTAAATACGCTTTTTTGGGTTTTAATTTAGAAACAATGGCTAAAGCTTCATTTAAATTGAAATGAGAAATATGTTCTTCCTCCCTTAATGCATTTATAACTAGCACATCTAAATTTTGAAGTTTCATTAACTCTTCATCACTAATCGTTTTCATATCAGTTAAATAAGCAAAATCTCTAAATCGAAAACCAAAAACTTGTAGCTTATGGTGAAGGCCACTAATAGGAGTAACTTCAATAGTTTTTAGCAAAAATTTTTCGTTTTTAATTTCATTTTCTATAACACTTGGTACGCCTGGGTATTTGTTTTCTGATTCAAAAATATAAGCAAAACGTTTTTTTAATTCACTTAAAACACGTTTGTGCGCATAAATAGGAATATCACCTTGTCTAAAAAAATACGGACGAATATCATCCAAGCCAGCAGTATGATCTGAATGCTCATGCGTAAAGACAATACCATCAATGTAGTTACAATTGGCTCTTAGCATTTGCTGCCTAAAGTCTGGTCCACAATCTATTACATAAGTAAAATTTTCCCACTGAATTAAAACTGAAACACGTAGTCTTTTATCTTTAGAGTTTTCACTTAAACATACAGGGTGAGTACTTCCAATTATTGGAATACCCTGAGAAGTCCCTGTTCCTAAAAATGTTATTTTCAAAAGTGTTATATTACTAACAAAAATAAGTTATTTTTTTTGTTTACTGTACTAATTTGATACATTTGCATCGTATAAAAACGCCTATTTTATTATGGAAATTAAGCTTAAAGGAGATAAAGATATTGCAAGCGTCCCTTCGCTAAAAGATAAAGCTCTACGTATAAATCTAAACGAAAATATTTATGGAACTTTCGCAGAGATTGGTGCCGGTCAGGAAACTGTACGTCACTTTTTTAGAGCTGGTGGTGGTTCTGGAACTATTGCAAAAGCAATGTCTGCATACGATAAAGATTTTAGTGACGCCATTTATGGTATTGAAAACGATAAACGTTATGTTACAGAAGATCGATTACGCAAAATGCTTGATCATGAAATAAACCTTATTGAAGAACGTATTACTAGAGATAAACATCCAAACAAAATGTTTTTTAGTTACGCCAATACCGTAGCTACTATAGATTTTGCTAAAAAATACAAAGGACATGGTTGGGTTGGAATAAAGTATCAAGTAGATGCTGAGCAGGAATATAATGAGATTGTCTTACATATTCGTTTTAAAGAGAATGATGCCCGTTTACAACAAGAGACTATGGGTAAACTAGGGACTAACTTAGTTTATGGTGCTTTTTATAAATATAACGAACCAAGAAAATTATTACGTTATTTATATGACCATTTAGATAAAGACCAACTAGAGATTGATACTATTAATTTCTCTGGCCCAATATTCAAAGAGGTCGATAATCGTTTAATGAGTTTGCAATTGGTTAAAAACGGAATGACAGATGCGATAATGTTTGCTCCAGATGGTAACAATGTATTACCAGCAAGGGTTCTTTACAAGAAAAATATATTGGCGTTACGCGGTAGTTTTAGACCAGTAACAAAAGTAAACATGGACATGTATAAAAAGTCCTATGAAATGTTTCTAAAAGAAAGTAAAGTAGACGAAGCAAAAACTCAAGTTGTTTTTGAAATCACATTATCTAATTTACGTGCTGAAGGAGAAATAGATGAACAAGATTTCATGGATAGAGCAAAACTACTTTGCTCTTTAGGTCAAACCGTATTAATTTCTAATTTCCAAGAGTATTATAAGCTAGTTGAGTATTTCTCTCTCTATTCTAAAGCAAGAATGGGATTAGCAATGGGTGTTAATAATCTTGTAGATATTTTTGATGAAAAGTATTACCGTCATCTTAGTGGTGGTATTTTAGAGGCCTTTGGAAAATTATTCTTCAAAGATTTACGCGTTTATTTATACCCAATGGAAAATGAAAACGGTAAAGTAGTTACTAGCGATACTTTAAAGGTTCACCCAAGAATGAAAGAATTATATAAATTCTTTAAATACAATGGAAAAGTAGTCGATATTGATAATTATGAGGAAGAGAACTTAAATGTGTTTTCTAGAAAAGTACTTAAAATGATTGCTGATAATAAAAAAGGATGGCAAAAAATGCTTCCTGAAGGCGTTTCTAAATTAATAATGCAAAAAAGCCTTTTTGGTTGTGAAACAGAAGAAGTTCAAAGTAAGAATTAATTAAAAAAATGCTAAAGGGGGTTAAAAATTAAAGCGAAAAATCCAAAATATGAATTCTCCGCTTTTTAAATTAATTCTAGTACATGAAGAAAAACTGAAGGCAAACATGCATAATGTCAAAGACTCCAAACATATTATGACCTAAACCCTACAAGTTTTCAAAATCTTTAGGGTTTTGACTTTTTAGATACTTTTATTGTAAAATAATCTTAAACTGTTTTTTGTCATGTGCTAAAATTACATACTATTTTATTTAATTATAATCTTTTTTGTGTAAGTCTTTTGTTCATCATCAATAACTTTAATAATATATATACCATTTTGAAAAGTATGAGTACTTAATCTAAAGGTATTATTATTATTGAATGTATTTTCATAAATCAATTTTCCTGACAAATTATATACTTTAACATCTAAGGAGTTTACATCCTCAGAAATATTAACATTAATTAATTTAGATGAGTTATTTTGAAATATATTAAATTTGTTTTCATTTTTTTTTTCTAAATTTAAAGCACCGTTTTTATTTCTAATATTAGCATTATTACCAGGTTTCTTCTTCCACACTCTTACATATTCTACTTCAGACTTCATTGGAAAGCCATTTAAAATACTTCTTGGTCTCACGGTATCAGGGTCTACGGGAATTCGTGTACCTGGTCCGATCCCAGAATAAGTATAAAACGGTTCACGTAATCCTAAAGAAATAACAAGACTCATTGGATGCTTATGAACACTGTTATTAATAGTTTTTCCAACTTTTTTACCGTCGATAAAGAACTCAATCTTATTTGGCGTCCAATTACATCCATATACATGAAATCGATTAGAAGGATCAAACCTGGGTTTAGGAAAACAATAATCAACATTATCAGGTTTGTTTAAACAACCCGTTTCTTGTCTTATACTAATCCTTTCATTATTATTTTTAATATTCACTACATTCCATCCTAATACATCATTATCTCTTACTTTAAATTGAATTTCTGGACAATCAATTTCAATATATTTAACATTTGAATTTCTAACTTTAGAATACAACCAGAAAGCTGGTGAAGCACCTGGAGACGAGCCAACTCCTTTCATTTTCACTTCAAAATAGCCATATTTAATTTTATTTTTACTAATCAAAATCCCTGATTTAAAATATTGCTTTTGCCCATTACCAAAGTGATCTTCTCTTGCTATGGACATAATAAGTTTATTATTACGAATTTTAACTTTTGTAGGGTCTGACGACCATGCTGGCCAATTATCTACATTTTTACTCCACTTATTATTTATTGATGAGCCCTTAAATTCATCAGAAAACTGCTTCTGAAAAGCCCAATTTCCTGGTACACCTAAAGGTTTGAAATTTTGATTTTGTTGAGACCAAGTATTAAATACAATCCCAATAAGGAATATTGAACTTAATAAATTTTTAATTTTAATCATAATTATATTAATTTTTATAGTTTTTTCTAAATTACATATATTTAAAATGTGATTTTTATTATGTGAGTTTATTATGAGTTAAATACCTTGTAGATACTTTCGACGAAAAGTATTACCGTCGTCTTTGTAGTGGTATTTTAAATGTCTTTGGGAAATATATTCTTTTCAAAGATCTACGTGTTATATATTTATGTCTTATATTTTTTTGTAATGCTTAAACCAAAAAAGGAAAAATTTTCATAAGAAATTCTTCTTTTTTGATTATATATCTTCTAAGTAATTATAGTGAATAACTGAAGAAGAAATGAACTACCTCGAGGTAGAACCATAGAGGTATAATAAATAAACAAAAAACTAATATTAAAAAAAAGATAAATGATCTTTAAATAAAGTATTCTATTGATTAAAACAACGTAATTTGTCCCTCGTCATCAGTATCAAGGTCATCAGAACTTTTACTATCATCACTACTCTCTTCAGATTTTTCTGAATTAGTTGTCGCTTCAGAAGTATCGTTATTTGTTTCTTTTTCATCAACAACTTCTATCTCTTCAACATGAATTTCTTCTGGTGATTCATAAGGAATAGGGTCTAATAAGTTTACAGTATTCACTTTTGAAGGCGTTAATGTATTACCTAAAGCTTTTATTCCCTTAACCGCTATAAAGCTATCTATATCAATCTCTTGATTATCTTTTCGTTCTTTACCTCTATCTTTTGCGAAAACAATTTCAATCACAGGTTTCCAATCTGTAGAAACAATTTCTAATTGTGATTTTTCATGTTCAGAAATAAACAATTCGTCTTTATCTTCATGTTCAACTAAAAAACGTTTCACAAAATGCTTTTCCTTTTCGCCATCAAAATAAATAGCAGAAATCGGCTTTTTGGGAATCCATTTCTCCATAACAATCATATCACTATCAAAATGCGCAGTGACTTCAGGAGCAATTGTTTTTACAATTCCTTTTTGGTTAATAACCAAAATACGATCCTCTCCTCTAAATTCACCTACTAGCTCACCTCTTCCATCTACATTTAAACGCTGAACCGTATCATCGAACCATATTTTACGAGGCTTAAGAGTAGAAACTCCTTTTTCTTTAAGTTCTATTTTCTTAATTGGGTATTTTGTAACCACATTCCCTTTAGAAGCTCGACCTTTAATTAAGATATCGGCAAAATCAATATCCCATTTCAGTTTTTTAACGCTTCCCACCTGTCGTAACAAAATAGAAATAACTTCTGCTTCTCCGTTAGGGTTTGCTGAAAAATACCAAAGCTTTGAACTTTTGTTTCCGTTAGTTAAATCGTATTCTTTATCTCTGGTTATTGAAGTTACTGCAAAACGTTTTATATAAGAAGGCCCTTTACTTCCATCTCTATAAATCATATTATAAATAGTTCGCTTATCCTTCTTTTTAAAGACAGCAACATGAATAATATCTTTTCCTATAAACGTCTTGGAATCCACCTTAGTCACCATCATTGTACCATTCCCAGTAAAAGCAATAATATCATCTATATCACTACAATCACCTACATATTCATCTTTACGTAATGAAGTACCAATAAAACCTTCTTCTCTATTTACATAAAGCTTGGTGTTTCTAATAATAACTTTTGTTGCATCGACATCGTTAAAGGTTCTAATCTCTGTCTTACGTTCTCTTCCTTTTCCGTATTCTTTTTTCAATCTAGTAAAATAAGCAATAGCATAATCTATAAGATGTGCTAAATGGTGCTTTACTTCTGCTATCTGATCCTCTAAAGCATCAATTTTTTGTTGTGCTTTATCGATATCAAATTTTGAAATACGCTTTATTCTAATTTCTGTTAAACGCGTAATATCATCTACAGTTATGGCGCGTTTTAAATGTTTAACATGAGGTTTTAATCCTTTGTCTATAGCTTGTATAACACCATCCCAGGTTTCTTCCTCTTCAATATCGCGATAAATTCTATTTTCAATAAAAATACGTTCTAAACTTGCAAAATGCCATTGCTCTTCAAACTCTCCTAGTCTAATCTCTAGTTCTTTCTTTAAAAGTTGAACAGTATTATCTGTAGAGCGGCGTAACATTTCTGTAACACCAACAAAAAGAGGTTTATTATCTTCTATAACACATCCTAAAGGAGATATAGAACTCTCACAACTTGTAAAAGCATATAAAGCATCTATTGATTTATCTGGTGATAATCCTGAAGGTAAATGTATTAGAATCTCTACATTGGCGGCAGTATTGTCTTCTATTTTTTTAACTCTAATCTTCCCTTTATCATTTGCCTTTAAAATAGAATCTATTAAAGAAGATGTTGTGGTCCCGAATGGGATTTCATTAATTACAAGTGTATTTTTATCTAACTGTGCTATTTTTGCTCTAACACGAACCTTCCCTCCTCTTAATCCATCATTATAATTAGAAAAATCGGCTATTCCTGAAGTAGGAAAATCTGGAAGAATCGTAAATCGTTTTCCTTGTAAATGTTTTATAGATGCTTCTATTAATTCTATAAAATTATGTGGTAATATTTTAGTAGATAATCCTACTGCAATACCTTCCCCACCTTGAGCGAGCAGTAAAGGAAACATCACTGGAAGATTTACGGGTTCTTTACGACGACCATCATAAGAGGATTGCCATTCTGTAATTTTCGGATTAAAAACGACATCTAATCCAAATTTAGAAATACGTGCTTCAATATAACGAGAAGCTGCAGCACGATCTCCAGTAAGTATATTACCCCAGTTTCCTTGGGTATCTATTAATAAATCTTTTTGTCCAATTTGAACCATTGCATCTGCAATACTCGCATCTCCATGCGGATGGTACTGCATGGTGTGACCAACAATATTAGCTACTTTATTATAACGACCATCATCTAAATCTTTCATAGAATGCATGATACGACGCTGTACGGGTTTAAAACCATCCTCAATCGCAGGTACTGCACGCTCTAAAATTACATAGGAAGCATAGTCTAAAAACCACTCTTTATACATACCAGTAATTCTGGTTATCGTTTCTTGAGGTTCTTGTTCGTTATTTAAGTTTTCTAAATCGTCGTTTTCTTCACTCATTCTTTTATTCCATTTCTATAACTATTATAATAGCTACAAAAATCTAATCTTGTTTTATAATTTATAGTATTTGTTCTAAGTACATTACAAAAATCATCAAATACATTATAAATGTCTGGTCGAGCGCAGTCGAGACCTTGTTATTATTAATGCTTTCGGTATATAAAAACCTCTCGACTGCGCTCGAGGGGACAGTATATTTAGTATTTATCTTAAATGCTAACTGTTTATAACATTTGTTGTCTTATTCTTTTTATTGATAGATAACCGATATAAATCGATACTCAGTATGGCGACTAATAGTCCGCTAAAAAATGTAATTGCATAGAACATTTTATTTTCTTTTATGCCTAAATTATGATTGAAAACTTGAACTAAACAAATGATTAAAATGATGAACGATAATAATCCGAGTAAACGCTTTAAATTTTCGTGTTTCATACTATTCTTGATTTTTAATTAGATCCATTTCTACTTTTAAATTATCAATAATAAACTCTTGTCGAGTGGGTGTGTTTTTTCCCATATAGAAAGACAATAGATCTTCGATAGACATATTATCGTCCAACATAATTGGATCTAAACGGATGTCATCACCAATAAAATGTTGAAATTCATCAGGGGAAATTTCACCTAAACCTTTAAATCGAGTTATTTCTGGTTTTGGTTTTAATTTTTCAATAGCATTAATTCTTTCCTGTTCTGTATAGCAATAAATAGTTTCTTTCTTATTTCTAACCCTAAATAAAGGGGTTTGTAGTATATATAAATGTCCTTCTTTTATAACTTCTGGGAAAAACTGAAGGAAAAATGTAATTAGCAATAATCGAATATGCATACCATCTACATCGGCATCAGTAGCAATAACGACATTATTATAGCGTAAGTCTTCAAGAGATTCTTCAATATTTAGAGCGGCTTGTAATAAGTTAAACTCTTCATTTTCATAAACAATTTTCTTCGTTAAACCATAACAATTAAGAGGTTTCCCTTTTAAACTAAATACGGCTTGCGTATTTACATCTCTAGATTTTGTAATACTACCAGAAGCTGAATCTCCCTCAGTAATAAATAAAGTCGACTCTAAATTTCTTGGGTTTTTAGCATCACCAAAATGGACACGGCAATCTCGTAACTTCTTATTATGTAAACTTGCTTTTTTAGCTCTGTCTTTTGCTAATTTCCTTATTCCAGATAATTCTTTACGTTCGCGTTCTGCTTGTAATATTTTACGCTGAATTTTCTCAGCAGCATCTGAATTCTTATGTAGATAATTATCTAACTGTGTTTTTAAAAAGTCATTAATATAGGTTCTTACCGTTGGTAGCTCTCCTCCCATATCTGTAGAGCCCAGTTTCGTTTTTGTTTGACTCTCAAAAATAGGCTCCATTACTTTTATTGCAATAGCACATACTACAGATTTTCTAATATCTGAAGCTTCATAGTTTTTTCCGTAAAATTCTCTTATCGTTTTTACCAAAGCCTCTCTAAAGGCTGCTAAATGTGTCCCTCCTTGTGTTGTGTTTTGACCATTTACAAAAGAATGATACTCTTCACTATATTGAGTTTTACTATGTGTTAAGGCCACTTCAATATCATCACCTCTTAAATGAATAATAGGATACAATAAATCTGTTTCATTAATGTTTTCAGATAATAAATCTTTTAATCCATTCTCACTGTAAAATTTTTCACCATTAAAAACTATCGTTAATCCAGGGTTTAGATAAACATAGTTTTTAAGCATTTTTACAACATACTCACTTCTATACTTATAATTTTTGAAGATTATTTCATCAGGAATAAAAGAGACTTTTGTTCCTTTTCTACGAGACGTGTCATCTAATAAATCTTGATTGGTTAAATTTCCTTGTTCAAATTCTGCTGAAGCCGACTTGTTATCTCGAGTAGATTCTACTCTAAAATAAGACGATAATGCATTTACTGCCTTTGTTCCTACTCCATTTAATCCTACCGATTTTTTAAAAGCCTTAGAATCGTATTTCCCACCAGTATTCATTTTAGAAACAACATCGACCACTTTTCCTAATGGAATTCCACGACCATAATCGCGAACAATAACTTTGCTTCCTTGCACAGAAATTTCTATAGTTTTTCCTGCTCCCATGACATACTCATCAATGGAATTATCAAGAACTTCCTTTAAAAGAATATAGATACCATCATCTGGAGAAGAACCGTCACCTAATTTACCAATATACATGCCTGGACGCATACGGATGTGTTCTTTCCAATCTAGCGAGCGTATATTATCTTCGGTATATTTGGTTTCTTTAGACATAGGTTATTTGAGTGCGAAATTTCGTGATAGATTGATTGCTAATATAGCATATCATGTTAAAAATTGAAATAGTGTTTGTACAAAGTAATTAACAACCCATTGTTAATTAGTTTAAAAACCCTAATGTCATAAAGTTAGAATTCTGAACAAATTCTTAGAATAAAAAAATATTTTGCCCCAATATAAAAACGTCAATAATCTATTTTTGTCATTTTTTATGATAAAAAAAACATTATATCAATAAATATTTAACATTATTAATAATTTTTATGTTTTTTTACATACATTTGCCTTGTGTAATAATAACGCTATTATCCACCTAATCCCCTTTAGTATGAGAAAACAAGATTATATTCTTGTTTTTATCATGTTATTCCTTAGCTCCACATCTTTCTCTCAACTTCTCGAAGTTGGAGATCCTGGTGTAACTTTTGATGAAAACAAATTTGATCCAGATTATCCGCAAATGGAAAAATGGGTTACTGCTGGTGTAAGAGGTGGTATACCTTTTATAGAAAATCAAATTATCAAACAAACATTAAATGATGGCGCAAATAGCGACGCCATTAATTCTGCCATTAATTCTGTTTCTAATCAAGGCGGCGGTGCTGTCTTATTAAAAAATGGAGAATATAGAATTAATAGAACGGTTCGCATGAAATCTAATGTTTCTCTTATTGGAGAAAGTAGAAATGGTGTAAAATGTACTATATACATGAATAATGGTAATGCTTTTCTTTTCGGAAATAGAGTAGAAAAAAGCGGAATTTATAAATTAACTATTCAAGGAAGCTGGGGAACCCCACAATATGATTGGAATATAGGAACAAATGCCAATAACGAATTACCTGGAAACGAAAACGTTTCTGTGAAATTTAAAGATTCTAAAGATTGCTGGTTAGATAAAGTAAACATTATTAATAGTGCAGATTTCCCATTACGGTGCGGAGCCGAACATACTACTTTAAGAGACTTAAAAGTGGATGGTGTTTTTAATAAACACGGAGGAGCTCACGGTTATTTCTTCATTCTAGAAGGCTATAATTTAATAACTGGATGTGAAATAACTCACTTAAGACATATATCACTTCAAGGCTATGGTGTAAGATATAATGTTGTTTATGATAATGATTTTAGACAAGAAATAAGTTTTCATAGTGGCGATGATGGTGATAATTTAATTGAAAACAATAGAATTACTTTACCATCAACCATGCCTGGACAAAATCCAGATTATTTTGCAGTAATGGGACCTTGGTCTACTCAACATGAATTGTCTGAAAGGCCAAATTATGTTTATAAAATACATGTTTAGAGAAAAATCATAATAATGCTACGCCATGGTCTAATCCTAATAAGATTTATGATGGACCATATGTTGTTAGACCAAATCCAAATAACAACCAAGAAGTTTGGAATAATTTTAGAGCAAGACCTAATGATAAGCTACCAATTGGTGGCACACTTTATCCAATAAATCTTAATGTATTATCAACAAGTGATTACAGTTTTAGCGATTTAGTAAAGGTATACCCTAATCCTGCTAAAGAAAAACTAAATATAAGTTTACCAGAAAATAGTAAAGGCCTTTTTAAATTATATACACTTCAAGGCCAGGTTTTAAAAACCATCGATATAACAAATACTGATTTTACTGTAGATGTTTCAGATTTAAATGCTGCAACTTACTTTGTTTCTATAAAAAGCAACAGTAAAACCGTTTTTAAGAAAATGATTATTAATTAATTTGTTTTGATTCGGATCATTTAAATATGATCCAAGAAAGAAGAGGGAATCTATTTTTCCTCTTTTTTTATGCCTCAGCCTGAGTTTTTAGGAAAGAATTTCTGGTTACAAGTAAACGCGTTAAATAACGTTTCAATATCATTTTATTTACAAGCTTACCTACAAAACCATAAGGGGATTTGAAATATAATTTATCAACCATTAGTGTTTTTCCTCGGTCTTCAATGAAACGATGTTCATGTCTAAAATATTTAAATGCTCCAGAAATCATTTCATCTACAAAATAAGTAGGCGATTCAAATTCTGTTATTTTTGATGTTAGTTGCTGTTTTATTCCAAAATGAGTAGCCTCCCATGTTACTTGTTCATTTAAATCAATCAAACCAGAGGTTTTTCCTGCGATGGCCTTTTCTTTCGAATGTTTTAGTGATTCTTTATGAGAGTCTATACTACGAGACAAGTCAAAACAGACTTTAATATCTGCTTCGATTAAGGTTCTTATTTCAATTAATTCCATAAATATAAAAGTTAAATGATTTAAAAGGTATGTTTAATTATATCCCCTTTAATCCTTTACAGGACATTACTTATAATCTAAAAAATTTCATGAACATCCCTATAATCCCCTCGAGAGGACATTACTCATATGGCTATCCCCTTGAGGGGATTATAGAGGTGTTCGCATGAGTGAGAGAAACTTTAGAGGCAATAATCAACTTTTTTATACATTAAATAAGAAATGCATCACATCTCCGTCTTTAACTGTATAATTTTTACCTTCTACTCTCATTTTACCAGCTTCTTTAACTTTAGCTTCTGTACCAAAAGACACATAATCGTTATAGCCAATAACTTCAGCACGAATAAACCCTTTTTCAAAATCGGTATGAATAACACCAGCCGCCTGAGGCGCACTAGCTCCAATATTTACTGTCCAAGCACGTACTTCTTTGACACCTGCAGTAAAATACGTTTGCTGATTTAGTAATTTATAAGCAGAACGAATTAATTTTGCAGATCCTGGTTCATTTAAACCAATATCTTGTAAGAACATTTGGCGTTCTTCATAATCATCTAATTCATTAATATCTGCTTCAGTACCAACTGCAAGAACCAAAACTTCTGCATCTTCATTTTTTACAGCTTCCTTTACCCTATTTACATAGTCATTTCCTGAAACTGCTGCTCCTTCGTCTACATTACAAACATATAAAACAGGTTTTTCTGTGATCAATTGCGCTGGTTTTACATAATCAATATACTCTTCATCAGAAAAGGAAATAGCTCTAACAGATTGCCCTGCTTCTAATCCAGCTTTCAACTTTAACAATACAGCTTCTTCTTTTTGAGCTTCTTTATTTCCAGTTTTTGCAGCGCGTTTAACTTTATCAAGCTTTTTCTCTACGGTATCTAAATCTTTTAATTGCAATTCAATATCAATAGTTTCTTTATCTCTTATAGGATCTACACTTTCATCTACATGAATAATGTTATCATTATCAAAACAACGTAAAACATGTAAAATCGCATCAGTTTCTCTAATATTGGCCAAAAATTGATTTCCCAAACCCTCACCTTTACTAGCACCTTTTACTAAACCTGCGATATCAACAATTTCTACTGTTGCAGGAATAACACGTTCTGGATTCACCAATTCTTCTAATTTTTCCAATCTTGTGTCTGGTACATTTACCACTCCTATGTTGGGTTCGATAGTACAAAATGGAAAATTAGCACTTTGTGCTTTTGCATTCGATAAACAATTAAATAAGGTCGATTTTCCTACGTTTGGTAAGCCTACTATTCCTGCTTTCATGAAAAATTTATTTTTCTTTCCCAAATTTCTAAGGGAATCTCAGTTTTTTATTTTTTTTCGATTCGAAAATATTAGAAACGAAAACTTCTTTTTACGACTGCAAATATACTATTATACAATGATTATTTCTTAACTAATTTTATGCCATTTTTAACGTTATTAACATTCCTTTTTGATAAAATGTTTATTACTTTTTGTTCAATGCGTGGATATTTGGCGATTAAATTGGACTTTTGCCAGATATTAATCCAATTAAATTTTTTATGAAAAAACCCTTTTTAATGTTTTTGTTTGTTTTAACTGCTTTTTTTGCATTTGCACAAGAGTCTGTTACTGGTAAAGTAATAGATAGTAATGGTGAAGGCCTTGCTGGTGTAAATATAGTTGAAAAAGGTACTACAAACGGGACAGCTACTGACTTTGATGGTAATTACACTATTGATGTTAGTGAGTCAGGAACACTTGTATTTAGCTCAGTAGGCTATTCTACAAAAGAAGAAAAAGTGAACGGTCGTTCACAAATCAACATTACTTTATCAGATGGAGAAGCATTAGATGAAGTTATTCTTGTTGGTACGCGTACTGCTCCAAGAAGTAATCGTGATACGCCACTTCCAGTAGATGTATTACCAGCAAAAGAATTAGCTTCGACTGGTCAAGCTTCTTTTGATAAAGCGTTACAGTATAGAATTCCCTCATTCAACACTGTACAAACACCAGTAAATGATGCAACGTCTTTATTAGATCCTTATGAAATTAGAAACATGGGACCTAGTAGAACATTGATACTTATTAATGGGAAGCGTAAAAATTTAAGTGCATTATTATACACACAAACCTCTCCAGGTCGTGGTGAAACAGGTTCAGATATTTCTGCAATTCCTACAGATGCTATTAAACGTGTAGAAATACTTCGTGATGGTGCATCTGCTCAATATGGATCTGATGCCATTGCTGGGGTAATGAATATCATACTTAAAGACAATTATAAAGTAGGTTCTGCTACACTTAGAACTGGTATTACTGCTGAAGGTGATGGCGAAATGTTTGGCCTTGCTGTAAATAATGGTACTTCTATAGGAGATGATAAAGGATTTATAAATTATACTGTTGATTTTTCAAAAGTAAATTTATCAAACCGCCCAGGTACTGTTGATGCTGCAGGTGAAGCTGCCGATTTCACTGGAAACACGCCTGCCGATTTAGCTTTTGTAAATGAGTTTTTAGGTCGTCGTCCAGATGCAGGAAATGTAAATGGCTCTCCTGAAACTGCCGCTTCTAAGTTTTTAGTAAATGGTGGTTACGATTTAAATGAAAATTCGCAATTGTATTTTAATGCAGCATATGTCTATAAAAAAGTAAACAGTTTTGCTAACTATAGAACACCTTACTGGAGAACAGTAGATGATTTTCCATATTTAGCAGATTTCTTCCCAGGAAGCAATCCAACCACAGCTGGTGGTTATGATGGTTATGTTCCTACTTTTGAAGGTTTATTAAATGATTATAACGGTACTGTTGGTTTTAAATCAAAAATTAACGAATGGAATGTAGATGTAAGTTTCACAACTGGTGGAAATGCTCAAACATATAAAGTTAATCAATCTCATAACCGTAATGTTGTGTTTTCTCCTTCAACTTGGGTAGATGCAAACAACGATGGTGTTATTGATGATGGTGAAATTGTTGAAGGCTCTCCTTTATATCAGGCTAATAGTCCAACATCTTTTGATCCAGGTGGAACGCGTTTTTCTCATAATGTAGGAAATATGGATATTTCTAGAGTACTTTCTGATCAAGTTAGTATTGGGTTTGGTGCAGAGTTTAGAAATGAAGTATTCGAAGTTATTGAAGGAGGCTTAGCCTCTTACGATGGTGGTGGTGCTGATTCATTTGCAGGTAACACACCTCAAAATTCAGGAAAATTCGACCGTTACAATATTGGTGGTTATTTTAGTATTGATTATGATGCAACTGAAGATTTTCTTTTAAGCGCTACTCTAAGAGCAGAAAATTATTCGGATTTTGGTGAAGCTTTTGTTTATAAATTAAGTTCTCGATACAAAATTAATGAGGATTATACGGTTAGAGGTTCTTATTCTACAGGATTTAGAGCTCCAACCTTACACCAACTTTTCACTCAAAAAGCACAATTTAGTTTCATCCCTGGTCAAGGAATACAAGTAGGTGGATTAGTAAATAACGTCTCTTCTCAAGCTGGTTTATTAGGTATTCCTAGTTTAGATGCTGAAACTTCTACAAACTTTACTGTTGGTTTCGGTGGTAAAATCACATCTAATTTAAGCTTTACTTTAGATTATTATAACATTGGAGTAAAAGACAGAATTGTTTTAGGTACTGAAATAGGACCAAGTGGTGATGCTACTAATCCTTTAGATATTTTATTAACAGGAAATAATTTAAGTGATATTAGTTTCTTCTCTAATGCAATAGATACTAAAACTTCTGGAATTGATTTTGTAGCTAGCTACAAAAACATAGAATTAGGCTCAGGTAAATTAGGTCTTAACTTATCTGGAAACTATACGATTCAAAATGAAAGAGATGGAGACGTAAAAGATATTCCTTTAGTCGCTAATGCAGGACAATCTGTAGTTAATGAAACTCAAGAAGCTTTGTTCTTTACTTCTCGTCCACAAACAAAATGGATATTAGGAGCTAATTACGATATTGGTAAATTTGGTTTCAATTTAAATAATACGTTCTTCGGAAAAACTAAATTTGCTCAGCAAGGTTTACAAGATCTTGAAGGTTTATTTTTAAATCCAGCAGACATTCCTGCTGGAGCAGTTTCTGATGGTGGATCTGATTTAAGAACAGAGTTTATTCCTAAAATAGTTACCGATTTAGGAATTAACTATAGTGCTACAGATAAATTAACATTATCATTAAATGTAAATAATTTACTTAATGTTTTACCTGAATGGGAATTTACGGATGCTACACCAACTGGTCAAGCTATTTTAAATGGTGCTCCAGTTTCTAATTCGCCATCTAATTTGATCACATTTAACCAACGTTACTCTCAAATGACTTACGATGGTTACCACTTTAGCCAATTAGGAACGATGCTTAATTTTTCTATTAACTATCAGTTCTAATGATCTAAAAATATTTAAATATTTAAAATGCCGTTCTTTTTGAACGGCATTTTTTTTATCTTTATATATACCATCTTAAACAAATCAAAATTATGCAGAGTTTATATTCAAATGGATTTGAAACGATTTATGATGCGATGTATCAAACTTTCATCGATTATGAATTAGAATATGAGTTTTACAGTTCTATTTTAAAAAAGTATAAAAAAAAGCAAATTTTAGAGATTGGTTCTGGTACAGGAAACTTAGCACAACATTTTATTAAAAATAATTATAACTATTCAGGATTAGATTATAGCATAGATATGGTCAATCTATCGAAGTCGAAAAACCCAAAAGGCACCTTTATAAATGGTGATATGACAAATTTTAGTCTTGAAGAGCCTTCAGAAAGTATTATTATTACTGGACGAACAACCAGTTACTTATTAAATAATATAGACATACATAATACCTTAAAATCTATAACTAAAAATCTAACTAAAGAAGGCCTACTCTGCTTTGATTTTATAGACGCATCTCGCTTTTTCAAACAAATAAAAGGAGGTGTATTAATAGAACACAAAGCCGCATTTAATGGCAAAAATTATTATAGAGATAGTTTTTTAAATACCAATACGTCTAACAACTTTATGTTTAATTGGGATTCTAAATATTATGAAATTAATAAAAACAATTCGAGATTAATTGCTCAAGACAATTCGGAAGTAAGAGCTTTTACAAAAAATGAATGGGAATTATTTTTACTACTTAATGATTTTGAACTCATAGAATTTATAGATAAAAAAAGCTATGCTTTTGATACTTATGTTGTAGTTGCTAAAAAAATGGCATAAAAAAATCTCAAGTATATACTTGAGATTTAATTTATTAGTTATTTGTTTATTGTTTATTCTTCTGGATGCATAAAACGTTGTTTACCTAATAAAACATCTTCCTCTTCAACATTATCATCATCTGGCACACAACAATCTACTGGGCAAACTGCTGCACATTGGGGTTCATCATGAAACCCTTTACACTCAGTACATTTATCTGGTACGATATAATAAATTTCATCACTTACTGGTTCTTGTGCTTCATCTGCATCTACTGCATTTCCATTTGGTAAAACTACTTTTCCTTCTAAACTAGTTCCATCTTTATAACGCCAATCGTCTGCACCTTCATAAATTGCAGTGTTTGGGCATTCAGGTTCACACGCTCCACAGTTTATACATTCGTCCGTTATTATAATTGCCATAGGTTTTTTTTATTCTAAATTTGTACAAAAATAAAGCCAAAACCACTCATAACCAAATAAACGAATGCAATTACAACAAAGAATTAACGCGTTTTCAAAACTAGGTGATTTTATTAGTCAGTTTTCTTCTAATGAATTTAAACAGAAATTAGACGTTACTAATAACGATTTGTTTTTCGAAGGTTTTAAACATCAGATTAAATTAGCGCAAGAAAATAACGGCTGGTTTACAACAGAAAATATTACTTACGCTTTAAACGGATGGTCTAAACAATTAAACAGCAACAACTTATCAAAATGGCTTGACCGTTATAATTTTAATTCGACTAGTTCTCAAAAGGTTGCGATTATAATGGCAGGAAACATTCCGCTTGTTGGTTTTCATGACTTTCTCGCTGTACTTATATCTGGCCATTCTGTTTTAATAAAACAATCATCAAACGATAAATACCTTCTACCCTATTTAGCTAAATATTTAGAGCACTTAGATCCTTATTTTAAAGGAAAAATTGAATTTACTGAAGAAAAGCTTCAAAACTTTAATGCAGTTATTGCAACTGGAAGTAATAATACAGCACGGTATTTTGAGTATTATTTTAAAGGTAAACCGTCCATAATAAGAAATAATAGAAACTCATTAGCAATATTAACAGGAAAAGAAACTAAAGAAGAGCTTAAAGCGCTCTCTGAAGACATTTTTAGATATTACGGATTGGGTTGTAGAAGTGTCTCTAAATTATATGTTCCCAAAGATTATAATTTTGATGCCTTTTTTGAATCAATATACCATTGGCATCCTATTATTAATAAAGCAAAATATGCAAATAATTACGATTATAATAAAGCGGTGTATTTAATGAGTGAATTTAACTTATTAGAAAATGGATTTCTAATGATAAAAGAAGACGAAAGCAATGCCTCCCCTATAGCTACCGTTTTCTATGAATATTATGAAAATGCAGACGTTCTAAAAGCAAAATTAAAGGATGAAAAAGATAACATTCAATGCATTGTTTCTAAAGATTTTATAGAAAATGAAGTTTCTTTTGGAGAAACTCAAACTCCTCAACTTTGGGATTATGCAGATAATGTGGATACAATTGAATTCTTGATAAAAATATAGCCAATAAATTATTAATTTAATAACATAATTTAGAAGAGAAATTAGCACCTTTGTATCTTACAAAAAATTGAATTTAAAGAGATTTCCGTTTTCACGGAAATGAAAAATAAATTTTTCATGAAAAAACATAACTTTAGCGCAGGACCATGCGTTTTACCACAAGAAGTATTACAAAAAGCTTCTGAAGCTGTTCTTAATTTTAATAACGACAATCTTTCTCTTCTAGAAATATCACATAGAAGTAAACCTTTTGTAGATGTCATGGAAAAAGCACGTGCTTTAGCCTTAGAGTTATTAGGTTTAGAAGGAAAAGGCTATAAAGCATTATTCTTGCAAGGTGGTGCAAGTACACAATTTTTAATGGTTGCTCAAAATTTATTAGAAAAAAGAGCTGCTTATCTAAATACAGGAACTTGGAGTGACAAAGCTATTAAAGAAGCTGCTATTTTTGATGATATTCATGAAGTAGCATCGTCAAAAAGTGCAAATTTTAATTATATCCCTAAAGAATATGATATTCCTGAGGATCATGATTATTTTCACTGTACTTCCAACAATACCATATTTGGAACGCAAATGAAAAAATTTCCTAAAACTAAAATTCCTTTAGTTTGTGATATGAGTAGTGATATATTCTCTCGTGTATTAGATTTCTCTCAATTTGATTTGATATATGCAGGCGCACAAAAAAATATGGGACCAGCTGGAACTACTCTAGTTGTTATAAAAGAAGATATTTTAGGAAAAGTCTCTCGAAAAATTCCTTCGATGCTAGATTATAAAGTACACCTAAGTAAAGGTAGCATGTTTAATACCCCTCCTGTTTTTGCCGTATACACATCTATGTTAACTATGGAATGGTTAAAAAACCTCGGTGGGATTAAAGCGATCGAAAAAGAAAATGAAAAAAAAGCGACTTTAATGTATTCTGAAATTGATTTAAATCCATTATTTAAAGGATACTCGGCTAAAGAAGACCGTTCAAACATGAATGCAACGTTTACTTTATTAAATGACGATCTAAAAGAAACTTTTGATACCATGTGGCAAGATGCTGGTATTAATGGATTAAATGGTCATAGAAGTGTTGGTGGTTACAGAGCGAGTATGTATAATGCATTATCATTAGACAGTGTAAAAGTACTTGTAGAAATAATGAGTGAATTAGAAAGTAAAGCTTAAATTCTCTAGTTTGTCATTCCCGCGAAGGCGAGAATCTATTATAGAGAGTTAGTTAGTTATAAAAATAAAAACAATAATAAAGATTCCCGCATACACGGGAATGAAAAATAAATTTTTCATGAAAGTATTAGCAAACGATGGTATATCGCAAAGCGGAATAGAAGCACTAGAAGCTTCAGGTTTCGAAGTTATAACAACAACAGTAGCTCAAGAACAATTAATAAGTTATATAAACGAAAATAACATTGATGTTATACTAGTTAGAAGTGCTACAAAGGTTCGCAAAGATATTATTGATGCCTGTTCTAATTTAAAAATTATAGGTCGTGGTGGTGTTGGTATGGATAATATAGATGTAGACTATGCTAGAGAAAAAGGTTTACATGTTATAAATACACCTGCTGCATCTTCGCAATCTGTTGCCGAATTGGTTTTTGCTCACCTCTATGGAGGCGTGAGATTCTTACACGATTCTAATAGAAATATGCCATTAGAGGGAGATTCTAATTTTAAGAAATTAAAAAAGAATTACGCAAAAGGTATTGAATTACGTGGAAAAACAATAGGTATAGTAGGTTTTGGTCGTATAGGCCAAGAAGTTGCAAAGATTGCACTTGGTGTAGGCATGAAAGTTGTTGCTGCAGATAAATTTGTAGACGAAGCAAGAATAACATTAGATTTTTATAATGGTGAATCTTTAAACTTTGATATTAAAACGGAAGCATTTGATTCCCTATTAAAAAAATCTGACTTTGTTACGCTTCATGTTCCTGCACAAAAAGAATATGTAATTGGAAAATCTGAATTGCAATTAATGAAAGATGGGGCTTCTATAATAAATGCAGCTCGTGGTGGTGTAATAGATGAAGTTGCTTTAGTTGATGCATTAAATTCTGGTAAAATTGCATTTGCTGGTCTAGATACTTTTGAAGATGAGCCAAAACCAGCAGTACAAGTATTAATGAATGGACGTATTTCCTTAACTCCTCATATTGGAGCTGCTACAAATGAAGCACAAGATAGAATTGGTGTAGAATTGGCAAATCAAATCAAAAATTTGCTTTTAGTCGATAAAAAATAGCACTTAATCTATGTTAATTCTTTTTTTTCAAAATATGAAGGATCAAATTTCCTTAGTTCTTTGTTTTTTCTGTAATTTATAATCTCAAATTAAAAACAAATTAAACTAAACAAAAAGAATGTCAGGAATATTAGATTTATTAGGAAGTGATCTTGGAAAAACAATTATTAGCGGTGTAGCAGGTTCTACTGGCCAAGACAGTAGTAAAACAGCTAGCATTTTAACAATGGCTATGCCTTTACTTACTCAAGCTATGGCTAAAAATGCTTCAACACCAGAAGGTGCTCAAGGATTAATGAGTGCTTTAAGTGGTAAACACGATGGTAGTATTTTAGATAATCTAGGAGGATTATTTTCTGGAGGTGTTGATTCTAGTGTAAGTGATGATGGTGGTAAAATATTAGGACATATTTTGGGAGGAAAACAAGCAAATATTGAAAATGCATTGAGCCAAAAATCTGGTATGGATTCTGGATCTATAGGTCAAATATTAAAAGTTGCTGCACCATTATTAATGGGTGTTTTAGGAAAACAAAGCAAGCAGCAAAACATTTCAAGCCCTTCCGCTTTAACAGGTTTATTAGGAGGTATGTTAGGAAATAACTCAGCACAATCTGAACAAAGCTTTTTAACTTCTCTTTTAGATGCTGATGGTGATGGAAGCATTATTGATGATGTAGCTGGAATGGTTCTAGGTGGTGATAAGAAAAAAGGTGGTATTGGAGGTCTTCTTGGAGGTCTTTTTGGAAAAAAGTAATCCTTTGTAATAATATAATATAGATCTCAGTCTATAAAAAATAATGTCATATTGAGCGCTTAATAGCCAAAATACTTTTTAAAAAAGTGTTTTAAATTATAGAAGTTTAAATCCCAAAATTTCTATAGAGCGCTCAAGCTGACATTTATAAAATAATTAAGTTATCCCTAAACAAAATAATAGTAATTTTGTATTAATGAATAAACTTAAAATTATGAAACGCTTACTCTTTATTTTCGCCATTGCTACTAGCTTTGTGAGTTGTATTTCTACAGAAAAACTGCCAGAAAAACAAGACCCCATTCAAGACAAAAAAATCATCTCAAGTGATACTTTAAAAATCTCGGATAGTGAATTAGAACATGATATTATAATTATTGAACCTGGGTATAATTCTTGGTTAGCCTCTAAAGCTAAACCAAAAGGATTTTACAATCAAATGCACTTGGAAAATAATAATTTAAAACTTGTAAGAGAGTGGAATGCTCGTGTTTTAGAGCCACAAAAATATTCTGCAAACTTATACGAAGCTCAAATATTTTATAATCAAAAAATTAACTATGGTTACGATGTGAATTATAAGTTATTTAATTACTTCGTATATTTTCAAAACAGATATAAACAGAATTTACTAGGCGGTCGTATTCCCACAAATTAAGTTATATTTGCAGCAAATTATTTGCTGTGAAATGAGCCATGATTATTAGTTTAAACTCACTAATATAAATGGTGAATTTCATCTGAAAAAACAAAAAAACATAGTGTTCGGATGAATAACTTTAAGTCACGCTGGGAAATACAAAAAAACTGGCAACTTATATTTCCTATACTTGGATGTATTGGTTTACTATACTCTGGGTATAAAATATCTTATGCTTTTACTAAATCCTACAATAAGTTATTTACAATAGCTTTAGGTCTACTAATTGGATTCTTTTTACTTCGGTTCGTCCTTTTTATTTTTAAAAAGCTAGAAAACAAATGGAAAGTAGATCATAAATGGGAAATGATTCGCATTTTTATAGTATTTGCTATAACCGGATCTTCTTCAATGTTAATAGGAAGACCAATAATAAAATTAATAGGGATTACTGAAGATAATTTTCATCCTGTTTTTTATTGGATTTTATTTATTTTTATTGGTATTATATTCTATCAAATACTTCTTGTTACTTTTGGATGGCTATTTGGACAATTTAAATTCTTTTGGGAATTTGAAAAGAAAATGCTTCGCCGTTTTGGATTGGGAAAATTTGTAGATTAAACATATAGCTAAATCAACATAAAATAACATTAATCTTTTGAGTAAAAAGCCAAATTTCTTCGTTAAAAATACTCAGCGTAACCAAGCTATGCTTGTGTTTTTTGCCTTGAACTTCATCTTTTTTCTTAAAAATATTATATGCC
>CALGLR010000116.1 GCA_937959395.1 uncultured Flavobacteriaceae bacterium | reverse complement strand
TGACAGAAAATTCTTGTTAAATTTTGATTCAGAAGGAATATTCATTTTTTTTATTCTGCCAGATGGCAGAATAAAATAGAATTCAATACTAAAATAATATAAATTTTAATTTCTATCTAATTTTGAATGCTTTTGCCCTGGCTGTTAATATATGGAGCTGTCATTATTTTGTTAACTGCTTTGGCAGCGAATTATAATTTTAGGTATATTTCGAAAAGGTCTACTTATTTTTTCTACTTAGTTTTTGCTTTTGTAATAAGTGATATATCAAGATTTTTGGCTTATTATTTAAATTATGATTTAATATTTTATGCAGATAGAGTTTTGTATGTCATAGGCCTTCTATGTACTACTTGGTATGTTTTATACACATTTGAGGAAGAAGATATTTTATTAACGTAAAAAAAATAAAACCTAAAAGCGAGTTAGCATATAAATAATAAGCTTTGTAGACTATGATTTCTCTTCTATGTCTATGATTATTAGAGATGTGTTTATCTAATTTATTGTATACAATATTACCTTCATAATTTTAATCAAGAGAATGTTTTGTATAGCCACATTAATTTTTAGTATTGATACCTCATAAAATAATATTATATACTTGTTTATTAAAGTTGTCAATTAAAATGTAAAGATTTTTTTTATTATATTTAGAATCTAACGGATTAAAAAAGCCCCCCTTGTCTAAAAAAATAATAATATTTACATTACTCATTTTAGTTGCTAATATTTATATATTAAGCAACCATTCACTTAGTATTGTTCGTATGGCTCGGGTTGTTACTGCAATTTTATATTTTTTAATACTATTGAGATTTAATAAATTTAAAGATAGATTTGTCTTAATATTTTTACTTACTCTAATAATTGCAGATGTTTTTAATGTTTATTATGAAAACCCCATATGTAGAAAGTTAACTTCATTATTTAAACTTAGTGGTTACTTATTATTAATTTATAAAATAATAAGTAAGGTTAGATTTATGAAACCTAATAACCTCTTTAAGATTTTATTTTTAGCAATAATATGTATAAACTTATCTGGTGCAATCTATTTAATTACTAGTGTGTCTAACAAAACTAATGATGTTATAGAATTAATTTTATTAATTATTTATGGTATCGTTTTAATAAGTTTGTGCTCTGTTGCTGCGAATTATAATTTTAGGTACAATACAAGACGTTCAACGTATTTTTTATATTTTTCTTTTGGATTATTATTTACAGACCTATTTGCATTTTTAGGTTATTTTTTGAGTTATGAATACTTTTTTTATGGAACTAGACTGTTCTATATAGGGACTCTGTTTTTTATTGTTTTATATGCATTGTATACAAAGGAAGAAGAGGATGTTTTATTAGTAGAGCAGACCTATAGCGGTTAATAATATTTAAGTTTTAAAATCACATTTATTATATAAACCCTTTTATTAAAATAATAAAAGGAATTGTAACTAAGCTATCTATTAAAAAAAGGATAGAAAATAACTTTCCATTAGAGACTACTATATTTTCCTTATTTAAGAATCTTTTTTTTGCACGTATATCTGTTGCTAAATACCATAAAAGAAAGGTTAAAAAAAGTTTTGTTGTCAATGCTAGAAAAATAGTAGGATTCATTATCGCAATAATAATATTTATAACAAAAGACCAAGATGCAAATATTCTGTAATAATCTAATATGAATAATAATTGACGAAACACATATTAATAACGTGAAATCCAACTGATTATTCTTTAAATAGCTAAAGAAAGCAATTCGTATTGAGAATTCATAAATTATCGTACTTTTGTTTAACAATTTTAATAGAAGATGTTAGATAAACTCCAGATAGTAAAACAACGTTTTGATGAAGTAAGTGATTTAATTATACAACCAGATATAATTACAGATCAAAAACGCTACGTGGCACTAAATAAAGAATATAAAGATTTGCGTATTTTAATGGATAAACGCAAGGAGTATATCGAGTTTACGAATAATATAGCTGAAGCTGAAGAGATTATTGCTGATGGTAGCGATCAAGAAATGGTTGATATGGCCAAAATGCAATTAGATGAAGGTAAAGAAGGTATTCCTAGACTTGAAGAAGAAATAAAAGTTCTATTAATACCAAAAGATCCAGAAGATTCTAAAAATGCCGTTGTAGAACTTCGTGCAGGAACTGGAGGTGATGAAGCCAGTATTTTTGCAGGAGATTTATTTAGAATGTATACTAAATATTGTGAAGGAAGAGGGTGGAGTGTAAGTACAGTGGATTTTAGTGAAGGTACTAATGGTGGTTTTAAAGAAATACAGTTTGAAGTTAATGGAGATGATGTATATGGTGTTTTAAAGTTTGAAGCAGGTGTTCATCGTGTACAACGTGTGCCTCAAACAGAAACACAAGGTCGTGTTCATACTAGTGCAGCAACAGTTATGGTGTTTCCTGAAGCAGAAGAATTTGATGTAGAGATTAATCCAAAAGAAGTTAGGATAGATTTTTTCTGTTCATCAGGACCGGGAGGGCAATCTGTAAATACAACCTATTCCGCAGTAAGATTAACACATATTCCTACTGGTTTAGTAGCGCAATGTCAAGATCAAAAATCGCAACATAAAAATAAAGAAAAAGCATTTAAAGTATTACGCTCTAGATTGTATGATTTAGAATTAGCTAAAAAAAATGCTGAAGATGCAGAGCGAAGAGGTAGTATGGTTTCAAGTGGTGATCGTAGTGCAAAAATTAGAACCTATAATTATTCTCAAGGTCGTGTAACAGATCATAGAATAGGATTAACACTATATGATTTAGGAAATATAATGAATGGTGATATACAAAAAATATTAGATGAGTTAATGTTGGCTGAAAACACAGAGAAACTTAAAGCTAATAACGATTTAATATAGCATATATTGGCCTCTTTTAGAGGCTTTTTTTATTTCTATTAATAAGTCAAATAATAAAATGACAACACAAGAATTAGTAAAACAAATACATAAAAAAAAATCCTTTCTATGCATTGGGTTAGATGTAGATTTAAATAAAATCCCAAAACACCTTTTAAAAGAAGAGGATCCTATTTTTTCATTCAATAAAGAAATTATAGAAGCTACCCATCATTTGTGTGTCGCTTACAAACCTAATACTGCATTTTATGAAGCATACGGTATAAAAGGATGGAAAGCGTTAGAAAAAACAATTACCTATTTAAACGAAAACTATCCTGAAATCTATACAATAGCAGATGCTAAAAGAGGAGATATAGGTAATACAAGTACGATGTATGCTAAAGCTTTTTTTGAAGATTTGAATTTCGATAGTATTACAGTGGCACCATACATGGGAAAGGATTCTGTAGAGCCATTCTTAGCATTTAAAAACAAACATACTATTATGTTGGCTTTAACGTCTAATGAGGGTGCTTTTGATTTTCAGATTCGAAAAACTGAAGGATTTGAACTGTATAAACAGGTTTTAGAAACCTCAAAAACTTGGATGAATTCCGAAAACCTAATGTATGTTGTTGGAGCGACAAAAGCAGAGTTTTTTAAAACCATTAGAACAATTGTTCCAGAAAGTTTTTTATTGGTTCCTGGAGTTGGTGCGCAAGGCGGAAATTTACAAGACGTTTGCAAATATGGTATAAATGAAAATATTGGGTTATTAATTAATTCTTCTCGCGGTATTATATATGCTTCTAGTGAGCTAGATTTTGATAAAGCAGCAACTAAGAAAGCAAAAGCGT
Source organism: uncultured Flavobacteriaceae bacterium (assembly GCA_937959395.1). Classification (GTDB taxonomy): domain Bacteria; phylum Bacteroidota; class Bacteroidia; order Flavobacteriales; family Flavobacteriaceae; genus JAHDGB01. Next base: position 56,073 of record CALGLR010000116.1, on the reverse strand, counting down.
TACAACAGCAAATGGCTCTTATTTTAAATAATTTGTAAGAGTGAGACATTTTTAATGCAAATAAAAGATCAATTAAATAGAACTATTTCTTTGGAAGGTTCACCTATGCGAATAATCTCTTTGGTTCCTTCTCAAACAGAATTATTGCATGATATGGGATTGGAAGATAAAGTTATAGGAATAACTAAATTTTGCATACACCCTTTTCATTATAAGAGTATAAAACAAATTGTAGGAGGTACAAAGCAAATTAAAATTGATAAAATAAAAGCCTTAAAGCCAGATATTATTCTTTGTAATAAAGAAGAAAACACAAAAGAAATAGTTGCTATTTGCGAACAAGTCTGCGCGGTGCATGTTTCAGATATTTATTCAATTAAGGATACTTTAGAGCTAATAACTCAATATGGTGTACTATTTAATAAAAGAACAGATGCTTCAAAAATAATAGATAAAATACAATTTAATTTTGAAGATTTTAAAAACTTTATAAGAGATAAGCCTATTTTTAAAGTTGCTTATTTTATATGGAGAAAACCTTGGATGGCAGCTGGTAATAGTACGTTTATTAATTATCTTTTAGAACTTAATAATTATAAAAATATTTATGATAATTTAGAACGATATCCAGAAGTGAATATTAATAAAATTCAGGAAGAAGGGGATCCTGAATTGATATTTTTATCAAGCGAACCTTATCCTTTTAAAGAGAAGCATGCTTTTGAAATTGGTCGTGTATCTCACCATTCAAAAACTGTTTTTGTAGATGGAGAATACTTTTCATGGTATGGTTCAAGATTAATAAAAGCATTTAATTATTTCAAAAAACTACGAACTAACTTGTGATTCTTCTATTAAAAAGTAATCAAGCTTTTTTAGTCTGCCTAGTAATTTTATAGCTTTATATTCAGAAATATCACTTAATTCATGATCGGTTTCTTTTAAATTATAAGCTTTTTCTATCAAGTGTTTATAACGTTTGTTAAGCCGTTCTCGCTGATATTTAATAATGTCTTTACGTTCCATTTTGATTATAAATTTGTTTAATTAAATATACATTAAATAATTGTAATAGTGCTAGTTAAGTGTTTTAAAAAAAAGCTAAAAAATTGATTTTATGTTAAAATAAATTTGTTTTTAAACGAAATAACAGAGATGATGAGTGAGTTAATTTTATTGTATAGTAAGGTAATCACCCATTTATTAAAATAAATGGTCATTAATTTTTAAAAACGACTAGTTTATTTTGTATTTTTCGTTAAAGTGTTTGTTTTTAGCGTTTAAAAGTTTTACTTTTATGTTATCTCCCTTAGTTAACAGCCTCAAATCACTATTGTTATGAACAGAAAAATCAATTTACCCTACCTTCTATTTTATTTTTTATTAATAAATATGGGCTATTCTCAAGTAGGAATAGGGACAACAACACCTGCGCCAGGATCTATTTTAGATGTAACCAGTACAGATAAAGGAATTCTTGTGCCTAGAGTAAATATTACAAATCTAACTACAATTGCACCAATTACTGGAGGATCTCCTGCAGGATTACTTGTGTGGAATACCAACACGGCTACAGGAATAGGTTTTCACTGCTGGGATGGAAATAATTGGGCAGTGGTAGGTGCTTCTGCATCAAATGTAGATAATGGTCTTAATTATAATATTGGAGCAGATAGAGTGAGATTAGGAGGTGATTTATTAGAAAACACCACTATTCCCCAAAACGCTTTTCAAATGACTTATAATTTAAATGGTACGGGCGATTTTAATATACAAGACAATGGTACAACGAGATTTCAAGTTTTAGATAATGGAAGAATAGAAATGTCTAATAATACAGATGCAAGTGGAGCATTGAATACTGGAGTTTTAGAAATAGCAAATAGTCTTCGTTTAGATGGAAATGAGATTATAACGAATACTAATGCAGCATTATTTTTAAATAACGACAATAATGGAGATGTAAGAGTAGATGGCAATACTTTACAAGTAGATGCTAGTGCCAATAGAGTAGGAATTAGAACCACAGCTCCAGATTATGATTTGGATGTCGCAGGTAGTATTGGTCATAACGATTATATGTATCATAATGATGATGCAGATACGTACTGGAGATTCTCAGATAATGATCAAATTCAAATTAGAGCTGGTGATGCAAGAATGATGGATATGGTTGAAGGAGGAACAGATTATGTTGTTTTTAATGAAAATAGTACAGATATAGATTTTAGAATCGAATCCAATAATCAAGTTAATCAGTTTTTTGTTGATGGAGGAAGTAATCGCATTGGTATAAGAACTAATGCTCCATCAAGTTTCTTTGAAATGACCAATGGAGGCGAAAACGTGACGACACCATCTATGGCTAGATTTACAAATACAAGCAATCAAGGAGTGGGACTAGTTGTAAACAACTCTAGTGCGGCTAATCAGGAAAATGGTTTTGTTGGAATTACTAACTACAGCGGTAATACGGCTTTTCCATCTGGCGTATATGGTGAAGCGAGTAGTAATTCTGTAACTCATACTGCTATTGGTGTAGTGGGGTTTAGTAATGGTAATACTGGTATAGGTGTTTTAGGATCTAGAAATGGTGGTGGTGGTGCCGGTTTTGGAGGTCTTTTTTTTAACGATTTAGGATATACGGGCGGTTTTTTTAATATTTCAGATAGGAAAACCAAAAAGAATTTAAATGAAATTAAAAATGCTTTAAGTATTGTTAATCAATTAAATCCAGTTTCTTATAAGTTTGATCAAAAAAAATATCCTAATATGGGATTAAATACAGAAAAAGAGTATGGTTTTGTAGCTCAAGAGGTTCGAAAAATATTACCAGAGATTACACGTATAAAAAAAATAAATATTAACGCTGCTAAGGAGGTTAAACCCAATGAGGAACAGGTTGAAACAGATGTAGAAGCTTTTGTTATGTTAGATTACACAAGATTAATCCCAATACTTACTAAAGCAATTAAAGAACAGCAAGAAGTCATTAACGATCAAGAGAAAAGATTAAAGACGTTAGAATCTAAAATGGAAAGAATATTAAATAAAAAATAAATAGAATTTAACCTTTATTATAAATGCGAAGAGGCTGTCTAAAAAGTTCAGTTTCGTCAACCTGAACTTGATTCAGGTTCTCACAACTAGCTATTATATAGTATTATGAGATTATGAAATAAATTCAGAATGACGATTAGAAATGCCTTTCAGACAGCCTCTTTATAGTTTTATGTGATTCTGTAATAATTAATCTTGTAAAGCAAAAACTTTTTGTAATAAAGAGCTTGTTCTAGAACTTACTTTGGTTCTTATTTGTTTTTCTTCAACAGCAATCATTTTGTACACCCCTTTTAAGGCTTGTTGCGTAACATAATCTGTCAAATCTGGATTCACATTATTTGTTAATGGAATGGAGTTATATTTAGTAATAAGATTAGACCAAATACGATCTGCTCCAACTTTATTAAAAGAATTTTTAATTACAGGATTGAATTTACTATAAAGAGCCGTTTGTGTTTTTCCTGTAAGGTATTGAGTTGCTGAATTATCATTACCTAATAAGATGTTTTTCGCATCATTAAAAGTGATGCCTTTTACGGCATTTACAAAAATAGGAGTCGATTCTTTTACAGCATCTTCTGCCGCTCTATTTAAAGCTTTTAAACCATCATCTGCTAAGCTGCCTAAACCAATACCTCTTAATGCTTTATCTACTTTTTGTAATTCTGTAGGTAATAATATTTTAACAAGTTGATTTTTATAAAACCCATCTTTTAAGGTTAGTTTACTCACCTGCTTATCTATTCCTAAGTCTAGAGCTTCTCTTAATCCATTACCAATATCTAGTTGAGAAATCCCAGTATTTCCCTGAGGGAGTTGGTTAACAACATTCTGTAATTCAGCACAAGCGTTAAAAGAAAAAAGAATGATTAGTATAATGATTGTTTTTTTCATTGTTTTAATAGTTTTAATTTAAAATTAAGATTTAGAAAATTACAGTTTTATTATTGTATACCATAATTTTTTGTAAGAATTAGTAATTAAATAAGCTTCAAATATAATACCACAATTTAAAAAAAGTTATAAAATCTAATATTTTTATTATTGAATAATTCATTAGATAATCATAGATAATGAGGGTAATTTTTTGAATATTTCGTAAATTGCGTCTCTTAAATAGATCGAAAATTAGCAATGAAACAAGCAACACCATACAAACCCAAATATAAAGTAAGAATTGTAACAGCAGCTTCATTATTTGATGGGCACGATGCGTCTATTAATATAATGCGTCGTATTATTCAGTCTACCGGTGTGGAAGTCATACATTTGGGACATGATCGTAGTGTTGAAGAGGTTGTAAATACAGCAATTCAAGAAGATGCTAATGCGATTTGTTTAACGTCTTATCAAGGTGGTCATAACGAGTATTTTAAATACATGTATGATTTATTGAAAGAAAAAGGAGCTGAGCATATTAAAATCTTTGGAGGCGGTGGTGGCGTTATTTTGCCATCAGAGATTAAAGAGCTAATGGATTATGGAATTTCAAGAATTTATTCTCCTGATGATGGTCGTGAAATGGGATTACAAGGGATGATTAACGATTTGGTTGAAAAATCAGATTTTGCAATTGGAGATTCATTAAATGGTGAGATAGACGCGCTTTCGAAGAAGAGTTCTAAGGCAATAGCTCGTGTAATTTCTTCTGCTGAAAATTTTCCTGAAATCGCAAAAAGTACTTTAGATAAAATACACATAAAAAATAAAACAAGTAAAACACCTGTTTTAGGAATAACAGGAACAGGAGGTGCGGGTAAATCTAGTTTAGTAGATGAGTTAGTACGTCGATTTTTAATAGATTTTCCAAAAAAAACAATAGGATTAGTTTCTGTAGATCCTTCAAAAAGAAAAACTGGAGGTGCTCTTTTAGGAGATCGTATTCGTATGAATGCCATAAACTCACCAAGAGTGTACATGCGTAGTTTAGCGACACGACAATCTAATTTAGCCTTATCGAAATATGTAAATGAAGCGGTTCAGGTTTTAAAAGCTGCGGAATATGATTTAATAATATTAGAAACTTCTGGTATTGGACAATCTGATACTGAGATAATGGAGCATAGTGATGTTGCTCTTTATGTAATGACTCCTGAGTTTGGAGCCGCAACTCAATTAGAGAAAATCGACATGTTAGATTTTGCCGATCTCGTTGCGATTAACAAATTTGATAAAAGAGGATCTTTAGATGCGCTTCGTGATGTTAAGAAGCAGTACATGCGTAATAATCATTTGTGGGATACGCCACAAGATCAATTACCTGTTTATGGCACCATTGCATCACAATTTAATGATCCAGGAATGAATACGCTTTATAAAGCAATAATGGATAAATTGGTAGAAAAAACAGATACCAATTTAAAATCTACTTTTGAAATCTCAGATGAGATGAGCGAGAAAATTTTTGTTATTCCTCCTTCAAGAACACGTTACTTGTCTGAAATTGCAGAGAGCAACCGTGCTTACGATAAAACCGCGAGAACTCAAGTTGAGGTTGCTCAAAAGTTATATGGTATATATAAAACACTAGAATCTGTTTTAGAAAAAGCTCCAACGCTAGATAAAGCAGGGATTGAATCAGAGTCTATAGAAACAACTTCTGAAAACAAAGATTTTGTAAGGTTATTAATCTCAGAATTTGATCGCGTAAAACTAAACCTTGATCCTTATAATTGGGAAATTATTACGGGGTGGGATGAGAAAGTAAATAAATACAAAAATCCTATATACACATTTAAGGTTAGAGACAAAGAAATAAAAATCGAAACACATACAGAATCTTTATCTCATACTCAAATACCAAAAGTAGCTTTACCTAAATATAAGGCATGGGGAGATGTTTTAAATTGGTGTTTACAGGAAAATGTTCCAGGAGAATTTCCATATACTTCAGGATTATATCCATTTAAAAGAACAGGAGAAGATCCTGCTAGAATGTTTGCAGGAGAAGGTGGGCCAGAACGTACTAATAAACGTTTTCATTATGTAAGTATGGGATTACCAGCAAAGCGGTTGTCTACTGCTTTTGATAGTGTAACGCTTTATGGAAACGATCCAGATCATAGACCAGATATATATGGTAAAATTGGTAATGCAGGAGTAAGTATTTGTTGTTTAGATGATGCTAAAAAATTGTATTCAGGCTTTAATTTAGCACATGTCATGACTTCGGTTAGTATGACAATAAACGGTCCAGCACCTATGTTGCTTGGTTTCTTTATGAATGCAGCTATCGATCAACAATGTGAGATTTATATTAAAGAAAACGGCCTAGAAAAAGAAGTTGAGACAAAAATAAAAAAGATATATAAAGGTAAAGGAGTAGAAAGACCAGTGTATAATGGTGATTTACCAGAAAGTAATGATGGTTTAGGATTAATGTTACTTGGAGTTACTGGAGATGCCGTTTTACCAGAAGCAGTTTATCAAGACATAAAAACAAAAACAATAGCGCAGGTAAGAGGTACAGTGCAAGCAGATATTTTGAAAGAAGATCAAGCGCAGAATACTTGTATTTTTTCTACTGAATTTGCTTTGCGTTTAATGGGAGATGTACAAGAATATTTTATAGAAAATAATGTACGTAACTTTTATTCTGTTTCTATTTCTGGATATCATATTGCAGAAGCAGGAGCAAACCCTATTACTCAACTGGCATTAACACTTTCTAATGGGTTTACTTATGTCGAGTATTATTTATCGCGAGGAATGGATATTAATAAATTTGGTCCAAACCTTTCGTTCTTTTTCTCTAATGGAATAGATCCAGAATATGCAGTGATAGGTCGTGTAGCAAGAAAAATATGGGCAAAAGCATTGCGACATAAATATGGAGCTAACGCGAGAGCTCAAATGCTAAAATATCATATTCAAACATCTGGTAGAAGTTTACATGCACAAGAAATTGATTTTAATGATATTCGTACGACTTTACAGGCATTGTACGCGATATACGATAATTGTAATTCGTTACATACTAATGCCTATGACGAAGCAATTACAACTCCTACAGAAGAGTCTGTTCGTCGTGCAATGGCAATTCAGCTTATTATAAATAAAGAACTAGGGTTAGCTAAAAATGAAAACCCAATACAGGGATCATTCATTATTGAAGAATTAACAGATCTAGTTGAAGAAGCTGTATTATTAGAGTTTGATCGTATTACAGAAAGAGGTGGTGTATTAGGTGCAATGGAAACGATGTATCAACGTAGTAAGATTCAAGAAGAGAGTTTGTATTATGAAACATTAAAACATAATGGTGAATTCCCTATTGTTGGAGTAAATACATTTTTAAGTTCTAAAGGGTCTCCTACGGTTGTTCCAAAGGAAGTTATTAGAGCTACTGAAGAAGAGAAATTATTTCAAATAAAAACATTAGAAACCCTTCATAAATCTAATGATACTATTGGTTTACTTAAAGATTTACAACAAAAAGCGATTAGTAATCAAAATATTTTTGAAGCCTTAATGGAAGTTTGTAAAGTATGTTCTCTAGGAGAAATTACAGCTTCATTATTTGAAGTGGGAGGGCAGTATAGAAGAAACATGTAAGCAGAGAACCATTTTTTAAGAAAAAATGAGTGAATCGCTTATCCCGCTGCATAGCGGGATCTTTCTAAGATTATTTTTTTGGGTTTTGTAAGAACCCTTTTTTAAGAAAAAAAGAGTGAATTGCATATTTTATTCAAATTTTGAATTAGAATTAATTGTTGAACCTAGTCAAATATTTCAATTTGGAGGTTAGTCGAAACCGAAGTCACTTATAAATTAGTAAGCTAAAATATAAATGGAATATTTAACCTCTACCTATTTTTTTGATTATGAAAGTGAAGAAATTCAAGAAATTATTGTTGAATATAAAAACACTTCTCTTTCACAAAAGGAAAAAACTAAGCTCTTATATTTAAAAATTCGTGATTCTTGGAGATACTATCCTTATAGTCTAAGTTTTTCAAAAAAAAATTATAGAGCAAGCGAAATTTCAAAAAAGTCTAAAGGACATTGCGTTGATAAATCGATTCTATTAATAGCCTGTCTTCGTGGACTCGGAATCCCGGCTCGAATTCATTTAGCTAAAGTTAAAAATCATATTGGAGTTGAAAGGTTGACGGAAAAATTTGGAACTAATGAGTTAACGAATCACGGAATGGTTAATGTCTATATTGAAGGTAAATGGATTAAACTATCGCCTGGATTTAATGCATCTATTTGTCAAATATTCAATGTTTCACCGTTAGATTTTGATGGAGAAAACGATTCTGTTTTTCAAGAATTTAATAAAGACGGAAACTTATTTATAGAATATATTGAAGACTATGGACATTTTGAAGACGTCCCAGTGGAGTTTATGTTCAAAAATGCAAAAGAGCATTATCCGCATATCTTTGATACTGGCTCAAAACAAACTGAATTTGAGTTGTAAAATAGAAACGATTACTATTTGTAGACTTATTTTAGATGTGACACTTATCTTTTTTAAGACCTTATAATGTTAGAGACCAAACGTACTGAAGTTGTTTGAATTTTTTTAATTCATGCCTAAGTATTGAAACATATTCTTTACCATTACTATTGCAGTTTTCTAATCGTCTACAATTCTTATATAGCCTATTAGTTAGTCTTTTTACTGATGCTATATGTTTGTATTTGTTATCTGAATAGCGCTCAAGTTCAGCTTTAGCTATCTCTGGTGCTAATGATTCGGATTGATAGATAATGTCTCCTGAGAAATAAATATTAGAATCTTCTTTACCATCAATTTTTAATGTAGATAAATCATCTTGTACATATTGAGAAATACTTCTAGACAATACTAATATTTCTATAGCTTTTGTATATATAGGAGAGTTTTGAAAATCTGAGGACGAGTAGTTGTACATAATATATTTTTATTGGGATACCAAAATTACAAACAAATCAGATTTTTTATCTTTAGAATTTAAAGTATAATCGTAAATTTGATTTAATAATTATATTATATGCCTATAAATTCATTAAAATGACAATAGATAAGCTAAATTGGAGGATTTTAAAATGCCTTCAAAAAAATGCCAGACAATCTAATGCAGAAATAGGAAGGCAAGTTGGGATTAGTTCTCCTGCAGTTTCTGAGCGTATAAAAAAGATGGAAGATATCGGTATTATTAAAAGTTATAATACTGCAATATCTCCTTTTGAAGCAGGTTACCAACTTAAAGCTATCATTACAATTAGAGCATTCATGGGAAAGTTGAAACCTTTTTTAGAAAAAGTAAAATCTTATGACGAAGTTCTAAACTGCTATCGTATTACTGGCAGTGAAAATATAGTAATGGAAGTCATTCTAAAGGACCAAAAGCACTTAGAGACTTTTATAGATCAATTAATTGTTTATGGTGAGACTAAGACACAGATCGTTTTATCTAGTGTTATAGAGTTTAATGAGGTTAAACCATTAATATAAAGCCTTATATAATATGTATTTCAACTGATTTATTTGTATTTCATGGATTTTTTTTGTTTATTTGGAACAATTAAAACGCCCCAATAATAAGTTTTTAAGGACGTAATAGTTTATTCATCTAATTTTAAAAAATAAGCAATGAAATTTAAATTGATTATTCCAATAGCTTTTCTACTTATATCTAACCTAAATTTCGCGCAACAAAGAGTTTGTGGAACAGGTGAATTTATGAATGAAAAATTACAAGATTCTATTTTTAGAAAAAACTATGAATCAAGACAAGAATCTGTTAAGAATTTTCAAAAAAACTTTAAATCCAATTCATTAGGAAGAAGGCAAACCATAATTGTGCCAGTAGCAGTTCATTTTCCAACAGCCGAAGAATCTATTAGATCTTGCCTCGTTGATTTGGTAAAAGATCAAATACGTATTTTAAATGAAGATTTTTCAGGAATGAATTCTGATATTTCAAACTGGAATGAAGCTAGCTCTCATTATCCTGGAGTGAACATAGGAAATCTTGATGTGAAATTTATTTTAGCATCTAAAAACCATCCTGAAAATACGGATGAAGATTTGCTAGAAGGGGAGCCAGCTGTAACAATAGGATGGCCATTTGATGAGAGTGATAGGGATTCTAGATGGTCAGGTTATCAAAATTTTGTGGTTAAAGATTTAGGAGGAGCAGTTCTAGGATATTCTCCCAAAGGAGGTGAACCTGGTTTTGGTGATACTTTAGTAATTACTAATACAGCATTTGGTTCAGGAGAAGGATGTGAAGGGTTTGTTCCAAGAGCACCATTTAATTTAGGAAGAACACTAACGCATGAATTAGGACATTTTTATAATTTGGATCATACATGGGGAGGAAATGGAAGCTGTGATTTAGATGATGGTATAGCTGATACTCCTAATATTAGTGGTCCAACTTATGGTTGTGCTGTTCCAGGAAGTATTACTATGTGTAACAATGCGTCTTTAACAACTAATTATATGGATTATGTAAATGATGAATGCATGTATATGTTTACAGAAGGGCAATCTATGAATATGAATGCGTATTTAACAATAATTCAAAACGAATGGAAGCTTAATGTAGTAGATGAGACTATAGATAATGATGATGATGATCCAGTTATTATAACTGATGATAGTAAAGGATTTAAGATCTACCCGAATCCAGTAAATGAAGAGGTTGTTATATCCATGCCCAATGAAGTAAAAGGATTTGCTAGTTACACATTACATGATCTTTCAGGGAAATTAATTTATGAAAAAACTATAAATATCGAGGATGAACTTAATGAGATAAAGATTAATACATCACAATTTAATACTGGATTATATGTCTTAGATTTTAAATCTTCCGATTTCTCAAAAATAATGAAGTTAATCGTAAAGCATTAATTGCACAGTCTTAAATTTGGTTAAACACAATTTTATTTTTATAGATAGTTAAAAGTTATGAAACAAAAAATCACTCTTTTATTTGCATTTCTATTATTAATGACTAGTAATTATAATTACGCACAAGAAAAAACGTGTGGTTACTTGGAGCATATGCAAGAAAAATTACAGGATCCAGATTATAGAGCAAAATATGAAGCGCGTCAAGCAGCTTTTCAAATAGAATATGAGCGTTTACTAGCTAATCCGCAAGCTCGTCTCCAAACTATCTACATTCCAGTAGCTGTTCATTATCCAAATGGTAATGAGTCAAATAGAGCTTGTTTAGTCGATTTAGCACTAGACCAAATACGTATTTTAAATGAAGATTTTTCTGCTACCAATGGAGATATTTCAAATTGGACAGCAGCAAGTTCAAATTATCCTGGAGTTAATTTAGGATCTATTGATGTCCAGTTTGTATTAGCAACTACTAATCACCCTACTGGTATTGATCCAGACTTAATAGAAGGTGAGCCGGCGGTTACTATAGGAGAAAATGTTTTAGATACTGATAGTAGATTTTCTGGTTATCAAAACTTTATAGTAAAACCAATTGCTTATTTAGGGTATTCTCCTCTTGGTGGACAACCCAGTAATGGTAACTCTGTAGTCATGAATACTAATGCTTTTGGTTCATCAGGAGCAGGTTGCCCTGGTTTTATACCAGGTGCGCCATATAATTTAGGTAGAACTGTGACTCATGAGTTAGGTCATTTTTATAACCTTTATCATACATTTCAAGGATGTGGCTCTGGAGATCGCGTAGATGATACACCTGCTTTAGCAAGTTCAACTGGAGGATGTCCTTCACCTGGAAGTGTATCCTCATGCTTACCTACTGAAAGTGCATTAACAATGAATTATATGGATTATACTAATGATGCATGTATGTATATGTTTACAGAAGGACAAGCAACAAGAATGAATGCTCATATAAATACAATTAAAGACGATTGGAAAACAGATGTACTAAGTGTCGATTCTTTTGATATTAATAAAGTATATTCTATATATCCTAACCCAGCTAATGATGAGATTAATATTTCATTAACAAGTAATGCCGTTAAAGAAGCGTCATATGTTATATATGATCTTGTAGGAAAACCTATTTTTAAAGGAGATTTAAGTTTAGATAGTAATATTCAATCTAGGAAAATTAGAACTAGTAAATTAACTAATGGAGTATATCTCTTAATGATTAATTCTGGAAAGTTATCAGCAACTAAGAAAATTGTTGTTCGGCATTAGATTTTTTTATGCATAGTTTTACTTTTATCAGTTAATGAGAAGTTTATGGATTTATTTTGTATAACTACTATAAAATATTTCTTTTAGAAGAACGAACTTAAAACCTTTGACAGAATTAAAATTAACAATTGAATTATATTTTATTATATTGCATTGTTAAATTTTTCCCAAAAAAATATGGTAAAAACAGCACTTATTACTGGAGCTGCTTCAGGTTTAGGTTATGAATTTGCTCTTTTATTAGCAAAAGATGGATACAATCTTGTATTAGTAGATATAGATGCTAAAAAACTAGAGTTAGTAAAAAAGGAATTGATTGCTGATTATAATTCTAAAATAGAATTATTAATAGAAGATCTTAGTAAAACAGATGTTGCAATTTCTATATATAATAACATACAAAATACACCCATAGATGTTTTAATTAATAATGCAGGTTTTGGTTTATTTGGATCTTTTTCTGAAACAAATTGGGAACGAGAATCAACAATGTTGCATTTACACGTACTAACTACTACACATTTAATAAAGTTATTTTTGCCAAGCATGATTGAAAGAGGAGAAGGGCGTATTTTAAACGTGTCATCACTTGCAGCATTTCAACCAGGGCCACTAATGTCTTTATATTATGCTTCAAAAGCATATATGTTATCCTTTTCTGAAGCGATTGCAAATGAGCTTAAAGGAACAGGAGTTACCGTTACTGCTTTATGCCCAGGGCCAACAAAAACAGAATTTCAAAAAGTAGTTTCCGATTCTTCTTCAGATAATAAAATTTCGTTTAATATGGCTTGTCCTAAAGAAGTCGTACAATACGGTTATAACGCTATGCAAAAAGGAAAAACAGTTGCAGTTCCTGGTTTTTTTAATAAGTTTTTGTCAAGACTGCCTCGAATTTTACCTAGAAATACTGCGACATCAATAGTTAGAAATATTCAAGAAAAAAATAGAGAACAGCCTGATCTTGTTGTTGAAAAAACAATTAATTAGTTTTTTTTAATTAATTAAATGCTTTGTTATTATATAGCCCAATGCTAAAAATAAACCAAAACATAGCGTAAAACTCCAAACACTTTTGTGTTCTAAAGGAAATCTAAGCATTAACCAAATATCTTCGAATAGTAGCTTAGGGTTACTTAATAATTCCCAAGAATTGTAACGAAGAAAACGCCCCAGATAAACTCCAAAACTCGAGAGGAACAATAGTGATACTGTTATTAATGATTTTGCATTCTTATTAAAGTAAGGTTGAATTAGTTTTAACATATCTATAAGTGATAGATAAAAAAAGACCAAACCATTAATTGCAAATAAGAAAACCATTAAGATGTCTAAATAGATGATATTATAAGAACTTAATTTTAAATGCACAAAGTCTGTAACTATATATGGTGCATTTGGTAGAAAAATTAACCAAATACTAAAACCAATAAAGAGTTCTAGTTTAACTCTAGACTTATTGTTGAGATAAAATGTAATGACATATGGTATTGCGGCAAGAAATAAATTCCATACTAAAAAACCATAAAATAGATTCTGTGTGATTTGAAATCGTATTGCCAAAAGGATAAAGCAAAAAAGAATAGAAATACCTAATAAATAGATTGTTTTTGCTTGTTCATGAATGCTTTTTTTTAGAGTGTACATGTTCTACTAGTTTTTAAATCGATTATATAAATGGTTATGCAACCTAGAGTATAGGCTATTAAATCTCCTACGCTAAAAGAGGTTCCAAGTACTGTTTTAATTAAAGTATTGTTTTCAATATTTAGAAGTTGCAGAATATTTATATACTGTAACCATTCAATACCGTAGGAAATGAATAATGTTATTAATACTATAATTAAAGGTTTTAACTTAAAAAAACTCTTGATAATACAATAGAGTAGGATTGAAGCTAAATAGTCTCCTACAGTAAACCTTATGAATCCTTCATCTAAAAATAATGCGATACTTATTTCTATTAATAGTAAAACACTTGTTGCGATAAAATAATTGATGTTTAATTTCATCCTCATTTAATTGTTATTTTCTTACCTAGAAACTTAGGTTGTTTATTAATTACGATGTCTATAATGGCTTTGGTTCTGGCCAGGTATTCTCTAAGTTTAGTTCTTAATCCATAACGACCATTGAGATCTTTAGAATTAAAACCAATGGCTTTTATATTATGATGTTCAGCTAAATATATCGCACGTTCATTATGAAATTTTTGAGAGATTATTGTAATAGAATTTTGGCCAAAAATTTCTTTAGCTCTAATAACAGAATCTAGTGTTCTAAAACCCGCATAATCTAAATAGATTTTTTCCTCTGGGATACCATTTTTTATGAGATCATTTTTAAAAGTAGAAGGCTCGTCATAATCTTTAGAACCATTGTCTCCACTAACTAAAATGTACTTTATTTTGCCTGCTTTATATAAATTTATTGCAGCCTCAATGCGATATTTATAATATAAATTTATATTACCATTTGCTGTTTTTTTACTTGCGCCTAGGAGTAGTCCAACATGGTTTATAGGGATATTATCTATTTCAGTGAATGTTTTATTTTCTGCTTTAGTTATTACTATAAAATTTGAAACAATTAGAATAAGGGCCAATAATGAAATACAGGCTAAAAGTTTTTTTAAGTTTTTCATGGTTAAAATTTATTTATGGCAATTAGAAAGTATGAGTAGGCAATAGGCGCATTTAATAAAAGAATGCCAATCGATTTTAAAGTTTCTTTTTTATTGGATTCCATTATTAAAGTATATAGTAATACGCTTACAATCAATCCATTTATAAAAACAGAAGCTATTACGTATAGGTAACCGGCAAGGATTAATCTTAAAGAACCTCTAAATAAAAGATGTGTAAATAAAAATAGGGTTCCAATGCTAAAAAAAACTAAAGCTGTTTTAGCTGTTGTTTTAAATTTTTCCATGAGTTATTATGTTAAGGTTTCGTTCTCGTTTTTTTAATTAATGTTAGAAATAAGTGCTTTAAAGTTTGTTTTTAGTAAGCCTTTGAAATCTAAATTATAAAACGTGTTCATTTGTAGCCCTCTCTTATAGGATTCGTAGTAATATTTATAGTATTCGGGGAGAATTATAGTGCCAATTATAATAACTCCATATAAATAGAGACTTCGTTTGCCATTACCAAAACATAAATACTGCAATGCAATTTCATCTTCTTCTTTAGTACTAAACCCGGTAATAACATGATAAGCATCATGACGTTCTACTTTTGGTATTAAATCAAATCCGTTTTTATTTAAAAACGTTCCAAGTTTATAACCAAAAGTTGATTTAGGGAATAATAATAATAATTCTTTTGTAATCTTCCATGGGGTATTCTTTTTAAAATACTTGGTATATATTTTTTGAGTAATTTCAAACAACTCACTTATTATTTTCTTTCTAAATACTTTCATACTCTAGTGTTTTTAGATAGCCAAACCCAGGCTTGTTGTGTTGTTATAAATGCTGAAGAAGAAAAAGCAATGCTATAAATATTAAATTTGGCAGCGAATGAAAAATAAAATGATAAAGCAAAACAGATTATTGAGTAATAAGGAAAATAGCGTTTAAAAATTTGCTTCCCGTCTAGCTCTTTATTCTCAAACCAAAAAAAAGGGACAATAGTAAACAAGATTGTAAAAAAGCAGCAAATAGAAATAGGAATTAAAGACAATAGAAATAGAACGAAAAAATCAGAGTTACCTCCTTGGTTTTCAGTTAAAATAATTAACCAGAAAACACAAGTAGCTAGAGTTACCGACTTTATTGTTATTGTAGGAATATTCATGATATTAATAGGATTAGTTCTTTTATTTTGTGCTTATCGCTTCATAATTAAGTTCTTGCCAATTTAGCTTGTTCAGTTTATTTATATAATTATCATATTTAAGTGCTATTTGCTTATTATTTTCTTCTGAAAGGGTATTAGATTTACTGTATGATTTTAATAATTTTGAATTTTTGTCAGATAATTTAATTAGATATTCAACATCCGTAAAATGAGCGTGTTTTATGTTATAATTTGAAATCAAAACATCCCAATTAAGAAGACTTGAAACTATTAAGAAGGCAAAAGTGGTTTGTAAATTTATTCGAACTAAAAACCAAATATTTTTTATTTTTAAGACTTTAATTACAGTCGTAATTAAACCAATTAAGGTTAGTAAGAGGTAAAAGAATACACCAATACGTTTGTATGTAAAACCGAAAGCGTGTATGTACTGATAATTCTTAATAGCAATAATAGCTACCAAAAAAATATTTAGCGAAATCCACAAATAAGTAATTTTTTTTAATGTCCCATTTGCTTGGTAAAAATTTAAATTTCCTCTAAAAAAGTATAATATTATTACAATCGCTATAACTATTGAAGCAATGAGAGCATTAATACCACTGTGAAGCTGATTAGATAATTGAACAGCATTTAAGTCTTTTGTAGAAATAAGATAAATAAGATCTGTAACTAAGAAAAAAACGATTAAAACATTTAACGATGACATTAAAATAGTTCCTAATTGATTTTCATTTTGTAGTTTTTTTTGTGAATTTATTTCACCCTTAATTAATGTGTTTTTAGTTTCAAGATCGTT
Organism: uncultured Flavobacteriaceae bacterium; assembly: GCA_937959395.1. GTDB lineage: Bacteria > Bacteroidota > Bacteroidia > Flavobacteriales > Flavobacteriaceae > JAHDGB01. The sequence continues at coordinate 39,269 of CALGLR010000116.1, read as the reverse complement.
TTCTGTTGCTGGGTTTATCTTTACAGGATGTACAAGGTTATTAAATAGAAAATAACCCAAAACCGAAAATAAAAACCATTGAAAATTGATGAACTTAAAATTTATTTCTGAAATAATATCACTAAAAACAGGGTTTCCATTTTGATAAAGAACAATAAATAAGATTATTATAGATAAAGGAATCCCTATTATTTTTAACCAGTGAATGTAATCTATATTCGCTTTCTTTTTGTCTTTACTAACCTCTAAAGCACGATGAAAATAACCGCCAACAGACGAGTAGATTCCATTTAACCAATTAATGTAAATTGATGATTTTGATTCTGAGATACTCCCTATTATGGTAAAAAAGGAAAGACAATTAGCGATAATTGAAATTATAGAAGTGTGATAAAAAACAGCTGCAGCTGTAATTATATAAACTATACTGTAAATTAAGGTCTTTTTTTTATTGAAAGAATCACTATTATTAAGTTTCAAAATAACTAATGTCAGAATGCTAAATAATGTAAGGTTTAAGCCAATGCTTTGCTTGTAAAACAAAAAGCTGAATAGTAAAGCTGCGATAATGATAGATAGGTTTTTCATAATTATATTTATAAAGCACTTTGTATTTCAAAGTAAATGATTAAAAAAAATGTTATTGTTTTTTTATTAATTTTTCAAGTGCATTAATATGCTTTTTAAATTCGGCTTTTCCTAGTTTTGTAACACTATATCTTGTATTTGGCTTTCGGCCTATAAATTGTTTTTCAACTAAAATATATTCTGCTTTTTCTAAAGCTTTAGCATGACTGGCAAGATTTCCATCTGTAGCTCCAAGCAATTCTTTAAGCGTATTAAAATCTGCATATTCATTAACAACCAAAACAGACATGATACCTAGTCTTATTCGGTGGTCAAAAACTTTATTTATGTTGATAATTATACTCATACCTTTCCTGCATAGGCAGGAATCTTAAGTTTTATTTGTAATTAAAATAATAATTGCTGTCAAAGCTAAGCTTATCATTCTTATTTATCGTTATAGTTTCGAGTTTCTCAATTTGAGAACCATTGGTATAATATCCAAATCCTTGTTTTGCTATTTTTTTTTGTTTTAGAATTCCAATATCTAATTTCATATGAACCATCTGAGTTTACTTTATTCATACAAATATTTAAATTTTTCTTCTCGCCAATTTCCAAAGAAATTATTTTGCCGTTAGAATCTGGACTTAGTGTTATTGAATCAATTTTTGAAGTTGAATTATTAACTATGATAAAATTCCCTTTGTCATTACAGCAAGATGATACTGAAAAAATAAATAATGTTAATAAGCAATAATTAATATTTTTCATTTTATTCTATCATATTTAAAATGCATAACAGCTCCATATATAATATGCATTACTCCAAAACCAATAACCCATAACCAAAACCCATATCCTGGAAATAGAGCACATATTAATCCTAAAATAATTTCTATGATTCCTAAATATTTAATATCACCGATACTAAATTTAGAAGCATTAACAAGAGCTAGTCCATAAAAAATTAACATTAGAGCAGCAGTTTGACCATATTTTTCCTGCTCTAAAATTATTAAAATGTAAATCCCACCAGTAATTAAAGGAATTAAAAAATTTGTAATTAGCCGTTTCGAAGACGTATCCCAAATTTTTTCATCATTCTTTTTAGCTTTTTTAGAGGTTAAAAAAATACCTGTAATAATACTTAAGATGGCTACTGTAGAAAGAATAATAATGCAAATAATAAAAATTTTGCTATTCAATATAGGATAATCTCTAGTAGAATTTGTAACAATATAATAGGCCAAAGCAGCTCCTATTAAAGCATATACTCCAGCCAAAATACCAGATAAGCCACTTAATGAAATAAAACGTGATGATTTATTCATCATGTTTTTAATCTCACTTATGTCTTTTAAATAATCTTTTGAACTCATAATAAAGTACTTTGAAATACAAAGTAAATAAAATAAAATGACTTAAACAAGTTAAAAGTTTTCTAAATTTTAATTTTCCAAAAAAGAATAAACGAAAAGTTTTGTCTAAATTAGGAGTATTATTAATTATAAAAAAGAATAACAATGACTGGACTTTTATTTGATATCGCTAATATTTGTGGTGGTATATTATTAGGATTAGCAACATTAGATAAATGGGATGGGGAAAGTAATTTTTTTAATAAAATTGCTGGTTTCTTAGCGCCATTTCAAACCGCTATAGGTGGTTTTTTAGTTGTTTTAGGATTATTAAAATTGTTTAGAGGTCATAATTTATTATTCAATATCGTAAGTGTTGTTGGTGGATTTTTATTACTTACTCATGCATTAGGGAAAGCTCCTGCTTTTGGAGATGCATTAAAGAAGCTTTCAGATAAATTAATGCCATTTAAAGCTATTATAGGTCTAGGTCTAATTATTGTTGGAATATTAGGAGTTTTTTAAATGAACCCAGCAGAAGATTATATCTTTAACCAACCAGAACTTTACCGTTCAATGTTAATGCATATTAAGGCAGTGGTAGAGCATACATTGCCCGAGGCTGAATTATTATATAAATACCGTATTCCTTTTTTTTACCTCTTTGGTAAACCATGCTGTTATTTAAACCATTCGAAAGATTACGTAGATGTTGGATTTTGGGATGCAGCACATTTAACTTTATATCAAGAACACATGGTAACCGAAGGTCGGAAAATGATGAAGTCACTTCGTTATAAAACTTTAGAAGAAATAAATGATAAAGTACTTGTAGCTATTCTTAAAAATGCTGAAGCTGTTAAATATGAAAAAATAATGAAATAAAACAGGCTACAATTTAATAATGTAGCCTGTTTAGATTAGAACTTATGTTATAAGTAATCTTAATTTTTAATAAGTTTAATCGATTCTGATTGTCCTTCTTTAGTATTGATTTGTATAAAATAAAGGCCTTTTTTAGTTTTTAACTTTATTTTAAAGTGATCTGTTTTAGATTTATGATCCTTATAAATAACCTCACCAGTAATGTTTTTAATTACAAGATCAACATTAGTGTACATTTTATTTAATTCTACAATGACGTTCCCTTTTGACGGATTAGGATATGTTTTAAAGTTAATAGTTTCCTTATCGTTTGGTTTTTCTTTTGGTCCTTCTTTTCCTCCAAAATTACCAATTTGATAGATTTCTCCACCTGTAACTTTAAATTTCTCATCGGTTTGTGCGACGTCATACATTAGGAAGTTACCTTCTTTTATTTCTTCATAAGGTCTTACTAATAATTGCAAACTAAATGTTTGAAATGGTTCAGCTTGTACTTTGTATATTACTGCTTTTGGTTCATAAATTAAATACACGTTTTCATCAACACGCTTTATACCTCTCATTTCACTTTTAGCAAGTAGTTCATTCAATTTCTTATCTGGAATGATATAAAATTCTCCAAATTTTTCGAAAGGAACACCCGTCTTATTTTCAGTAACATTAAAAGTTAAATTAATTGCTCTAGCTCTTTTGTTTACATTTCTAATAAATACATGAGGTGCTGCGCTGTCGAATGCATTTAAATCGTACACGCTTAAGTTTTTCCATGCAATATTGTTATTATTTCTAGTATTATTTCCAACAGAAGTCGTTTCTACGCCAATAGGATCTTTTGCAGATTCGATTCGCGTTAGTAAGCAAAAATGGTGTACCTCATTAATGAAATTTGATGGGTTAGGAGGGAACCACGGTATTTTAACGATTACTTCATCGTTAGGAGAAGTAGGAATAGAAACATCGCCTATAAAATCGCCATGAAGTATATTACTGCCACCTACCATTTCATAATAATTATTCCAATGTAATGGCCATGATAATCCGGTAGATGCTTTTGAGAAATATAGTTTTAAGTTAGCATCATCTACATTAGAACAATTTTTTCTATTTACACGAATATATACCCAATTAGGGCTAGATGTTTTATATTCTGGGTTTTGATGTGTTATTCCGCCATCATCATTATGTCTTACCCAAATATCTGGGCTTCTATACATTGTTCCTGTTGAAGGTTCAGATCCATTATCGGCAACCGTGTCTCTAATATAAATGTCTGCCGTATCTGTAGCAAGCAATGCTTGACGTGCATTTAATCGACCATATCCTAATTCTTGTGAATGTCCAGGTGTTGAAGCATTCCAATTGTAATTATAACCACCTACTTGCTCTGCAGTACATTTTAAAATATCTTCTATAGCTTCATTTGACAAGTTAGGATCTACAGATAACATTAGCGCAGCTGTTGCAGAAACCATAGGAGCGGCAAATGAAGTACCATCACCAGAGCCATAATTATTTCCTATTGTTGTACTACGTATTCCAACTCCAGGAGCTGCTAAATCTAAATTAGCACCATTTTGAGAAAAACTTGCTCTAGTATCTGTACTTGTTGTTGCACCAACTGAAAATACATTAGTGTTTGAAGCAGGATAAGATACAGCCACATTTCCTCCATTTCCAGATGCGCAAACAATGAATACACCATTATTATATGCGGTTTGTAATGCTGTATTTACAGCAGGAGAGTTTAATATAGATAAGCTTAATTGAATAACTTTAGCTCCTTTATTCATTGCGTATAATATAGCGTCATCTAAAACCGCTCCATCTGGCGCAGTATCACCTACTCCTAAAAGCATCATTTTAGCACCTAGACCATTATTTCCACCAGCAATACCAGATATTCCAGTACCATTATTGGTTTTTGCTCCAACGATACCAGCTACTTGCGTTCCGTGAGAGATTACACCTCTCGAATCGTTATTTCCATTTGAGAAATCCCAACCTTTCCAATCGTCTATAAATCCATTGCCATCATCATCTATTCCGTTTCCTGTAGAAGGATTGTTTGGATTAGACCAGGCGTCTTCACCTGAATTTAAAAGTACATTTTGGTAACCATCTGTACCCAAACCAATATCTTCATGTGTCCAATCTGTTCCTGAGTCTAGTATGGCAACAATTACATTGCTATTTCCTGTAGAAATATCCCAAGCATTTCTCATATCTATATCGGCATCACTTATTTGTTCAAGTCCCCATTGTGTTCCAAATTGAGGATCATTAGGTGTTAAAATGTATTTACCTATAGTATTTGTAAAAACTTGCTTTGCTTTTATATTTTTATTTATGTTTTCAAAAGTGGTTAATAAATTAGATTTGTTTTGGATTTTAAAATCGTAAAAACCTAACTCATTACTTCTCATCAAAGTCATTTGATACGCTTTTTCTAATTTTTTTATTTCTTTTTTTGAAGGTGTCTTTTTAAACTGTATAGTGATTTCATCACTTAAGTTGTATTTCTCTCCAGTTTGTTCTTCTACCATTTTCCAGCCTCCTTTTTCCTGTATAAACTGCTGTTGGTTAATAGTTTTTGTTTTTTGAGACCATGTATATGCGAAGGCTAATAAAAATAGCCATAATAGTAGTTTTGTTTTCATGTTATTTGATTTTTAGAAGTTTATAAAATTATCCTAATCTGCAATCGAGCTTTTAAACCTTAAGTATTAATAAAATAATTATAAGTTTTGCTGAAGTTATTTAGGTTAAAGGATAAAAAAATGAGGCTGTCTGAAAAGCATTTCTAATCGTCATTCTGAATTTATTTCATAATCTCATTATGCTGTATAATAGCTAGTTGTGAGAACCTGAATCAAGTTCAGGTTGACGAAACTAAACTTTTTAGACAGCCTCATTTTTTATTAATAGTATTGCTTAAAAGAATCTAGTATAAGCTCTAAAGCTTCCAGTGTTGTTAGGTCTAGTTCTTTTTACTTGTCTTTCTGTATTGCTAGAAGTATAATATCTAGCATACCAAATACCGTTAGTAAAATCGGCTTGATACTTTAATTTCCATGAATAGCTATTAAATGGCCAGATTCCACTACTTTCATAAGCGTAAAATTGTACGCGAGTTAATCCACAAATAACATTAGTCCAAGTGAAAGTGTCATCTAGCTCTTTCCAGCCTCCAAAATATGAATTACGGGTATTAGAAGTCCATGTACCATTGTCACAAAATCTAATATCTGAAGGGCTTGATGTTACAGGTGTACCGCCACAATAAGAGTTTCTAAATCCAGTTGCTCCTATATCTGTACAAGCCATTCTGTTTGACGTTTCACTGTAATTAGAATCTAGAATTTCTACGGAAGAAAAAGACTTACTAATTTTTCTTTTAGAGTTTTTTACTATTGCTTCATCTGAAGCCTTTGCTATACGTTCAGGAACTTGAATATTAGCATCTGTTAAAGAAACAAAGATTTCAAAAGGTGATAAATCTCCTTCTAAACTACTGTCTTCGAAATTCTTTTCAGCTAAACCATAAAGTTTTTCAATGACAACAATGTCATCATTTTCTCCAACGGCAACAAATCTATATTCATGACCGTTTTTTTGAATTTTAGCAACTTCTATTGACGTTTCACTAACTTCGGTTGGAAAGATTGCGTCTTCAGTAGGTGTTTCGTTTACTTTTTGTTGTACAGATGAATCTGTTTGTTCGATTTCATCTATTTCATTTTTTTCACATGATGTTACAAATAGGATTAAAGCTCCTAATATCATAAATTGTTTTAAAATACTTAACGTTTTCATTTTCTTGGTTTTAAATTAATTAATAACGATTTATAATCATGATGAAAAGAAATTATCTGCTAGCAAGATGCTTAACCTTTCATTTCTGATTGCTTATACAAAGTTATGTTCTAGCTTTAATGAATTTAATAGGAGAATGGCCCTAAATGAAAGTGAAATAAACGTGGAATATTAGGGTGTTTTCCCTTAAGAAAAGTAAACGATTGGAAATAATTATGGGTCATGATATTTAAATATCATGACCCATAATTTAAAAATAAATAGAAGGATATACTAGAAGTTTAAACGCCCAGTACCTATGTTTCCTGTACAATAATAATCAAACGCACTACCAGAATTGCTGTCTAACCAAACATCTGGATGCGATATAATACTTGTATATCCAGAAGAAGAAATAGTTTGAATAGATGGATAAGCTTGCACATAAAAATGTTTTACAAACCAACCATCTGTTCCTTTTAATGCTAAGCAAGCCGATTTAGCTTCTACCCAGCTTACTGCTTGACCAGAAATAGCTGTAGTAAATACATAAAAATCCCAGTCTCCTTCTTCTCTATCATCACCACGATTATCAAGTTCTTTATATCCAGTAGATTTATAACCTTTGTCTGTTCTAAATGTAACAGTAGCCCATACATCTCCATCGGTTCCATTGTTTGATTGTGTACCCGTGTAAGTCGCTATTCTATACAGCCATTCTGTACTAACTCCTTTATTGTTTTTTACATAATCTTGAATAAATACTCTAGAATCAATTTCAAATTTTGCATTTGCTTCTTCTTTTGTTAACTTGCCTTTGTACTTTAAATGTAAAATAGGCTTGTCAGAGCTCATGTTTTGTAATTCAGAGTCACTGTTTCCTGTTGTACTTTTAAAACCTTCTTCTTGTTGTGTAACTGTTGTAGTGTCATCTTGTAGTTCGCCTTTTTCACAAGACGCTATAAAAATTGCTAATGCTGCTAACACTAAGTACTTCTTTAAATTGTTAATAGTTTTCATTTTTTTTGGATTAAAGTTAATTATTGATTTAATAAATATGAGTTACATTTTACCCTTCCGCTAGCAAGATTTCAAAATATATCATCATAATAGTGATGCAAATTTATCAATATAGATAACCGTATTTTACAGGTAAGCGCCCCAAAATAAATGATTTTTTTCCTCTAATTTAGAGGGGGTTTTTCCTTAAGAAAAGAAAACATTTTAATAGTTAAGTGTTTTTATGCTGTTGCTATAAATGGCCATAAGGTTAGTGAATACAAATATAATTGGCATAAAAAAACAGCCACTCATTAAGTGGCTGTTCTAATTAATTTTTATTTTATACTATTTGCTATTTATGAGAACCATCACAATAAGGTGGGTTCTTAGTTAATTTACAAGTGCATAAATGAGCAGTTTTTTCTTCATCAACTGTAAAAATCATTGGAGGTGTAGCATTTTTAGCTTTATGTTTTCCATTACAAAAGGGTTGATTCTCACTATGACCACATGTACACCATGCATAGTTTTTGTTAGCCTCTAATTCACATTTAACCGGTGTGTCTCCGCCTCTTACATTATTAGTCATATTATATGTATCGTTTTAAAATTTAGTATGAAGCGAAATATAACTATTATTTAAGACTAAGAATAGTTTTTCTTATAGCTGTTAAGTTAATCAATAATTGTTCTAAATTATCTAGATGTAACATGTTAGCACCATCACTTTTAGCATTTGAAGGATCAAAATGAGTTTCTATAAATAAACCATCTACATTATTAACAATTCCAGCACGTGCTATAGTCTCTATCATATCTGGTCTTCCACCTGTAACTCCAATAGTTTGATTGGGTTGTTGTAAAGAATGAGTAACATCTAGAACCGTAGGTGCAAATTGGCGCATTGTAGGAATGCCTCGAAAATCTACAATCATATCTTGATACCCAAACATGGTCCCTCTATCTGTAATCCAAGCTTTGTCGTTTCCAGCATCCTTTACTTTTTGTACGGCGTGCTTCATTGCTTCAGGGCTCATAAATTGCCCTTTCTTTAAATTGACAACTTTACCAGTTTTAGCAGCGGCTATAACTAAATCGGTTTGGCGTACTAAAAAAGCTGGAATTTGTAATACATCCACGTATTGAGCTGCAAAAGCGGCATCACTGGCTTCATGAATATCTGTTACTGTTGGTATGTTAAATGTTTCAGATACTTTCCTTAGAATTCCTAAAGCCTTTTCATTGCCAATTCCTGTAAAACTATCTATTCGACTTCTATTTGCTTTCTTAAAACTACCTTTAAATATATAGGGGATTTCAAGCTTATCAGTAATTTTAAGAACACGTTCTGCAATACGCAATGCCATGTCTTCACCTTCAATAGCACAAGGACCAGAAAGTAGAAAGAAATTATTTGAGTTTGTATGTTTTAATTTTGGAATGTCTTCAAGATTCATATCTGTAACTATATATTAATACACAAAGGTACTATTATTATGTGTTACGTTTTATGCAGTTGTTTCAATTCGGTTAAATAGTACCTAGCTCTTATTTTGGTTATTATAACGAAAGGAATGCTCAAAAACAATTTAATATGCTGTTTATTCAGGAATTATAAGTACCTTTGCACGCTTAAAATAAGGCACTACTATTATGGCTAATATTAAAAATGTTGCAATTATTGCTCACGTCGATCACGGAAAAACAACGCTGGTTGATAAAATTATGTATCACTGTCAATTATTTCGTGAAAATGAAAATACAGGAGATTTAATTCTTGATAATAATGATTTGGAGCGTGAACGTGGAATTACGATTACATCTAAAAATGTTTCTGTAGTTTATAAAGACACAAAAATTAATATTATTGATACACCAGGTCACGCCGATTTTGGAGGTGAAGTAGAGCGTGTTTTAAACATGGCTGATGGTGTTGTATTATTAGTTGATGCTTTTGAAGGGCCAATGCCGCAGACACGTTTTGTATTACAAAAAGCAATCGATTTAGGTTTAAAACCTTGTGTTGTTATAAATAAAGTAGATAAAGAAAATTGTACTCCTGATGAAGTACATGAAAAAGTGTTCGATTTAATGTTCGAATTAGGTGCAGAAGAATGGCAACTAGATTTCCCAACAGTATATGGTTCAGCTAAGAACAACTGGATGAGTGATGATTGGCAAAATGAAACCGATAATATTGAACCATTATTAGATATGATTGTTGAACATGTTCCAACTCCTGTTTTTGAAGAAGGAACTACACAAATGCTAATTACATCTTTAGATTTCTCTTCTTTTACTGGTCGTATTGCAATTGGTAGAGTGCAAAGAGGAACTATTGAAGAAGGACAACAAATTGCTTTGGTAAAAAGAGATGGAACGGTTACTAAGAGTAGAATAAAAGAATGCTTTATTTTTGAAGGTTTAGGACGTAAGAAAGTAGAAAGCGTTCAAACAGGAGATATATGTGCATTAATTGGTATTGAAGGTTTTGAGATTGGAGACACAGTTTCTGATATAGAAAAACCTGAAGGTTTAAAATCTATTGCAATAGATGAACCTACAATGAGTATGTTATTTACAATTAACGATTCGCCTTTCTTTGGAAAAGATGGAAAGTATGTAACATCACGCCATATTAAAGACAGATTAGAAAAAGAATTAGAAAAGAACTTAGCATTACGTTTAGGTGAAACAGGTAGTGCAGATAAATTTATGGTTTTCGGTCGTGGTGTATTACACTTATCGGTTTTAATAGAAACAATGCGTCGTGAAGGTTATGAATTACAAATTGGACAACCACAAGTAATCATTAAAGAGATTGATGGTGTAAAATGTGAACCAATTGAAGAGTTAACTATTGATCTTCCAGAAACGGTATCTGGTAGAGCTGTAGAATTTGTAACTATGCGTAAAGGTGAAATGCTAAGCATGGTAGCTAAAGGTGAACGTATGATTTGTGAATTTATGATTCCTTCTCGTGGTATTATTGGTTTACGTAACCAATTACTAACAGCAACTGCTGGTGAAGCAATTATGGCACACCGTTTTAAAGAATACCAACCTTTAAAAGGAGCTATTCCAGGACGTATTTCAGGATCTTTAGTATCTATGGAAAACGGTACAGCAATTCCTTATTCTATTGATAAGCTACAAGATAGAGGTAAGTTTTTTGTTGAACCTGGAGAAAATATTTACGAAGGACAGGTTATTGGAGAAAACTCTCGTCAAGACGATATGAATATAAACATTACTAAAGCTAAAAAGCAGAGTAATGTACGTTCTTCAGGAGCAGATGATAAAGCTAAAATTGTACCAGCAATTAAATTCTCTTTAGAAGAAGCTTTAGAATACATACAAAAAGATGAGTATGTTGAAGTAACACCAAACCATTTACGTTTACGTAAAATCTGGTTAAAAGAAGTAGATCGTAAAAGAAATAAAATTGTTTAAAAACAATTAGAGAATATAATTTTTAAAAAGAGAAACTCAAAAAAGAGTTTCTCTTTTTTGTGGACAATTAAATCGTGAATATGGAGTTATTTGGTATTACGGGAACAGAATACATTGGTTACTTAGCATCGCTTATGGTACTGCTTTCTTTTACTATGAAAGATGTTAAAAAGCTAAGATTAGTAAATATGACAGGATGTATTCTATTCATTATTTACGGTTTTTTAATGCCAACTTTACGAATAGGTTTACCTATAATTATAGCTAATGCTGCTATATTAGTTGTTAATTTGTATTACTTGTTTTTCAAGAAGAACTAGAAGTTTGTTTATATTTACTAAAAAATTAAATCATGTATTTTCTTTATTTCGATCCAGGTTTAGGTGCAATGCTTATACAAGCAGTTGTAGCCGCTGTAGCCGCAATAGTACTTTTTTCTAAGAATTTAATGTTTAAAATAAAGTCGTTTTTGGGATTGATTAAAGATAATGATCAAGATTTATTCGATGACATTGATGTTGATGATTCTGAAATAGAAAAGAACACAAAGAGTGACAACTAAGGAAATACACACGTCTTCTTTTAGAGATCCCTCAGGTGCTATTTTTATTGATGAGGGACAAGTTAAGCGCGTTATAAACCCCATTTATTTTAAGCAATATAATGCTTTAAAATCTACAGGTTTTTTTAATAAATTATTTAAAAGTGGTTTATTAATAAAACACGAAGAATTATCTGTTAGTGAGTCTGAAATAATTATTCAACCCGAACAGATTCCTTTTATTACCTATCCTTACGAATGGAGTTTCAATCAATATAAAGAAGCTGCTTTATTAACTTTAAAGCTTCAAAAGTTTGCTCTTGAAAATAATTATATTTTAAAAGATGCTACAGCATTTAACGTCACTTTTCATAAAGGGAAAGCTGTTTTTATAGATACTTTATCTTTCGATTTTTATATTGAAAACACCCCGTGGAGAGCCTACAAACAATTTATTACTCATTTTCTAGGGCCTTTATTATTGGCGCATTACCATGGTGCTCAATCCTTAAAATTGATGAGCAATTTTATAGACGGTATTCCTGTTAAGATGCTTTCTACAATGCTGCCTTTTAAAACCAAATTGAATCCGTTTTTATATTCTAATGTGCATTTGTTAGCTAAGTTTGAAGACAAACATAACGAGGATTATAAAGGGGAGGCTAAAACGAGTTCATTATCAAAAAAAGGGCAATTAAATATTATAGAAAGCCTTTATGATTTTATAAAAAAACTTCAACTAAAAGAATATTCTGAATGGGGAGAATATTATGATAAAACGAATTACTCAAATGATGCGTTTCTGCAAAAATCTAAAATAATTAATAACTGGATTACAAATTTAAAAGCTAAAACAGTTATAGATATTGGTGGTAATGATGGCACATTTGTTCGTAAAATAGAATCAAGTTTAGATCAAGCTTTAGTATGTGATATCGATAATAACGCAGTAGATTATAACTATAAACAAGTAAAACAAAATAAAGAGCAGTTTATGACACCTTTTGTTTTAGATGTTCTTAATCCTTCTGGAGCTATTGGATTTAATAATAAAGAACGTTTTTCTTTTGTAAAGCGTATTAAGGAGTTTTCACCAGATGCTTCTTTGGCACTTGCTGTAATTCACCATATGACATTGTCTGGGAATATAACCTTTGATATGTCTGCTTCTTTTTTCGCTTCTTTCTCTAAATATTTAATTATAGAGTTTCCTAAAAGAGAAGATTCATGGGTAGAACGTTTATTAAAGACAAAAGGAGAGTTTAAAGCACATTTCGATTTTTACAATCTTAATAATTTTATAGAAAGTTATACTAAATATTTCGATATTGAAGAGCAAATTGAAATTGAAGATTCTAAACGAACGTTATTTTTATTGAAAGTAAAACATGATTAATTTGTTAAAAAAACGATTTAATAATTTTATTGAGAGTGACAAAGCATATCCTTTTTTAGCGGCCTTTACTTCGGGAATTGTTCCGATGATTCACTATTACAAAACTAATTTTTGGTTAGCTAATTCGTTAGAACAATTTGCGTATTTTCTTATAGTATTTCTGTTGGCACCTCTTTTAATTATTGGTGTGACTTATTATTTGCTAAAAAAGTCTAAACACTTAATATTTGCTCTTCTATGCTTAAACATTATAATCCTTACTTCATTAGTTGTTTACTGCACTTTAGGAATAAGTATAAAACGTTTTGCACTTATTTGTTTTTTAGCTCCAATAATAAGTTTTTTATCACAGAAATTTTATAAAAAGATATTGATTTTTGAATTATTATTAGCATTCATTTTATTTATTCGTTTTTTACCCTATGTGACCGATAGCTTGTCTTATTCAAACGAATGGGCCAATATTGAAGACGATATTGAAGCCGCTCAATTTAAAAAGAAACCTAATGTTTATGTTATTCAGCCAGATGGTTATGCAAATTTTTCAGAATTAAAAAAAGAAAATTATAATTTTGATAATAGTGAATTTGAAATGTTCCTTTCTAGCAGTGGGTTTAAATTGTATCAAGATTTTAGAAGTAATTATTATTCGACATTAAGTTCTAATGCTTCAATGTTTAGTATGAAACATCATTACTACAACAATCCTAAAATATACTCAAACGAATTAGCTAAATCTCGTGAAATTATAGCAGGAGAAAACCCTGTAGTTTCCATTTTTAATAAGAATGGATATAAAACATTTTTAATGATAAATCATCCCTATTTTATTGTTAACCGGCCAAAAATAGGATACGATTATTGTAATATTAGTTTTGATGAGGTCTCTTATGTTAGCAATGGTTTTAAAATGAGTAAAAATATTGAAAACGAAATTGGAACGCTTATTAATGGAAATAAATCTACTTCTAACTTTTTCTTTATTGAACAAATCGCGCCAGGACATATTGTTAACTCTAAAAGTAAATCAAAAGGAGTAGAAGGCGAAAGAGCAAAGTATCATACTTCTTTAAAATATGCGAACGACTGGTTAAAAAATATCATTTCAATTATTACTAAAAATGATGACGGTGCCATTATTGTCATCGCTGCGGACCACGGTGGGTTTGTTGGAATGACTTATATTGGTCAAAGTGAAGAAACAGGTATAAGCGATACGCTGGTAAAATCCATTTTTACAGCAGCATTAGCCATTAAATGGCCTGATGTACCTCCAGTTTATGATAATAAATTAAAGAGCTCGGTTAATTTATTTAGAATTTTATTTACCTATTTAGGTGAAGAGGAAAAGTATTTAGAGCATCTTGAAGCTAATGAGAGTTATACTATTATTAAAAGAGGAGATGATTTTGGATCATATATGCTTATAGATGATTCTGGAAATGTTGTTTTCGAGAAAAAATAATAGATTACAGAATACTTAAACCGTATTTAATTTCTAAAAATTTCTTTAACACAAATATTTATGCCTTTTGCATTAAATATTTTAGCCAAATAAGGCCCGTTTTGTAAATGACTTAAGTTCATTTTTATATTACTTGCATTAATATTTTTTTCTTCATGTACTATTTTACCTAAAACATTATAAACAAATAGAGAAGTCATGTCTTCAATATTTTGTTCTTTTTTAGATATGGTAACATACTTATCAAAGGAAGCAGGATAAGCTTCAAATAACAAATTATTAATGTCAAATTTTATTTTATTAGAGTTAGGAATTGATGCTTTTTTAGAATTTGGTCGAGGAGAGCAATCATTTAAAGGTAAGTTTTTGTCGATACTTAAGTTTAGACGTCCTCCAGCTTTTGGGTAATAATGGCCACTTTTAATCGTAATACTATTTCGCGCCTTAAATTTAAGTCTAGCATTTCCTGTTACGTCATTATTTGTCATTTTAATGTTATAAGGAGCAGAGTCTAACTTATAAAACCAACGATATAAGATTCTATCTTTAATTTCTACGGTACCAAATTCATCCGCCATGTCTTTTGCCGTTTTAACAGCTCTGTAGGCATCTAGTTTGCCAGCTCCAAGTTTGCCATAGAATGCTTTATTATATGGAAGTGTATCAATTTTTACAGCAGTTAATTTTAAAATTGTTTCTATTTCTTTAGGATCAAGGCAATAATTAACATCAAACATTAATGCTATAGTACCAGATACCATGGGTGCAGCATAAGAAGTTCCTGTTCCTTCATTTGCATAAGTGCTTTTGTCATTAAGTTTGCTTTTAGCTAGTAGTATGCCATAAGAAGGTGCTACAATGTCTACAGAATCATTATGGTGATGTGACCAAGGCTGTCTATTTTTTATGTTTCTATGCGTTTCATGGGTATCTTTTAGAACTCCCATAAGTTTTTTATTTCTTAGATATTTAAAATCATGATGTCCTATACCAGATACTGAAATCACATTTTTAAAAGCGGCTGGGTAAATATATGTTTCTGGCCCTTTGCGTCCATTATTTCCAGCTGCAGCTACTATTACTTTACCTCTTTCGAATGCTTTTTCAAAAACACCGGAATTAGAAGCAGATGTAACCCATGCTGTATTTATAACTTTTACTTCCTTCATTTTTGAAAGAGTATCTATACCAGCAATGTGGCTATTTGTAGCCATGTATATATGCGATTTATAACCAATAGCAGCCATGCCTTTTCCGTTATTAGTTTCAGCAGCAGCAGCCGATGCAACATAACTCCCATGCGGTGCAGAAGAATTTGGGCGATTTTTCCCAAAAACATGCGTAATTTTATTTTTTAAATCCTCGTGTTCAGGATTATAACTATTATCAGAGATTCCAATTATAATATCAGGAGACCCTTTAGAAATTTGCCAAGCTTCTGGAGCTCTTATGTAATTTAATTCATCTTGATCTACTCTTGTATTACCTTTTGAATTACCTTGATCTACTTCAAGGTGTTTTTCTACTTTAATATAATCATTTGGAAGCGCAGGTAAAGGAAACATATTTTCTAAATCATTTCCTTCTAAATCAAATGTTATGGGATAGTATTTTATGTAATTTACACTAAGAGTATTCATTAAAGTCAGATCATCACACTCAATTAAATAGATGTCTTTTAATGATTCTATTTTTGTAGTATTAAATACTTTTTTAATATCATATATTTTGTAAGAATTTATAAGCTTATTAAGTTTTTTAATACGGGTTTTTGTTTTGTTAATTTTCTTTTCGTTTCTAGAATGAGAAATTTTGGGAACAAAATTATCATTAGGTATTTGTATTAAAAATGAAGAATGGTCATTTTGTGCTTTACAAATAATAGTGAAAAGGAATAATATTAAAATTATTTTTTTCTTCATTTTTTTAATTATTCGTGTATTCTTTTTCTAATTTTTCAATTCGTTTTTCTTGTTGAATTATATACAAAGTTAATTCTTCTATTTTCTCAAGAAGTAGAGCATTCATTTCTCCAAGTTTAATACCATTTTGTAATACTTCCTTGGCACTAGGAATATTCTCTAAATGCCCGTTTTTTGTAATGTAATTTTCTACATGTTTTAAAGTGGGTAGATTATATTTTTTTTCGAACACGTAATCTGGCCATGTATCTTTTAGTTCTACTCTCACTTCTTCAGCAATTAAAGCACCACCAACTGCTAGTTTATAATTTTTAAGTATGTTGCTGGGAATTATTCCTATACCAACATTCCCGCTTCTTTTTATATCTGAGGACGAAGTATTAACGCCATCCCATTGCTGTGCATATGTTATTGTTGAATTAATAAGTATGACGAGAATGATAATTGATTTTTTCATGAATAGTTATTGTATTTAGGTTATAAAAATATTATTGAATGATGATTATCGAAGTTATAAAGTCTTTTTAAAGAGACAAAAAAAATCAGTAATTTTACTCTCCATAAATTATGCCAATTTATAATAAAAACAATTAGTTTACTTTTATTAATTAAGAATAAGTGTTCAGAGTAGAAAAACATGATAAATAAATTAAAGAAAACGATATTAAACTTCACTAAAGGTGATAAGGATGTTCCTCTTTTAGCTGGTTTTATTAGTGGTTTTTACCCATTCATATATTATTATTCAGAAAATTTCTATGCTAAGAATTCACTAGAACACTTTCTCTTCTTTAGTTTATTATTTATAGGAGGCGCATTGATTATATTTCTTAGCGCAAATTTTTTATTTAACAAAATACCGGCTTTAAAACCATATAAAAAACACATGTATTTTGTATTGATAATTATGTTAATAGGGACAGGTCTCTCCCAAGCAATATACTTAACACTCAAGAAGAAGTTTTTATTTATTATGTTATTAGCAGTTGCTGGGATTTCTTTAAAACTATATAAAGATTATAAAAAACTAATAGTATTGGTTATTGTGATGGCAACTATACCATTAGGAAATACTTTAATAAGTTTATACGATTCATTCAAACCATTATCATGGCAGCAACAACCAGATGATATAGAGACTGTTGTTTTAAAAAACAAACCTAATATTTATTTAATACAACCAGATGGTTATGTAAACCAAAATATAATGGGAAATGCACTTTATAACTTTAAAAGTGATTTATATCCTTGGTTATCTAATAATGGTTTTAAATTATATTCAGATTTTAGAAGTAATTATCCTGCGACATTGCTTTCGAATTCTTCTATGTTTTCTATGAAACATCATTATTTTGGAGATGTTGTATTTCCTAAAATTGAAATGATAAATTCTAGAGATGTAATTAGTGGAGATAGTCCTGTTATTTCTATTCTAAAAAACAATGGATATAAAACCTATATGGTTGCTCAAGATGAATATTTTCAAATGAATAACTGCGAACAAAAATATGATTATATAAATATTGAGCTTGATGAAATTCCTTATTTTAGCCATGGTTCTAATGTTAGAAAAGTTCTTGCAGGAGATATTGAAAAAGGAATTAATGAGAAATCTGGAACACCAAAATTTTTCTTTATCGAAAAACTTTTACCACATCATGTTATGTTAGCTGAGGATGACGATAAGTTAGATGAAGAAAGAGAGTGGTATTTAAAGCGGGTTAAAGAAGTAAATGAATGGTTGAAAGAAACAGTAACACTAATAGAAGAAAAAGATAATAATAGTATTATAATAATCCTTGCCGATCATGGAGGAATGGTTGGGATGGAGAATTATATAGATAAGTATTCTAACGATAATAAAGACTTTATGCTTTCTACATTTTCTGTTTTATCTGCAATAAAATGGAATGGACATCTTAAAGAAAATTATGATAAAGATTTAACCACTAATGTGAATTTATTCCGAGTTTTATTCTCTACATTAAGTGAAGAACCTAAGTATTTAAAGCACTTAGAAGACAATGGGTCTTATAATTTAAATTATGAAAATCCGTATTATAATTCTGTATATAAAGTTATCGATGATAAAGGGGGTATGTTGTTAAAACCTTCAAGAGCAAAATAGTTGTCTAAAAACTAAAAACTCACTTTTATTTTGCTAACATTGTAAAATCTTAATAATTTAATTTTTATTTTTTTTAATTAATGCCTAATCATAAAACAAAAACTATTCAAGATTTTATTGGCTTAATTAGAATCAATCAATGGGTTAAAAACTTAATTGTTTTTCTACCTATGTTTTTTAATGCACAATTAATACATAGTAGTAGTTTAATCGCTGGTTTAATAGCTTTTATATCTTTTTCCTTAATAGCAAGTGCTATTTATTGCTTGAATGATATTATAGATATCGATTTTGATAAAAATCATATTACTAAAAAACGAAGACCACTGGCAAGTGGGAAAATAAGTAAAAAAACGGCATATAAATTAATGTTATTATTAGTCTTAATAGGATTAATAATATCTTATGTTTTTAATAGTATAGCGCTTACTTATGTGCTTATTATTTATTTTATTTTAAATGTTTGCTATTCTTATATTTTAAAAAATATTATAATAATAGACGTTATAATTATAGCGTTAAGTTTTGTTTTAAGAATAATAGCAGGAGGAGTTGCTACAGAAACAGTTTTAACGTATTGGATAATAATTATGGTATTTTTATTAGCCCTTTTTTTAGCTTTAGCTAAGCGAAGAGATGAGTTAATTATATATACAGAAACCAATTTATTGGTGAGAAAAAATATTAAAAACTATAATTTAAAAGGTATTAATTTTGCACTTTTAATTATTTCATTTTCTATTTTAAGCTTATATATTTCTTATACTTTGTCTGAAGAAATAAAAGAACAATTTGGTAGTTCTTATGTTTTCGTAACCGCTTTGTTTGTTTTACTTGGTATAATTAGATATTTTTTGTTAATAAAGAAAAGAATAGCTTATGCAAATCCAACAAAAATTTTAATAAAAGATCATTTAATACAGGTTATTGTTCTGGGATGGTTAATAACATTTTATGTAATTATATATGCTTAATTATTTAAAACTAAAAGCACTTGTAGAAAAACGAATAGAAATTACAGCTAGCGTTTTAGTTTTTCCTTTTCTATTAATTTTAGCGTTTCAGGGTTTTGACGTATGTGATGAAGGTTGGTATATGACATCCTATCAACAAATTTTTAATGCACCAGAAACAGTAGAGTATAATTTTGCTTTTTGGTTAACATCAATAATAGGAGGACTATGGTATTCACTTTTTCCTGATGGAGGAATATTATCTTTTAGGATCTTAGGAGCATTTAGTTTAATTATTACATTGTTTTTTAGTTATAAGGTACTTAAAAAACAAACTTCAAAAACGATAACTATAATTGCGTTAACTATGGTTTTAATAGTTAATGATTACGGATATTTAGCTTTTTATTATAATCTTCTTTCAGGATTATTAGCTGTTATTATTGTATTGTTATTAGTAAAAGGGTTAAACAAAAATAGATTAATCTTAATATTTTTTGCTGGTTGCATTACTGCGATAAATGTGTTCTCAAGGTTACCTAATGTTACACTATTTGCTTTTGTATTAATATTTCCGATTCAAAAATTATGGATTAAAGACCTATCACATAGTCATTGGTTTAAACAAGCTCTTGCTTTTCTTTTAGGGTCTATAATTGGGTTTCTTTTTGTTTTCGTTATACTTTATTTTTTAGAGCATTTAGAGATTATGAAAAATGCGATTAATGTTATTTTTAATAAAGGAACAAACAGCGATAGCAATCATAACCTTTCTCGTTTATTGTCGGTATACCAGCGACAATATATAGTTGTAATTAAAATAGGGCTAAAAGCGACCTTATTTGGATTGCTTCTAGTTTTTGTTATTAATTATTTTAAGGTTAGAAAATTTTTATCCATTGCGTTATTAATTTTCTCTGTTATAGTATTCTCTTATCTTTTTAAAGATCGAGCCATTTTCTTACTGTATTTTTTATCTATAGTAGGAATTGGAGGTATTTTAGTTTTGCCTTATTTTAAATCTGAAATTAAAACTATTGCGTTCTTAGCTTTTATTATTTTATTTTTCTTACCCCTTGGAAGTGATGGTGGAATACACAATGCTGGCTATGTATGTATTTGGTTAGCTTTTCCTTTGTTTTTCGTGTTTTGTTCAAAATTAAAATATGTAAAACCAATAGATAAATTAAAAAGGGTAACGTCTTTTTTTATTTCTAATTATAGGGGCGTTGAATATCTTGCAATAGCAATTGTTTTTGGTTTTATATTAATTAAAATTAACAATATTTCTAATGAAGCTTATTTTGATGAAGGAAGCAGGTTAGACAAAACGTATGTAATAAATAATAAACTAGCTAGAGGTATATATACTACAAAAGATAGGGCTAAGATCACAAATGATGTATTGTTAGAGCTAGATAAACATGTAAAAGAAGATGACTATTTATTAGCATATGATAATATTCCTATGCTTAACTTTTTGACTAATACGAAACCTTATATGTATATTTCATGGGTGTGGGTTTATGATAGTGGTACATTTAAAAAACAGTTACTTAGAGCCGAAAATGAAATTAAAACGCGACCAGTTGTAGTGCAACAAAAGTTTAAGACCATTGTTTCTTTTTCAGAACCTATATTAGATTATATGAGTGAATCTAAAGAAGAAGATTATATATATAAACAGGGAAGAGTAAAAGCTATGAATGCTTTTTTAAAGCGCAATAATTATGAAATTGTTTGGAGTAATGCTCATTTTAACATTTTAAAACCCAGATTGTAACTTTGAAAACTATTATTGCTTTTGATTTTGATGGGACATTGACAAAAAAAGATTCTTTTCTTGAATTTATAAGGTTTAGTAAAGGAAAGACTTTTTTTTACACAAATATATTATATATAGGTTTCATTTGGGGGCTCTTTAAAGTTAGTTTACTTAAAAGAGATACAGCTAAACACTATATTTTTTCTCGCTGTTTTAAAGGAGAAACTATTAATTTGTTTAATGAAAAGTGTGAGTTGTTTTCTAAAGAGATAGAAAAAATGCTTAGAAATAAAGTCAATGAAAAGATTTTAGAGTATTTAAATAAAGGTTTCACAATAATTATAATAAGTGCTTCAATTGAAAACTGGATAAAACCTTGGGCCAATACTAAGGGAATTAAGCATGTTTTGGCTACAATTCCAGAGGTTAATGAAAATGGTGAATTATCAGGGATATTTAAAAGTAAAAACTGTGTTAATCAAGAAAAAGTAAATAGATTGTTAGAGTTATTTCCAGATAGAAAATCATATCATTTGATTTCTTATGGTGATAGTGATGGTGATAGAGCGCTATTAGAATTTTCTGATGAAGCTTACTTTAATTATTTTAAATAGATATCTTTATTGACAATCAAATTAAATAAACAATTGCATAACTTTTCAGTACAAGCATATCAATCTAAAGATTTAAAACTCTGGAATAGTTTTGTTTCAGAAGCTAAAAATGGGACATTCTTGTTTAACCGTAATTTTATGGACTACCATAGCGATCGGTTTGAGGATTATTCTTTATTAATTTATAAAGCTGAAAAACTAATAGCAGTTATTCCTGCTAATAGAGTTGAAAACACACTACATTCTCATCAAGGGCTAACCTATGGGGGTTTAGTCTTAGATCATTCTCTTAAACTAAACGAAACAATTCAAATTTTTGAAAGTGTTTTAAAGTTTTTGGAGACTCAAAAAATCTCTTATTTCAATTTAAAAGCATTGCCTTCGATATATTCTAAGTATCCTTCAGATGAAATACAATACCTTTCATTTTTATTAGAAGGTAAATTAATTAGGCAAGATGTTTTATCTGTAATTAATAATTCCGCTGAAAGAATAGCGATTTCAACAATAAGGAAACGGGGAATTAAAAAAGCCCAAGACAATAACTTAATTATAAAAGAAGAATCAAACTTTGATTCGTTTTGGGACACTATTTTAATTCCAAATTTAGAAACTAAATTTAATAAAAAACCAGTACATTCATTACAAGAAATAAAATTATTACATGGTAAGTTTCCAAAAAGTATTAGACAGTTTAATGTGTATAAAGAGAACAACCTTGTCGCAGGAACAACTGTTTTTGAGACAAAAAATGTTGCTCATGCCCAATATATTTCAGCAAATGAAAGCAAACAAGAGTTGGGGAGTCTCGATTTTTTATTTAAACATTTAATAGATGTTGTTTTTAAAGATAAGCAGTATTTTGATTTTGGAATTTCAAATGAAAAAGATGGGAGGAATTTAAATGAAGGACTATTGTATTGGAAAGAGAGTTTTGGAGCTAGAACAATAACTCAAGATTTTTATAGTTTTGAAACAGAAAACCATATAAAGTTAGAGAATGTACTATTATGATTAAGTTTTTAGATTTACATAAAGTTAATGCGCGTTTTGAAAGTGCTTTTGAACAAAAATTTAAAGACTTTTTAAATTCTGGTCATTACGTTTTAGGAAAAGGGGTTTCTACATTTGAAAATAATTATGCAAATTATTGTGGTACAAAACATTGTGTAGGAGTAAGTAATGGTTTAGATGCATTAATTTTAATTTTTAAAGCCTATATAAACCTAGGGAGATTAAAAAAGGGAGATGAAATCCTAGTTCCTGCAAATACGTTTATCGCTTCTATCTTAGCAATTATAGAAATAGGATTAAAACCCGTTTTTATAGAACCAAATAGTAAAACTTATAATTGTGAAGCTATTGAATTTGAAAAACAGACGACCACAAAAACAAAAGCGATTTTAATAGTTCATCTTTATGGCCAAATAGCCAAAATGAAACCAATATTAGAACTCGCACAAGCAAGTAATTTTCTAGTTATTGAAGATGCAGCACAAGCACATGGCGCAAAATATAATAATAAATTAGCAGGAGGCATAGGTAATGCAGGAGCGTTTAGTTTTTATCCAGCCAAAAATTTAGGCGCTTTAGGAGATGCCGGAGCAATTACAACCAACGATGATGAACTTGCGAAAACCTTAAGACAGATACGTAATTACGGAACATCGTCTAAATATAAAAACGATATTATAGGTGTTAATAATCGATTAGATGAAATTCAAGCCCTTTTTTTAGATGTAAAACTAAAAATGTTAGAGACAGATAATGATAGACGAAGAACTATTGCTAAGAGCTATCTAAAAAACATTAAGAACGATAAAGTGATACTTCCTTATTACGACAACTCATTGAATCATGTTTTTTATGTTTTTGTTGTTTTGGTCGAAGATAGAGATGGTTTTAGAGCGTATCTATTAAAGAATAATATCGAAACATTAATACATTATCCAATTCCTCCACATAAACAAAAAGCACTTAGTGATTATAATCAATTGAGTTTGCCAATAACAGAACACATACATGATAGAGTTGTAAGTTTACCTATGAATCCAGTTTTGGAAGATAATGAGGTAAATAAAGTAATAGAAATAATTAATGCCTACTAATTGAATTTTTTTAAACACTATAAAAATAATAAGCTATTAATTAAGTTGGCATCGCTTAATTCATTATCGGTTGGTCTTAGGGTTTTTTCAGGGTTTTTAACTTCTAAATTTATAGCATTATTTGTTGGTGCTGAAGGATTAGCTTTGGTAGGAAATCTAAGAGATTTTGTAAGTTCTACTAAAGCCTTTTCAACTTTAGGAATATATAGAGGGATAATAAAGTATGTCGCAGAGTTTAAAGATAATATTGAAAAACTAAGTAAAATACTATCTACAGCTTTATTACTAGGCACACTGTCTACTGCAATTATAAGTCTTAGTTGCTTTTTTTTTGCTGAAGACATAAGCTTAATAATATTTAAGCAAGAAAACAATTATGCATATGTCCTTCGAATTTTTGCTATAGCGCTTCCTTTTTATGCATTAAACATGTTCATTATTGCAGTAATTAATGGCTTTTCAAAATATAAAACGATTATAAGATTTAATATTTTAGGGCAGCTGTTAGGGGCAATAGTAACACTAATTTTAATATGGAGAAAAAATACAGATGGTGCGCTTATAGCTGTTGCTATAGTAGAGTCAATACTATTTTTAGTAACCATACTAGGAATTCTAAAACAAAGGAGTCTAGTCCCATTAATTAAAAAGGAAAATTTTGATTTCGGATTTGTAAAAAAACTTGGTGCCTATTCGGGTATGACATTATTCTCCGCTATAGTTATACCATTAGTTGCCTTTTTAATAAGGAGTTATATTATAGATAATAAAGGTTTACAAGATGCTGGTCTATGGGAAGCTATGAATCGTATATCTAAGTATTATCTCATGTTTGTAACCACTCTTATTTCACTTTATATTCTTCCTCGTTTTGTAGAAATAAAGACAAGAAAAGGGTTTAGAGATGAGGTGTTTAATTTTTACAAAACAATAATTCCAATATTTGGTATTGGACTTGTATTTATTTATTTTTTACGCAATATAATTATTCAAATATTGTTATCAGAAGAGTTTATACCTGTTGAGAATTTATTTTTCTGGCAATTATCTGGAGATTTCATGAAAGTTTTATCTTTTGTAATTGCATACCAGTTTATAGCAAAAAAAATGTTTTGGCATTATATTATAACTGAAACATTTTCTGTAGTAGTTTTGTATTTTTTAAGTATTTATTTAATTGATATATATGGAATTGAAGGCGCAAATATGGCGCATTTTGTAAATTGTATTCTTTATTTCATACTTATACTAATAGTGTTTAGTAAATCGCTTTTTGGAAAAATAAAAGCAAATAATTTTTGATAATGACTAAAAAAAAATGTGATTTATTTATAGATAAAGAACCTTATAGTTTTGAAGTAGAAGGGGATTTTTTTTGGGGGAAAGAGGAGCTTTTATTTAAGCAAGAGGATAATGTCATTTCGAAAATGCCTTGGTATAATGATGGTTATGCTGTGGTTAATGCCTTTGTTAAAGAAGAATTTCAAGCATTAAAACAATCTATTACTAATTGTATTATTGAGGCTATTAAAGCTAATAATATAGAATTTAATGAAGCAGAGTTTACTTTAAACAATTATCATAAAGTAATTAATACAGACGAGTTACACCAAAAGGTAATACATATTACAAAGAATTTAGAGAATACAGATTTTGATTTTGATATAGATGAGCTAGCTTCTCGTTTTAGTAAAATTTTAGGTTATAAATTAACGTCTTGGATTGAAGAATTACAAAAAACACATGTGCAAATAAGGATTAGTAGACCTAGTTCGTTAGATATTAATCCACCGCATAGAGATGGATATTTAAGTTATTGGGAAGATATTATTAATGTTTGGATTCCTATAGAAGGATGTAATGAAAACTCATCTCTTCCTTTGTATCCGGGGAGTCATCTTATACACGAGAATAATATTTTGAGAACAGAAAGTAAAGGTGCGAAAATTAATGGAAACACTTATTACGTGCCTTGTATCTTAGAAACTAAAGAAGGCCCCATACATATGGAAAGGCCAAATCCAAAAGAAGGAGAAGCCATTCTTTTTTCACCATATTTAATTCATGGTGCTGGTGTAAATAAAAATAAAGATGTAACTCGTGTCTCTTTAGAGCTTAGGTTCCCTAAAATAAATCTTTAGAGCTTCCTTTTCCATTTATCTAGATAGATATTGGCACACTTAATGTAATCATGCTCTAGCTCTATAAATTTGCGAGCGTTTTTAGATATTTCTTTTATTTTTTCAGGATTTAGAATAAGCCATTCTAATTTTGAAGCAATTTGATGTTCATCAGGTAATGCATTTATAGCTACAGAGTCCTCTTCTAAATTATAATAACTTAACCATTCCTTTTCGGCTCCAGTAAAAACAACTTTGCCTTTTGCCATTGCTTCTAAAGCATTAAAACCTTGGTCGTAGGCAAAAACTTGATCAAGTAATATATGTGCCTTATCAAAGGCGTTAATATATTCATTATAAGGTAAGCTTCTAACTGTAACTATTTCTATAGCGTCAGCATGTTTCTTTTGTATAATATCTAGCGCTTTTTCAAAAATATCATTTCCTTTTTTGTGATAATTTTTTTCATTAATACCATGAAAAATTATGATTTTATCATCAATATCTAAATTTATATAATCTAGTTTCTCTGTATTTATTGGGTTGGGAGCTAAACCTAAATATTTTTCGTTTTCAATTAGCGGGATGTGATAATCAAAATCTGAAGCAATAACACCTTTTATGTTTTTGTAAACATATTCGTGGAGTTTTATATAAGGAGGCGTTAAGTACATTAATGCATGCGAGAATTCTTTTTGAGTACCTCTTTTTTCATAAAAAGGAGTTAAAATAGAATACCTAAACATGCCTTCAGCAGCATGTTTTACGCTAACATAGTCTGTGCCAC
Organism: uncultured Flavobacteriaceae bacterium; assembly: GCA_937959395.1. Lineage (GTDB taxonomy): Bacteria > Bacteroidota > Bacteroidia > Flavobacteriales > Flavobacteriaceae > JAHDGB01. The sequence continues at coordinate 12,410 of CALGLR010000116.1, read as the reverse complement.
ATGAAAGTAAAAAAACATTCTTATTATTTTTGAAAATAAATTTTAAGAGTTTAGTTTCTGTTTTTGGTACTGTTTTAAAAGGACTTTCATTAATTAGTTGTACGATGTCGTAACCTACAAAACTGTTTTTATGTTTATTAAATTGAAACTCGGTAAGAACAGATGTGATGTCAATTTTAAAAATTTTATATATAATTCTTTTTATGTAGTACCCAATCCCTTTATTAAACAGTAATTTTAATTGTATATCTACAAAACGTTTTTTAAAACCATCGCCATTACCTACAACTAAGACCTCATGCCCTAAAGTTTCTAACCCTTCTTTTAAGGTATAATGAGACGAATTATATTCTCCTAGTAATAAAATCTTCATTTACTATATTTGTTGATCTAAATAATTAATGAATGCAAAGTAACAATAAAAAAAAGATTTGTATTGTAGCTTCCTCTTTTGGAAAAGGAGGGGCTCAAAAATCTGCAGCTTTGCAATCTATTATGTTAAGTAATTCTGGTTTTGACGTTCATTTAGTGAGTGTTTTAGATCTTATAGAATATAGTTATAAAGGAACGTTATTCAATTTAGGAAAATTAAAAAATAAGGACAATTCTATTTTAGGTAGAATAAAAAGACTTTTGGCATTAAAAGACTATCTAAAAAAACACCAGTTTCATTGTATTATAGATAATCGTTCACGAATACAAGGGTATCGCGAATTTATAATTACAAAATTTATCTATAAAGCACCAACTGTATATGTTATACATAACTTTAATACCAAAAAAGTATTCACTAAACATAAATGGCTTAATAAATATCTATATAAGAATGAAATTATGGCCGCAGTATCTAATGAGGCTGAAGTTAAATTTAAAGAACAATTTAAACTTAATAATATTAGAACACTATATAACACGTTTGAAAGTAATATTATTGAGGACTTAGCAATAAAGAAAAATGAAGATTTAGGTAATTATATCTTATATTTTGGAAGAATAGATGAGGCACATAAAAATTTAAAATTTTTAATAAGGTGTTATAAGGGATCAAAACTTATAGAATTAGGCTTTAAATTAATTCTTTTAGGTAATGGAGAGGATTTACAAACTTTAAAATTATATGTGGAATCATTAAAGCTAGAGAAAGATGTTATATTTAAACCTTTTGTAGCTAATCCATTTCCTTTGGTGAAACATGCTCGTTTTACAGTATTAACTAGTAACTTTGAAGGGTTTCCAATGGTACTTATTGAATCTTTAAGTATTGGTACTCCAATGGTATCTATAAATTGCAAATCTGGACCCAAAGAGATAATAATTAACGAAAAAAATGGTTTACTAGTTGAAGGTTATAAAGAGGAAGATTTTATAGAAGCTTTGAATCGTTTTGTATTAGATGAAACATTGTATAATCAATGTAAGATAAATACTAAAAAAAGTATAGAGCAGTTTAAAATGAAATCAATAACAAATGATTGGATAACTCTAATAAATACTATTAAAGCTTAAAAAATGAAAAGTAATACAATACATTCTATTTCAATAATAGAGATTCCTAAAATTGTGGATGATGGCGGACGTGGTAACTTATCGGTTATTGAGAATAATAGTTTGCCTTTTAATATTGAACGTGTATACTATTTATATGATGTTCCAAGTGATGCTTATAGAGGTGGGCATGCTCATAAAGACTTACAGCAGTTTTTATTGCCATTAAGTGGGAGTTTTGATGTTATTTTAAAAGATGGAGGTAATGCTAAAACAGTTACGTTAAATAAACCTAATAAAGGATTATTAATAGTTCCAGGTATTTGGAGAGAGTTAGGTAATTTTTCATCAGGAGCAGTATGTCTTGTTTTAGCTTCAGATGTATATAATGAAGATGATTATATTCGAGATTATGAAGCTTTCAAAAATTACAAAAACGTATAATATATTTCTAAAGCAATCTTTATATTTTTATTATAAGGATTTATTTGTTTTTATGATGAGAATAGCACATAAATGATATCCTATATAATTGTAAAATAAAAATAGAAGGATTTCCAGCCATTAAATTAGATCTCATTATATTTTTAAATAGCTTAAAAAAGGTGCTCAATATTATAGTGAAATAATATTTTTTAAAAATGGAATATAAATTTAATAAACCATTATCATGAGAAGATACGGTATTTGAATTGTAAAGATTTAATAAGGTTTTTGCCGCTTGTTCTTTTTTTGTGATGTAGTCATTACTATTTTCCAATCCCAAATGATAAACATTATTATCTATATGTAAAAGTGGTATTTTTCGGTCTTTTAATAAGGCCCCGAAATAGTTGTCGTTACCATAACCTTTCTTTTTAATCATACTGTTAATAGCTAAGAATACTTTTTTTTTGACTAAAAAGTTTCCAGATGATGTGTTTTTATATGGAGATAAGTTTCTTTTTGAAGCAATGACTTGCTCTTTTAATCTCCCGTATTTCCATCTCAAAAGAAATTCTTTCTTTGGCTTTTCATCTTTATAAGCAATACCTCCGTATATGATATCATACTTTTCTTTAGAGATGTTTAAATAGTGTAGAATGAAATTTTTAGTCTTTGGAATTACATCTGCATCTAAAAATAACAACCAATCATATTTTGCAGTTTCAGCTAAGAATTGTCTACTCTTAACGCGTCCAATATTTGTCGTGTTTTTTAAGACTTTTGAATACGTTAAATGATCTAAATTATTTATATTTTCTGTGCTTCCATCTTCATAAACTAAAATTTCAAAGGGAATTTTACATCTAACTATCTGTTTATGAATGTCTTCTGGTAATTTAGAGATGTTATAATTATATGTTGGGATTAATACTGAAAGCATATTTTTTTTGAAAATCTAAATGTACATTTTTTTATGTGTTCTATTTCAAAAACATAGCCATTTTTGTAAATAAATAGTAACTTGCGAGATAATAAATCTAATTCAAAATTGGAAAATAAATACATTTCAGAATATATCTTTAAGCAGATTCAAAATAACAAAAAAAGTTTGAAGAATCAGTTTGATAATACTAAGAGCGAAATTGGTTATTTTTTTATTGATGATTTGTTACCAAAAGATATTGCTGAAAAATGTTTTGACCTGTTTCCGAATAAGGCAGATATGAAGGTTTTGAAATCTTTAAAAGAGTATAAATATGTTTCTGCGCAAATGGATAAACATGATAAATTCTTAGAAGAAGTAATCTATGCATTTCAAGATAAGAGAATAGTAGATTTAATAGCTGAGGTTTGTGGTATAGAATCACTTTATCCTGATGATTCATTATATGCAGGAGGGCTGTCATTAATGTCTAAAAATAATTTTTTAAACCCTCATCTAGATAATTCACATGATGCCGATCGAAAAAGATGGAGAGTTCTTAATTTATTATACTATGTAACTCCAAATTGGAAAAAAGAATATGGTGGTCATTTAGAGCTTTGGCCAAATGGACCAGACAATAATCCTATTTTAGTAGAGAGTAAATTTAATAGATTAATAGTCATGGCTACTCACGATTTATCTTGGCATTCAGTGAATAAAGTGAATATAAATGAAGACAGATGCTGCATCTCTAATTATTATTTTAGTAATGAAGCTCTTAAATCTTCAGATTCATTTCATGTTACTACATTTAAGGGTAGGCCAAATGAAACGTTTAAAAATATAATTTTAAATTTAGACTCAAATTTAAGAATGTTTGTTAGAAAGATTTTCAAAAAAGGAATCCGAAAAAATCCGCATTTTTACAAGAAAAAAAAATAATATTATTTTTGAATCCTTTTAATTTTTCACATGAATTTTAAAGTTAAGTTTTATAGAAATTTTATAATTTATTGGATCTTATTTTATTTATTGGTTGCTTTTAGCGGTCGTTTTTTAAGTGAAAAAAGAGAGTTTTATCCTTTTTTTAGATGGTCATTATACTCTAAATCTTATGATAAATTAAGAATTCCATTTATTATGGTTACAAAGATGAAGGATTCGGTTTTTGAAAAACCAAAAAACCTAAATGAATTAAAAAAAATACATAGTTTAACTTATCTAGATATACATGATGAACTATTAAGTGTTAAGAAGTTTATTGACAAAAGAAAACCTATAGAAAGTGTGTTTTTTAATTCATTTCTATCTCAAGACTGTCATTATAAAATCTATTATCGAGTTTATGACTTAACTGAAGTAGAATATGGTAATCCAGAAATTAAAAGAATAGCAGAGTATAAAAATAGTGAGTTAAGTTATTATAAAGATGAATAGATTAAAGGAACATTTTTTTTGGAGGTTTGCATATAGAAAAGATGGAATCTTTACTACTAGCCTTGATAAATTGAATGATAATATAAAGCATTTAATTCATTTCGCAGATTTATATTTTTTGTATTTAATTTTTAGTAATCTTTATAAGATAACATTGTATAAAGAAGTGAAAATTATGGATCCTTTATGGCCAATAATACCATTTGCTAATTTTTCTCCAGTTGGACTGACTATAGTTATTCAATCAATTACATTAATAACGCTTTTGTTCATTTTTTTTTATCCCAGAAAGCAAGTATTAAGAATATTGTTTTTTGTAGGCTTTTTTTTTAATGTTGCTTTAGATAATTCTTTTGGAAAGCTAAATCATGGGCTTTACTTACCATTAATGTTATCTTTCTTTTTGTCTTTAATACCTTCAGAATTATCAAAAAATAGAGAAGAAAAAACGGTTTTAATTATAGCTACTGCTCAATTCTCTTTACTTTTAGTATATACCTTAACAGGTTTTTGGAAAATATTTTGGGGCGTAATAGAATTCTTTACAAAGGAAGTTAGTTTATTTTCTCCTTTATCTTTTAGAAATACAATAATTTATCAGTTTGATTTAACCGGAAAAACTACAGTAGGGGAATGGTTTTTAGAGCATTATATTTTAGGTTATTTGGTATATCTATTTGTAATTTATATTGAATTTTTCTCAATAACTATTTTTTTTAAAGGTAATCTTCTTAAAATATGGGGAATATTATTGGTATTAATTCACATGGGAATTAATTTAATTTTAGGTGTGAATTTTAGCCAAAATATAATTGTAATAGGTCTCTTACTTGTTTATTCACCTTTTAATATAACAACACCTTTTAAAAATACCATTTTGAGTCTGCCTTTGATTTCAGAACTTAATTACTTAAGAAAAAAGCGAGCATAAAATATTAGTCACATTAAGTTGAAAAACAAACTTATTAATACTTTTTTGTTTGCTAATGTGAAATTTATCCTTTTCGCTGAACAACTTCAAATACTTGATTTTCATCACATTTTAAAGTTTTGCTTGGATATTTTAAAAGCAAAGCATAGTCATGGGTTGCCATAAGAATGGTATTACCATTTTTATTAATTTCTCTAAGTACTTCCATAACTTCTACACTAGTTTGCGGGTCTAGGTTTCCTGTAGGTTCATCGGCTAAGATAAGTTCGGGATCATTAAGTAAAGCACGAGCAATAGCAATACGCTGCTGTTCTCCTCCAGACAACTCATGTGGAAACTTAAAGCCTGTTGTTTTCATGCCTACTTTGTCTAAAACATTTTCAATTTTAGTTTCCATTTTACTTTTATCTTTCCAGCCAGTAGCTTTTAACACAAATAGTAAATTATCGTTTATGGTTCGGTCTGTTAAGAGTTTAAAATCTTGAAAAACAATACCTAATTTTCGTCTTAAAAATGGAATATCATTTTCCTTTAATGTTTTTAAATCAAAGTCAACAATTCTACCTTCGCCTTGCTTTAATGGTAAGTCACCATATAGCGTTTTCATAAAACTACTTTTTCCAGAACCCGTTTTGCCAATTAAATACACAAAGTCACCCTTGTCAATTTTTACATTAACATTAGAAAGAACTAAGCTTTCCGATTGAAAAATAGAGGCATCTTTAAATTCTAAAACCGTATTTGGCATATTTGTTATGAGTTTTTAAAACAAGGGCAAATTAAGTAATTAATACCATTTTAACTTTGAAATTGTGCATAAATAATTTGAATTATTTTTTACTTAGATAAATTTAAAAATCTAAGTATAGCATCGTTCTGATTCTGTTTTTAGAGGAAATATAAGTGAAACAGAAACGAATTATATGTGCTATTTCAAAGTTAAGTATAGCGATAAAGTTAACGTTTTTATAACCTAAAAATTGTGAACTGTAAATCAACAATTTTTATTAGTATTAATAACTCGGTTTATAATTATAATAAAATTCTAGCGTTAACAGTTTAGGATTAAATTATATTTGATTTTAATTAAATTTTAGGTTAATGATTATAAAAAAAGGCATTTTATTTTTAATTGCTATTGTTTTTAGTTTAACTATTAAAGCACAAGAATCTGCAGTGTATAGAGGTGATTTAGTAAATTACCAAAAAGCATTGCTGTTATATAATAATCAACAATACTTGGCTGCACAGAATGTGTTTAGTCAAATAAAAAAGACGACAAAAGACAATGGTATAGAAAGCGATTGTGCATTTTATGTCGCTAATTGTGCTGTACGGTTAAATCAGCAAAACGCAGATCAATTAGTAGAAGGTTTTGTAGAAGATTACCCTACCAGTACAAAACGTAATTCTGCATTTGTAGATGTTGCCGATTATTATTTTGAGAATGGTAAATATGCTCATGCTCAAAAATGGTATAAAAAAGTTGGAGAAAACTCATTGTCCCGTCAAGAGCAAGAAAAATATAATTTTAATAATGGCTATGCTTCATTCACTACGAAGAACTATAAAGAAGCTAAGAAGTATTTAACTCGAGTGGAAACTTCAGAAAAATATGGAGCGCAAGCAAAATATTATATTGGTTTTATGGCTTATGAAGGAGATGATTACGATAAAGCTAACCAATATTTCGATCAAGTAAGCGATGAAGATAAATACAAGGAAAAGTTAAGTTACTATCAAGCCGATTTAAATTTTAAGTTGGGAAAATTTGATAAAGCTGCTGAGCTTGCCAAAACACAATTAGAAACTACAAAAGATAAAAAAGAGGTTTCAGAATTGAATAAAATAATTGGTGAGAGTTATTTCAATCAAGAAAAATTTGAAGACGCCTTACCCTATCTAAAAGAATATAAAGGAAAAAAAGGAAAATGGACGAATACCGATTATTACCAATTAGGCTATACCTATTATAAACAGAAAAATTATAATAAAGCCATTTCAGAATTTAATAAAATTGTAAGTGGAGATAATAGTATTGCTCAGAATGCATACTATCATTTAGCAGAGAGTTATGTAAATGTTGGAAAAAAACAAGAAGCATTAAATGCGTTTCGTAATGCATCTCAAATGAATTACGATTTAAAAATTCAAGAAGATGCATGGCTTAATTATGCTAAAATTAGTTACGAAATTGGTAATGCATATCAATCGGTTCCTCAAGTGCTTTCAGGTTACTTAGATAAATACCCCGAAACAAATTATAAAGAAGAAATAGAAACTTTATTAATAGATTCGTATATCACTTCTAAGAATTACAAAGAAGCTTTAGAATTATTAAAAAGGGGAAAGAGTTTTGAGAACAAAGTGGCGTATCAAAAAGTGGCTTTTTATCGTGGAATAGAATTGTATAATGACAATAAGTTTCAGGAGGCTGAAGAGTTATTTGATAATTCTCTTAAAGAGCAACACGATGCAAAATATACAGCAAGAGCAACATTTTGGAAAGCCGAAACCGATTATAACTTATCTAATTTTGATGATGCATTGATTGGTTTTAAGCAATTTGAACAACAAACGAGTGCTGCAAATACTAAAGAATATGAGAATTTAGATTATAATTTAGCTTACACGTATTTCAAACAAAAAAACTATTCTAAATCTTCAGAATATTTTAATCGATTTATAGCAAAACATAAAGACGAAAAAGTAAGACTAAATGATGCTTATTTAAGATTGGCCGACGGTTACTTTGTATCAAGTGATTATAATAAAGCTATTAATACTTATGAAAAAGCCATTCAAATTGGTGGTATTGAAGCAGATTATGCTTTTTTTCAACAAGCGATGAGTCATGGTTATTTGGGTAAAAACAATGAAAAAATTAATGAACTAGAAACTTTTATAAGTAAATATCCAGAATCTAAACTACGAGATGATGCGATGTATACTTTGGGTAATTCCTATGTAAAATCAGGACAAACTAATAAAGGCATGCAAATTTATGATCGTTTAGCGAGTGAGTATAGCACAAGTCCTTTGGTTTCCAAATCTTTATTACGTCAAGGATTATCGTATTATAATGGAAGTGATAATGAACAAGCATTAACGAAATTTAAAAGGGTAGCAGGTGATTTTCCTGGTACACCAGAAGCTAATCAAGCAGTATCTACAGCGCGATTAATTTATATAGATTTAGGAAAGGTAGATGATTATGCTGCATGGGTAAAAACCTTAGATTATATAGAAATAACGGATGCCGATTTAGATAATACGAATTACCAAGCTGCAGAAAAGCAATATTTAGATGCGAATACTAATGAAGCTATTAAGCAATTTAATAAGTATCTAAATCAATTTCCTAATGGTTTGCATGCTTTACAATCTCATTTCTATTTAGCACAATTGTATTACCAGAAAGATTTACCAGAAAATGCAGAACCTCATTTTAAATATGTAGTTGAGACGTCTCAAAGTGAATTTACAGAAGAAGCATTATTACGTTTATCGCAAATAGAATTAGAAAAAAAGAACTGGAAAGGAGTTATCCCTTTTCTTAAGCGCTTGGAGGTTGAGGCAAATTTCCCTCAGAATACACTCTTCGCACAATCTAACTTAATGCAAGCTAATTATCAATTAAAAAAATACGATGAAGCAGTAGCTTACGCAGAAAAGATAATTGCAAACTCTAATTTAGATAACAAAATAGAAAGTGATGCTTATGTAATTATTGCAAGATCTGCGATAGTAAAAGGAGATGAAAATAAAGCAAAAAAAGCTTACGAGAAGGTAGAATTAACAGCTACAGGAGAAACAGCAGCAGAAGCGTTATACTACAACGCTTATTTTAAAAATAAGGCGAAAGATTATGAGGCTTCTAATAAAATGACGCAACGATTAGCAAAAGATTATTCAGGTTATAAATATTATGGTGCTAAAGGATTAGTTGTGATGGCTAAGAATTTTAATGGCTTAGGAGATGCTTTTCAGGCCACTTATATCTTAGAAAGTGTTATTAAAAACTTTTCATCTTTTGATGATGTGGTTTCAGAAGCAAAAGAAGAGTTAAAGAAAATCAAAACGGAACAATCAAAAACCAATTCATCTATCCAACCAGAAAATTAATTTTATAAAAAGTTGAATATACTAATTGCTCACACTAAATCGCTGTGGCTGAAGTGAAAAATTATGAAGTACATGATAAAAAAATAATAAAATGCCCTTAAGTAATCATAATTCAATGTTAGAAATGAATAAGGATATTGTCCCCTCGAGCGCAGTCGAGAGGTCGTTGTCTATTGAAAATATCAATAATAATTAGGTCTCGACTGCGCTCGACCAGACATTTGTAATACAATTGATGTTTTTTGTCATGTACTATAGGAAAATCATCAAATCGAAATTTAAATTTATGTTCAATAAAAAGAAACAAATATTAATATTAATAACGGTTTTAATCACCACGTTAATTTTCGCACAAGAACGCGAAAGTGATACGCTTCAAACGGATGTTATTGATGTTATAAAACCATATACTCCTGCGATTTCTGATGCGTTTAAAGTAAAGGAAGCTCCAACTTTAGATGACGATGAGACCGCAAAAAAGAAAGACATAAAATATAATATATTTTCTTTCCCAGTGGCTTCTACATTTACACCAGCAAAAGGAAAAGCTGCTGTGGTAGATAAAGCTAAAAAAGTGGAGTTATTCGATAATTATGCAAGCTTAGGAGTGGGTAATTATTTAACAGTTTTAGGAGAAGTGTATTTAAATCATAATTTAGGACGGGATGAAAGTGTTAGTGCTTATGTAGGACATCACTCTTCTCATGATGGAATAAATGAGGCGTTAACAAATAGTGGTTTTTCAGATTCTAAAATAAATTTAAGTTATAATAAGCGATTGAGTAATTTAACTTGGACTGCAGATGGAGGCTTTCAGTTTGAAACCTACAATTGGTATGGCTTAAAACAACCAGAATTTGATAAAGAAACTGCAGATAGTTTAGATGCGGGACATTCCTTTCATAATGCTTATGTAGGAGGAGATGTCGCTTTTAATGACTCCTACTTTAAGACAGTTAATATTAAATACAGACGTTTTGGAGACAATTATGGTTCTGGAGAAAATCGTTTTAAAACCGAAGCGGTTGGAACTATTCCTATACAAGATCAAGAATTAGCAACTAAAGTATTTTTTGATTATTTAGGAGGTGGCTTTGATAGGGGGTATTTATCAAATTCAGAATTAAAATACAGTAATTTTCAAGTAGGAATTGCGCCTAGTTATCAATTAAAAAAAGAAGATTTAACTGTAGATATTGGAGTAACAGCAACGTATTTAAATGTTATTGAAGGTGGTAAAAGTAAGTTTTTTGTTTACCCAAATGTTTCGGTATCTTATAGAATCGTTAATGATATAGTGATTGCATATGGAAGTATTAAAGGCGGTTTAATTCAAAATTCGTATTTCGATTTTACTAGAGAAAACCCTTTTGTATCTCCTACGTTATTTATATCACCTACAGATGAGCAATTTAATGCTTCTGTGGGGTTAAAAGGAAAAATATCTACAGCGATGAGTTATAAAGTAAGTGGAGGAATTAAGTCTGAGAAAGGAAAGTCACTTTTTGTAAACAATGCCATTTTTGCTTTAGATGAAGATTATACGTTTGGTAATTCTTTCGGTATTGTTTACGATACCGTATCTACTTTTACTGTAGGTGGAGAATTAAGCGCAGATGTTAACCGAAATTTTACATTAGGTATTGAAGGCGCCTATTTTGGATATAGTTCAGATAATGAAAAAGAAGCATGGAATCTTCCAAACCTTAAAGCATCCGTGTTTTTAGATTATCAGATTACAGAAAAATGGTTCACTGGAGCTAATCTCTTTTATGTTGGACAGCGTAAAGATCAGTTTTTTGATGCACGAATAACGTTGCAAGAACCAACTGTTATCATACTAGATGGGTATTTAGATGCCAATGCAAACTTAGGATATCATATTAATGATCGTTTTTCTGCTTTTGTCAAAGGAAACAACTTATTAGGAAAAGAATATACAAAATGGCAAAATACACCAGTTCAAGGGATTCAATTCTTAGTAGGAGCTACTTATAAATTTAATTTTTAATCTTTACATTGAAAACACCCCTGTAGTCCCCTCGAGGGGACTACAGGGGTGTTCATAAGAGTAAGAAAGAAAACAGAATAAAGAGTAAAAAATAATAACAAGAAACTTCAATGCCAAACAAAATAATTCCATACCGTTCAGATTTAAAATTATTATCGAGGCAACTAAGAAAAAATAGTACGCAAACTGAAATATTATTATGGCAAAAAATTAAGAAGCGTTCTTTGGGAGTTCAGTTTCATAGACAAGTTCCTATGTTAGATTATATTGTAGATTTCTATTGTCATGAAATTGGTTTGGTTATTGAATTAGATGGCAGTATTCACGATCACCGTTTTTTAGAAGATGCTAAACGACAAGGAGAATTAGAAGCACAGGGTGTTCGTTTTTTACGATTTACAAATGAAGAAGTTAAAGATGATTTGTTTAATGTACTTTTAGTGATTAAGGAGAAGGTTAATGAGTTGAAGGATGATTAGTATTATGTTGAATACACTATTATAGTTCGAAAACACCCCTGTAATCCCCTCAAGGGGACACCACTCAGTCGGGAAATTACTGGAATTATAAGTTTGAGTAAGCAAATGTTCTCATGAGAATGCCATTCTTCTGTTTTGATTTACATATGAGTAAATGTCCCCTCGAGGGGACCATAGGGGTGTTCGTAAGAGTAAGCCACAACCCTAAACTACCATTCATCGAAATAGTATTAATGATGTTTTAGAAGTTAATAATTCTGAATTCTTGTTGAAAACACCCCTATAATTCCTCAAGGGGACATCACTCAATCGAGTATTTACCGAAACAATATATTTGAGTAAGCAAATGCCCCCTTTAAGGAACACCAATCTTTTGTTCTATTCTAATTTACATATGAGTAAATGTCCCCTCGAGGGGACTACAGGGGTGTTCGTATGAGTAAGTCATAACTTTAACCCGAAAAATTCATTGAAATAAAAGAAATCTGAGTGTAAAGCGTTATATTTAAGTATCTAAGATCAAATATTTCACTTTTAAAAACCACCCAGATTTGAATACTAAAAATACATTATTTTATCGAGGAAATCAAT